>QWPV01000041.1 GCA_003671055.1 Planctomycetota bacterium
TTCTTCTCGTGCCGCATGTGATGACGCTGTGGATCTGCGCCGTGACGATGATGGCGTTCGGTGCACTGCAATGGCCGATCATCCAGCACTATCTTGTTTCAGGTCGACATGGCGCGTCCATGCGCAACGCGATTGGTTGGTGGAATGCTTCGTGGATGTCCGCAACAGCGATCGGTCTCGCGCTCACGGGACCACTCGAAGCGGCAGGACTCTTGAACTACGCGATCCCTTCGATGCTGCCGATCTTGCTCGCAGCGATGTGCTTTCTTCTAGCGTTTCCTGAGCATCCCGCGCGTCATGAGGCGACGTTACACGCTGCTTCCGTCCCCTCTTCGTATGGTCCACTCTTGCGCGCCTCGCGTGTGCTGCATCCGATGGGCTACCTCGTCATCGGCGCACTCTCGCCTGTGTTGCCGTATCTCTTCGCTGGACTTTCAACCGCAGAGCAGTGGCATGCACCGATCTCTTCGACCTGGCATGTGGCGCGCTTGCTGAGCGTGCTTATTCTTTGGCAAACCGTTTTCTGGCATGGTCGCGGTGTGACACTTGTTGTTTCGGGAATTCTCCTCAGCGCTGGCTTCACACTCACTGCACTCAGTGGAAGCGAGATGACATTGATCATCGGACTCACCGCACTCGGCCTCGGACAAGGTGCGATTTATTACAACGCGATCTACTACGCGATGGCTGTTGGTGCTGCAGAGGTTGAAGCGGGCGGCACGCACGAAGCACTCGTCGGCGCCGGCTACCTCACGGGTCCGATGCTTGGACTTATAGCGGCAGCCGCTGGCGCAGGAACGCCTGTGTTCATCGCGCTTGTGCTCGGCGTGCTCCTCGTCGGAGGGATCTACGCTTGCTTGAGGATGGTGCGAAGCGCGTCAGAGAGCGACGCATCCTTGAACTGAAATCCATGCTGCGTGAGAACGCTGGGCGCAACGAATGCGCCTTCGAGCAAGAGCGTTCTTCCCATTTCACCGAACAGCAATCCAACAACCCATGCAGGCATTGGAAGGAACGCAGGTCGTCGAAGTGCCTTGCCTAACGAGCGCGCAAACTCGCGTTGGGTTGTGTGCGCTGGAGCGACGACATTCACCGCGCCTTCGATGGAGGCATCGTTGAGACAAAATCGAATCACTTCCATCGCATCGTCTCTCGAAACCCAAGGAAATCCTTGTTGTCCGTTGCCAAGTGGGCCACCGAGGCCAAGTCGAAACGGTCGCAGCATCGCGCCAAGTGCGCCGCCTTGTTTGGCGAGGATCACGCCAAATCGAAGGTGCACCACGCGGATGCCTGCATCGCGCGCGCTGCGACTCGCATCTTCCCATTGCTGCACAACATCAGCGAGAAATCCAAGCCCCGCACCACTTGTTTCATCCACGACTCGCGATGTTGCGCCGTAGTAGCCCACAGCACTCGCAGAGAGAAGCAGGCGCGGTGGACGCGAACACTCGTGCTGCGCAGTCGCCATCGCCTCTGCAACGAAGCGCGTCCCTCGCACTCGACTCTCGAGAATCTCGCGCTTGCGTGCGGCACTCCATCGTTGATCTGCAATCCCTGCACCTGCGAGATGGATGACAGCGTCGATGCCCTCAAGTTGTGAGGGCACTATCCCTCGTGCGGGGTGCATGGAAATCTGCGGCGCTTTGCTCGCAGGAACTTCCGATGCGCGGACGATCGGAATAACTGTGTGCCCGTGGTTCGTGAGGCAGACGCTCAGCGCGCTTCCAAGGAGGCCGCTCGAACCGCTGAGTGCGATGCGCATGGGTTGCTCGGTCTTCAACGGCGAACGGTCATTGCTCATGCGCGTATTGTGCTTCAATTCAGTCCGATCCGTGACTGGACGCTTCATGTGGGGCGCGATGAACTTCGTACAATTAACCGCTATGCAAACACCGTCGACGGTTGTGAACAATTCGGAAACTGCAGCGACGCACGAAGTCGTCCTCCGTCGACTCCATCGCGCTACCGAAGCTGTGCGGCTCCTCACGACGCAAGCTGCGGTGCTTGAAACCATCTGCAATGTCGTGCGTGAAACGCTTGAACGTGATGGTCTCATCGCGACCGCAGGCAACGGAGGCTCTGCTGCGGAGGCTCTCCATCTCGCAGAAGAACTTGTCGGTCGCTACGAGCGCAATCGCAAACCACTACGCGCCGTCTGCTTGTGCGCTGACCCAACTGCGATGAGTTGCATCGCGAATGATTACGGCTTCGACGAAGTCTTTGCGCGTCAAGCAACCGCGGTCTTGCGTCGGGGCGATCTGCTCGTGCTCTTTTCCACCAGCGGCAACTCAGCCAATCTGCTCTCCGCAGCCTCCGCTGCGAAGGCGCGCGGCGCGAAAGTGCTCGGCATTCTCGGCAAGGGCGGCGGAAAACTCCTTCCCTTGTGCGATTTCTCCATCGTTGTGGGCGGAGAAGACAGCGCAATGATTCAAGAAGCGCATCAAATCACCATGCACGCGGTATGTGAAGTTGCCGATCGCATTGCGCCGACGGATGCATGACTGTCGATCGATTGTTCCACCTCTGAGTCCCAACGAATCCTTGTGAGTTCCCCATGATGAGCGCCGTTTCAGACTCCCGTGCTGCCTCTGCTTCTCGGTTCCAACACATCGCACTCTTCGTCCTGCGCGTCGTGGTTCCGCTTTGGATTGGCGCGGGCGCCATCGGCAAGCTCATCTCGTTTGATCCGAAGACGCTTCCGCCACCGGTACTCGATGCAGTGCTCTCGGTGGGAAGTTCACTCGGAGTTGACCTTGGAACATTCGTCGGCGCGACGTTTCGCTTCTTCATTGGTGCGGAACTCTTCGCAGCGCTCACCATTCTGATTGTGCCGCGCTTTGCTCGACTCATCGCCATGAGCGTGCTCAGTTTGTTCTGCGCGATCCTCGCAATTCTCATCGCGCAACAATTCGCGAAGGGCGGATTCAAGGGAGTGTGGGAGGGTGGTTGCGGCTGCTTCGGGAAAACAAGCCTGCCTGCATGGTTGATGTTCTTTATCGACGCCCTGCTTCTCTTCGCTGCCATCAAAGCTCCTCGCGGTGGTGGAGCATTTAAGCGCAGCGCAGTGTTCGGGGTCGCGATTGCTGCCGTCGCGTTCGGCATCGCGTACGGACGCGCGACGCCAGTGATTGACACGACGGCTGAGCCAATGGTGACGCCGCCTGATGCGGTGGAATCATCTACTTGGCCGAGTGCACCGACGAGTTACTCGAGTTTGTACTTCGTGAAGTGGAAGGATGCGATCGGCAAACGCCTCGTCGACATTCCAGTCTTCCTCGCGATGGAACGGCCGGTTCCAGCGACGCTCTTGAAGGGTCCGCAATTGATCGTGCTCTATAGCGAAACATGCGAACACTGCCAAACGCTCTTCAAGAAGCACTTTGCAGTGCCATCAAAGATTCCCGTGCTGCGCGTTGCGATTCCCCTCAGTGGTGATCGACCGCTGCCCATGTCGTGTGCTGGATGCGAGTCCACCAAGTTCTACGCGCCTAAGACGGGAAAGGCGCCGGAGTACATGCTCGGTACGCCTCCGATGATCCTGAAGTGTCAGGATGGCGTGATCACTGATGTGTGTACGAATGTGGACGATGAAGCGGCACTCGCACGAATCCTTGAACTTCCGACGGGTGCGCAATCAACTGCGCCGTCCGTGACTCCACCCACCGTGACTCCACCGACCGTGACTCCACCGACGACCACCAAGGCCTGGCCTGCGATGCCCGCACAAGTGCAAGGTTTCTACATCGCGGAGTTTGCAAACTTGGTGGGTTCGCGACTCGACGCAAATGATTTCGGCGTACTGATACAGAAGCCGCCCGCGAAGCTCAATGAGGGGCGCTGGATTGTCATCTACTACCGACAAGATTGCGATCACTGCCATGAGTTGATGATGACGCACTTCACAGGTGCGCTCAATGTGCCCACGCTTGCGGTCGCGATTCCTGACGCGGATCCGAACGCGTTGCTCGAAATGCCGTGCGACACCTGCGCGCTCGCGCAACTCATCAAGGGTCCGAACTATGTCATGCAAACGCCTGTGGTGCTCTCGATGCAAGACGGTGTCGTCACGTGCATCGTCGAAGACATTGAAGACATGGAGAAACTCGAAGCCTGCATCAAGGGCGTGAAGTGATTCACGCATAGGATCGTTTGACATGAAGCGCAATCTCATTCCTTCTTGGCTGCTTCCACTCGCCACTGCGGGATCACTCGGGCTCACCGGCATCTGGATGCTGCTCCAAGGTCCACAGTCTGCGCCGCGCCCGTTTCGCGATCTGCTCGTCTCAACCGGTGGTCTCGCAGAAGAGCCGGCTGCGAAGGCGATCATTGCAGTGCTCTTCTCGTTCGCGTTACTCGCGCTGCTCGTGCGGGGTCGCTTGACCGCGCTTCTTGGCGGCGCGTTGCTTGCTTTCGGCGCACTCGCGAGTATCTCTCGTGCATTCAAAGAGGGCGATATCAGCGGCGCCATGACGTTCGCATTCGCGCTTGGAGTTGCATGCATAGCGCTGACTTTGCTCGCTGAACCCAAAGTTCCCCAATCGAATGCGCGCCGCGGATTGAGTGGCTCGTGGAGCGTGCTCGCTGCAATGCTCGCACTCGCTGGTGGCGCAATGATCGCCGCGCGGGTGGAGTTTCAGCGTCATGACCACACCGTTCCGCCGATGCAAGTTGTCGAACTCCCTCTCGAGACTTTCGTTGGGCAACACATCGAAACAACTTTGCTCGCGCAGTACTTACCCACGCTGCCCGCGATGATCGCTGCCGGTGGCAACACTGGTTGGATCGTGTTGTTCAACAGCCACTGCTCGTCCTGCCATGCGTTCTTTGACGAACACTTTCAAGGACCACAACTTGAGCCCATCATCGCTGTCGAGATTCCACTCGCGGACGGAGAGACTGCAGCGGCTGGTGATGACCTTGGTTCCGTTCAATGTGCGTCGTGCGAGTTTATTGAACTCCCTCGCGGCCCACTGTGGCTTGTCGCGCCTCCCGCGGCGCTCCGTATTGAGAACGGCGTAGTGACGTGCTTTAGCGACAAGATTTCAGGCGATTGCTTCGGCGCGAAGTGATGTTCGCTTCAACAGCACGCGAGCGCCGCGAAAACGGAACTCGCGCGGTCGAACTTCTTCATCAGCGATCGCGCGCATGAGGCTCGCAAGGACGCGCTGCTGCGGTGCGATACAACCAGCGTCTTTCAGAAGTGCTGTGATCGCAGTCCGTCGCGAACTCGGATCAAGTTTTCGAAGGCTCGCGCGGGACGAAGATTTCGGCGGTCGTACGCCTGCGTGCTCGAGTTGCGCGCACTCTTGCGCGAGCGCTGCCAACCCGTCAATGCAGGGATCAAGCGCATCGCCCGCGAGTGCCAAAAAACGCCGCATTTGCGCGCGAAACTGTTCGTTCGAGTGATTCGTTTCATCCTCATCCCACTGCAATCCTGCACGCGTGAGGAGCGCGACGAGCTCTCGCTTGCGCATCGAGCGAAGCGGACGGATCAGTGTGCGTTCGCCAGCAGACTTCACTGGAAGCGGCGCGATGGGCGGCAATGCTCGCAGCGCATCGATCCCCCGCTTGCGTGCGAGTTGAAAGAAGAAGCTCTCGAAGAGGTCATCCGCATGATGCGCGGTTGCGACTGTTGCGATGTCGAACTCTCGCATGACTTCGCCGATTGCAGTCCAGCGCGCTGTCCGCGCTGCAGCTTCGAGATTTCCCCGCCGCAGAACACTTACGCGCCGAAGTGCGACGCGCGATACACCGAGCGAGATCGCGAAATCCTCCACGCTGCGACCTTCGCTTGCGCTCACTGGCCGAAGTCCGTGGTCGATACTCACGACGGCCAATTGATCGAGCGCATCTTCGCGTTTCCATAACGCAGCAGCAAGAAGCAGTAATGCGCGCGAATCTGCGCCGCCGCTCACTGCAAGAAGAAGTGGTGCGCCAATCGCCGTACCGCACTGCTCCGCGAGAACATGTGCCATTCGCAGTGCGAGTGGACTTCGACCTGCGAGTACGAGCGATCGCGCTCGGCTCATTCCTTCGTCACAGCGGTTGGCTCGACTCGCGGCTCAATGACGAGCTCGGCACTGAGTCGTCCTGGCGCTGGGAGTGCGTAACGAAACTGCACTGCACCGAGTCCATCGATGAGTGATGCAAGTGCCTCGATTCCAGCGTTCGCTGCTTGCGCGTCCTGGTCCTGCAGCGGCTTCCATCCACGCAAGAGTGCGCCTGCACGCGGTCCATGTAGAAATCCAGTGCCGAGCGCAACAGTGAAACCATCTTCAGGACATCCTGCGCGTTCGAGTTCACTGCTGACTTCTTCAAGCCATGGCGCGTTGCTTGCGTAAACTTGCCAACCACCGCATGGTGTGGGAACGGTGCGCCAACACAATTCCATTGCGCCAAGATGAAACGCTTTCCCAAATTGCTGTTCGATGAATCGTCCGAGCGGCGGTCGCGAGTCCTTCCCGCCACCGAGGCCATTCTCAAGACCAAACCCGCCACTGAGCACGCGGAGCATTCCACTTTCTATGCGGCGCATGTACGTTCGTTGATCCTCCTGCGCTTGATCGAAGTCATCGACACGAACGCAACACGCGACATTGGGCGCCCCTTTGTGGCACGTTCGACCGACCACGAAGAGTTTTTCGCCACTGAGATTCGCGCGCATTGCCGGTGGAGGCATTAACTCCGGAAGCACCGCAACCAACAGCGCGTCACTCGCATCCGGAACACCATCGCAGGGCTGCGCGACTGCTACGCATGCGCTGTTCTCGAATCTCGACACGATCGCGCGATCGAGTTTCACACTTCGCGCCGCCGTGCCAAACGGAAGTTCCTTGTACTGCCCTTCGATGTTTACAACGAGTCGACTCTCGCGTGTACTCACGGAGAGCGCAGTCGCGCCGCCCATCGGAAGTTTGTGTCGCAGCCCGATACGTAGTCCAACCTCTGGAGGAAGTGACGCATCGTGTGAGGCAAGCATCGCGAAGAGCGCGTGCGAAATGCGCTCGCCTGCGAGGTCGTGGCGCGAGAGTACGAGCCAACCGTTGTGCAGTCGAGCGATTGCGCCCTGACTCTTGATTTCATAAGTGGAAGGCGCAGTGAGTTGTGCGCCAAGCGATTGCAAGAGCGCGCGATTGCCATCTTTTCCCGCATCAACGGCGAGCGCCCATCCATCACCCGCAAGCAAGATCACACGACCAGAGAGTGCCGCGCGAAGTGCATCGCTTCCACCTTGCGGTGTAGTGAAGATGCCGCGGAGCTCTTCAAACGCGCCAGCGCCGAGCGTGTGCTTCACCAACGCTGCGACCGCTTCGCTTCCGAGTGCATTGGCAATCGCATTCAGATGCGCACCTTCAAGCACTAAACGCACTTCGGGAATCTCTTCAGGCGCGTGAAAGTGCTCGGCGGTGATGACTGTCACGATGCGCCGAGGCGGGATTCCGGACCCTGCGATTTCACTTTCAGGTGTTTGCGCAAGCGCGCGCGTTGCACAAATGCAAGCACAGAGTATTGCGAAGGTTCGGCGCATTCGCTCAGCCCTTCACGAAAAACGCGCATGCCGCGGCTTCGGAAGGAGCCTCCGTGCATGGGTTTGGCGAGTTCGAGCCGTCAGCGTTGATGTGACGGGCGCGACCTGGGCATTCCACGCATCCGTGAGGTGCATCGGGGAACAGAGTCTTCCATGCGTCGAGTGCTTCGCCGTGGCGATCGACACCATTACCGATGAGCGTTGCTACTTGCGGTCCCTGCTCTTCATTCGCGTGGCGCAGCATGAGTGCAACTGCTGCGAGAAGCAGACCAACCACGATGCCGCCGCTAAAGATCGCGATGCGTCGGCGAATTGAGTTCGTCACGTCATTCGTGAGGGCTTCCGTGCGCACCGATCGAGCAGCATCTGCCTGAGCGCTGCTGATGCGCAGGGCACGGAGTAACTTCGAGAGGATTGCACACTCGCGCAGTCTCATGCGATGAACTCCGAGCGTGAAACATCAGCTGTCCGAGTTCTTCTGGCAGCATTCATCACGGGCGCCGCAGCATTCATCACGGGCGCCGCAGCGTTCATCACGCGAGCTGCAGCAAGTTTCAAGCGTGATTCGCGTAGTTCAGCACTTGCGCGTTCTTGCTCCGCCTCAATCGCACCAAGCATCTTGCGTCGTGCGCGGAAGAGATGACTCTTCACGGTGCCTTCTGGCATCTTCAATCGTTCTGCGATGCGATGCACGGGCCAGTTCTGCTGGTGGAAGAGCAAGACGATTTCGAGTTGCGGTTCTTCGAGTGAAGCGAGTCCGGTATCGAGCATCTCGCGTCCAAGCCGACCTTCTTCAATCGCTTCGTTCTCAGTCGCAGGAGTGGAGTACGCGGCTGCGCGGAGTTCAACGAGATCGCTGTCGCTCGTCGGCTTCATCTTCTGCAAGTTGTTGACGAGGAGCCGCTTGGCAATCGTGAAGAGCCAGGTTGAAAATCGGAAGCGCTCGTCAAATCGATCCAAGGAACGCATCACGCGCATGAACGCTTCTTGCGCGAGATCTTCAGCGAGGTCGGGACGACCACACAACCGAAGGAGGAACATTTCAACAGGACGATGGTGTGCTTCGATGAGTGCGGCAATTGCATCACGGTCGCCGGTCTTGGCGCGTCGGATGAGAGCTCTTTCGGCTGCTGCTTCCATGTCTTTAGATCCTACTTGAAGAGGAGGACCGGAAGTTCGTTCCGGTCCTCGCGTGCGGGCTATTGAATTGAACGCAACAGAGGATGTGAAGGTTGCGAAAAGTGCCTTCATTTCACCGAATTGGAGAAATGCACGGGGCTTCGAAGGTTCGAGGGCTCCCGCCATGCCCCGAGAACACGCTAGGCAGCGTTTCGGCGGCGCTGTCGGCAAGCGGATCGGGCGACCGCGGTCGAATCCCGTGTACCCGAGCGACCCAAGACTCGGATCAGTTCGAACGGGTCATCTGCCCAGAGATCCGCACCCATTTCCTCCGCCAGACCAGGCGCGCGAGCGAAGACACCGCCACCGAAGGCAATCTTGAGTCCCGGCACCGCCCCACTCGATCGGAGTCGATCAAGAAGCGTTCGAAGGGTTGGTGCATCACTGGCACTTGACGCGAAGGCGACGAATGCATCGGGTGCTCGTTTCGTGAGCGTGCTGAAGAGGTCATCCGCATCACCGCATGCGCCGAGGAAGACGACCTCTGCGCCAGATGCTTCCGCAAGTCCGCTGAAAATTTCCCCAGCTAGTTCTTCGCCGGATTGATTTCCACAGACCACGACATACACGCTTCCATGTTGCGGTGCGCGACTGTATCCGCACTCGAGTCGTTGAACGAGTTGACTGAGCATGAGCACAGCACCGTGATACGAAGATCGCTCGATGTTGTCCTTTCGCCAGAGTGCGTCGAGCGTGATTGCCGCCGGCCACACGAGGTGTTCCACCGTTGATTCAGCGGTGTTTCCGTCGTTGATGGCATCGCGAAGTGCATCGCGCGCGTCGGCACGATTTCCTGAAATGAGCGCTGTCACAAGATGTTCGATTGCTTGGGCCTGAGGCATGGCCGTTGCTCCGTTCCTTGGAGATTTGGCGCTTCACGGTCTCCGAACGTGCGGCGCCAATGTCGTATGAAAGTCGGCATCCATTCCGACTCGGGTGCGACTCGATCCATCGAGTCACAGAGACAAGCATCATTGTCGCAAGTGTTTTCCTGAAATCGAGCAATCAGCGCTTGATCGCACGAGTTACCGCGCATGTACCGAAAGTAAGCGTTTTTTGCGTCACATCGACGAAGCCCGCACCGCGCACTTCTTGCGCGAGAGCATCGCGATCGAGATAGGTTTCAACCGACCGAGGCAGGTACCGATATGCGCCGCTCTTGTCACGACTCAACCATGTCGCAGTGGATGGCATGATTCGATGCGTATAGAAACGATTTGCAGCGCGGATGATTGGATTACTCGGTTGCGCAAATTCAAGAATGACCAACCTTCCGTTGGGCCGCAGAATTCTGAAGAACTCGCGCAACGCTTGGGGCGTGTTCCCGACATTGCGAATTCCGAACGCAATCGACACGATATCGGCGCATGCATCTGGCAAGTCAAGCGCGGTTGCGTCGCCTTCTTTGTACTCCACGCGCAGAGTTGCGTTCGGGCGCGTTCGCTCGCTCTTCTCGCGAGCAACCTCAAGCATCTCAGGCGTGAAGTCGACACCGCGCACTGAGCGAACTCCTGCACACAGGAACGCCTCCGCAAGATCACCTGTGCCGCATGCGACATCGACGACGTCGTCCGTTGCCATGACCTTAGCGATTCGGACGGTGGCTCGGCGCCAGCGTTGATCGAGCCCGAAGGAGTGCACGCGGTTGTTGAGGTCGTAACTCTTTGCGATCGCTGCGAACATCGCCTTCACACGCGCGGCCTTGTCGCTGCATTCGTGCGGGTTCGTCGCGAGTTGCGGTGCTTGCCATGCGGTCTCGGGCATCGGCGAAACTGTAGGGGAAGCATCGGACCAACGCGGGACCTCTCCGCTCCACAGGCGTGCTTTGTCGTAGGATTGCGCAAGAATGATTGTTGACCTCGATACTCGCCTTTGGACGCGCGTGGAGGATCTCGGAAGCGAACTCGCTGCCAAGATTCGCCGCAACGCTGCGCAGCGCTGGGTGAAGCCCGACGCTTCGCCTGAAGTGCATGCGTCAGCGATGCAATCGGTGGATGCTGCGGTGGTCGTTGGATTCAGAAGTGATCTCCTGCGCGCTGCGATTAGTGAAGAGCATCTCAAGGACGCCGTGGCACGGAGCGCAGGGCGACTTTTTTATGCGCGCGCGATTGATCCAACCCATCCTCGCGCACTTGACGAGGTAGAGAGTGCGCGCGCAGAAGGAGCGCATCTCCTCTGGACCGATCCGATGCTGCAGGGCTATCACCCCGCTTCTACTGCAGCGATGCGTGTGTTCGATCGTGCGGAAGCGTTGCAACTTCCCGTCCTCACAGGTTGGAGTGGTTCGATTCCCGCGAGCGGAAAGTTGGAATTCGGTCGACCGTATCTCTTCGACGAAGTTGCGCGCGCATTTCCGCGACTCGCACTCGTCCTCGGTGGACTTGGTGCTCCATTCATCGATGAAACACTCACGATGCTCGCGAAGCATGATCGTGTGTTCACGCATGTTGCAGGCATCGCCGCGCGACCGTGGCAGTTGCTCAACGCACTCGAAGTGTGCCGAGATTTAGGCGTGGAAAGTAAGGTGCTCTTTGCATCTGGTTTCCCATTCGACACACCAGCGCGCGCGATCGAAGCGGTGTATTCCGTGAACGGATGGGTGCACGCAACGGCCCTTCCGCACATCGCGCGCAGTGCGCTCCGCGACATCGTCGAACGCGATTCCATCAGTCTGCTCGGCATCGGCGTTCCACCACCACCCTCGCGTGATCGTGCGAGACTTCCAGCGGTTGAAACACCGCGCCTACGTATCTCCGGAGAGAGCGCTTGAACTTGAAAACCACCACGCTGTTGACGTCGCTCGCGCTTTCAGTCTTCGCAGTCTCAGGCTGCGGCATCACACGCACGCTTGGGCTCAAGGACGAAGGCGGCGATGGAGGACTGAACTCGGTCGGCGCGTCGACCCTTGCGCTGCCGCTTGAGTTTCCGCATGTCGTCTACTCGTTGACGGATGCGAGTGAGTCGTATTGGATGTCGAGCGTGCCGGTGGACGAACTCATCGCAGGCAAGTTGCAGAACGGTGTGATCGCGCATGTGCAATTGCTGTGGCGGCCGTATCCAGGGAAGACGCCCACCTCGTCAAGCGCGCTGAACCTTGCGGTGCGAGTGCTGGTGGTATCCGAAGGAAAAATGGGGCTCTATAGCGGCGCTGGATTCGCAGATCCCTCGGGCGACGCGGGTGACAGCCTCGTTGAACTCATTGTGATGGGAAGTTCGCTCACCCTCGTTGCGAAGACCGAGGGATTCAACGATCTCTTGTCGCCCTGCGCGTTGACTGCGGATGTTGCCGCGAGACTTTCGCCCGAAGACACCGTCCGCTTCCGACGCGGTGCTGCGCAACTCTTGACCAACGCGCTTGCACAACCACGCTGGGTACGCGCGTCGCCTTCGAGCGAAGCGGCGGTTGCTGATGCAGTCGACACGCAGGTGCTCTTGGCGGCACTTCTAGGCGCTGAGATTGTCTCTACATCGACTGAGTTGCGGACTCGGTAGCGAGTCGAAGGAGTTCAGCTTCGATATCAGGGTGCACTCCACGACGCGCCGTGTGCGGCTGCAGCAGCGAACATCGGCCCTCGCCACGAACAAGAAGTGCGTGCTCAAGTTCAAATGTGTGCGCAGCACCCTCGCCTCCATAGAGCGTGTCCCCAACGAGCGGCGAGCCTAGATGTGCAAGCATCGCGCGTATCTGGTGAAAGCGACCTGAATCAAGTCGGAGGAGCAGATGCGCTTCCACAGACGAGTCGCGCGTGGTTCGCAGCATGAGACCTTCTTGAAACGATGGATCTCCGCCGCTCTGCACAACCACCGCACGCGGACCAACTTTTCGGAGGTAGAGCCGCTGCAGACCAAGCAATCGCACGCTGTGTTCGCGATGCACGCGCGCGAGGTAAAACTTTTTCCACGCACCGCGTTTGATTTCTTCACCGCTGCGCGCTGCAGCCTCGCGGGTTTTTGAAACCACCACGATGCCGCGAGTCAATCGATCGAGTCGATGTGGAAACCAAAGCGCATCGCAATGCAACGCAGCCTTCGCCCAACGATCAAGTGGCGGCGCAGCAAGCGCATCAGATGTGCCTTCGCAACTCCGTCCCGCTGGTTTGTAGAGCACAGCTTCGTCGAGCGAGTCGCTGACGATGCGCGGTTCTTCCATCATCACGCCGAGATGAGACCTTCACGCACGGTGTAGAGCGCGAGTTCCACGCGATCGTGAATCTCCAACTTCAACATTACGCTCGTGACATGCTTATCTACTGTTTTTACGCTGATTCCGAGCATGTCCGCGATTTGCTTCTTCGCAAATCCACGACCGACATAGCGCAGCACTTCGACTTCGCGATCCGAAAGCGTGTCGCCCTTCGTGCCAGAAATCTTCTTGCGTCGGAATGCACCAGGATCACCGTTGATGCGCTCGAGCACGCTTGGGGAAAAATATTGTTCGCCGCGCGCGACTGTACGAATTGCATCAGGAAGCAGATTGGTGTTGTCGCTCTTCACGATGAATCCGAGCGCACCGACTTTGAGTGCTTGCTCGATCGCACGATCTTGTCGCGAGCCAGTCAAGAAAATGATCGCAGTGTTGGGACGAAGTTGCAGAATGTGACTCGCTGCATGAAACGCATCGACGCCTGGCATCTCGATATCGAGGATCACAACGCGTGGCGAGAGTTTGTGCGCAAGATCCACAGCCTCTGCCCCGTTACTCGCTTCGCCGATGACACGGATGTCAGCCGAATCGTTGAGGACCGACACCAAAGCGGCCCGAATAAGCGCGTGATCGTCAACAACGAGAACCGTGAGAGATTTCGCAACCATACAAAAAGTGTACAGGATGAGGGGTCAAATCCCGCTTCGCCGCTGTGGGGATGCTTTGGGACTCGGAGTTCGGTAGGTAGGTTCCCCATTACGGAGTTTTGATAGAGAGAATGGAGCGATCTGGAGTGTCCACCTGAGAGACAACCTGCATGAACTCCGTATGTTCGTATATGTGAATCGTGAGGACGATCATGCGGCAGTTGGCAGTTCCCAAGGAGGGCAATCCTTGGGAACGTTTGAAGTGAGTGCTTGTCGGTCTCAGACCGAGGAGTCCTGGCACAATGGAATCTCAAGATCAGACCCGTCCCTCTGGCCTTTCAACGTCTACTCGCGCGAGTACGAGCGAACGAGCAGCACTCGTTCTCGACCTCTTCGATCGCTACTACGATCGCGTGTACGCGTTCCTTCGCAAATCAACGACCACGGATGTCGCCGAGGATCTCGCGCAGGAGGTGTTCGTCCGCCTCCTTCAACACCCAAGTCTCGAAGCGCTGACGATCTCGATCAGCTACCTGCTCAAGATTGCGCACAATCTGCTGCGGCGGCGATACACGCGTGCGGCGCGCCTGCGACAGCTATTGGAAGAGCGCGGCGAGGTGGAAACGCCGGACGAGGTCTCCGGTGCAGGAATCCTTGATCCTGGCGTGCTTGAGACCGCTCTTGGCCTCCTCTCGCGAGATGAGCGTGAAGCGATTCACCTCATCGTGCTCGAAGGCAAGAGTTACCAGCACGCGGCCGATTCGCTCGGCGTCAGCGTCACGACGATCAACAACTGGAAGCACCGCGGCATCAGCAAATTGCGCGAACTGCTCGAGAGCGGCGAGAAGACGGCGCGGCAGCGCAACACTCGAGGCCACTGGATCACACCGCTAGGCGAAGTCGGCTAAAGCCGCGCGCCCCCTGAAACTCTCTCCATCCTCTCTCAAGACATCAGTCCCCTACTCCGGGGACTGATGTGCTTTTAAGACTTGTTCAGAGGTAACGAAGAAATGGCAGCGTGAGTGCGAGGATGAGCAATAGCACCACCACAACGCGAAGCAACATATTCGTCCGAACACCAGACTTCCCGCCGCGCAGCGCTTCACCATCGACCCACATGCCGCACTTGGGGCATATGTCCGCGGTCGCGTGAATCGGGGCGCGACAATCCGGGCAGAAGGTTTCGAGCGCGGTCTCCTGCGCGTCCTCCGCTTCGGCGGTTTCGTCAAACTCATCTTCGTCAGTGTGCCGTGGCATCTCCCGTAGGATACGGATGCGCACTGCTTTCTTTCACGCTCAATTTGGAGATTCCTTCCCCCATGGCCGCCGTTGAAAGTTCCATGATCGCCCTTGGCACACTCGCCCCCGCGTTTCATCTCAAAGATGGGCGCGGCTTCAGCATGTCGCGCGACGATGCGGTTGGTTCGAAGGGACTGCTCGTGATCTTCACATGCAATCACTGCCCGTATGTGAAGCACATTCATGCGGGGCTGCTTGCTGTGATTCAGATGGCGCAAGAACAAGGGATTGCCATCGCGGCTATTTGCTCAAATGATGCGGTGAGCCATCCGCAGGACTCACCCGAAGCGATGGTGCGAGAGTCGTTGCTGCACAAGTATTCGTTTCCTTATCTGTCGGATGCATCGCAGGAAATTGCGAAGGCATTCGGTGCACAGTGCACGCCTGATTTCTTCCTCTTCGATGCGAATCTTCGCCTTGCCTACCGTGGACAACTCGATGACAGCCGACCTTCTAATGGGCTTGCAGTGACGGGCGCAGATCTTCGCGCTGCAGTACTTGCTGTGGCTGAAGGTAAGTCGCCAAATGCAACGCAGCGTCCTTCGATTGGCTGCAATATCAAGTGGAAAGTCGCTGCTGCACCATTGACCGACGCAGTGCTCGACGCAGTGCACTAGCAAACGCAACACGCCCGCCAGCAAGTGCTGACGGGCGTGAAGTTTGAAGCGAGGCGGACGGGAATCGAACCCGCAACCACCGGCGTGACAAGCCGGTACTCTAACCAATTGAGCTACCACCCCAACTGATCCGTCGGCATTTCGACGGGGTGCAAAGCGTAGCAGATCTCACAGGCGAGTCAAGCGGCTAACACAGTAAATACGCGCCGCAAATCAGTGCCGCTGCATGGGCTCGGACTCACACATCACTCCAGCGCTTGCCGTGGCTCCACGCGACTTCGAGCGGAACGCGCAGCGTCATGGCGCCTCGCATCTCTCGCTCAAGCAGCGCGCCTGCTGCGAGCGCTGACGCTTCGGGAACTTCAAGCAGTAACTCATCATGAATCTGCAGGATCATGCGTCCTTCAGGCACTTCCTTCGGCAGTGCTGCAGCGACCGCGAGCATCGCTTTTTTGATGAGATCTGCTGCAGATCCTTGCACGACGCTGTTGACTGCGATGCGTTCACCAAACGCGCGCTCAGACGGATTGCGCGAGTGCAGTTGCGGCGTGGGACGGCGGCGCCCGAGCATCGTCTGCACATACCCCTTCGACTTCGCAGACTCCACGCATTCTTCAAGGAATGCATCGATGCCTCGGAAGCGCGCGCGGTAGCCCTCCATGATTTCTTTCGCGCGAGTGATCGTGCAACCTGAACCAAGCCGCCGCGCAAGGCCGTTCGCGGTGATGCCGTACACGATGCCGAAGTTCACCATCTTTGCGGCGGATCGTTGCGTGTCATCCACTGCTTCAGGCGCGACGCCGAAGACTTCTGCTGCAACTGCGCGATGAATATCGAGTCCACTCTCAAAGGCGCGCATGAGGCCAGGGTCGCCAGAGAGATGGGCGAGAATGCGAAGCTCAACCTGCGAATAGTCAGCCGCGACAAAGCACATGCCTTCGCGTGCGACGAACGCTTGACGAATCGCGCGACCGATTTCACTGCGAATGGGAATGTTCTGGAGATTGGGCTCTGACGAAGAGAGTCGACCTGTTGCAGTTCCCGTTTGATTGAAGCGCGCGTGGATGCGTCCATCGGTGGGCGAAATGAATTCACCGAGCGCGACCAGATAGGTTCCGACGAGTTTCGAAAGTTGACGGTACTCAAGAATCTTCTGCGGGAGTTCTGATGTGACACTGGGATCATCCACAAGTCGCTCAAGCACTTCGGAGTCGGTGCTCGGTCCGCTCTTGAGACGCTTGATCACTTTGAGTCCGAGGCCGGGCTTCGCGTCGGTGGGCAGACCGAAGAGCACCTCCGCGAGTTGCTTGGGGCTGTCGGGATTGAAAGCCCAGGGCGCGCTCGCTGCGATGGACACGCGAACCTCTTCCACGCGAAATTCAAGTTCTTTGCGCTGCCGCGAGAGTTCAGTGCGCTCCACCGCAATCCCGATGCGCTCCATTTCACCGAGCACAACAGCGAGTGGCACTTCAACATCGCGATAGAGATTCGTGAGTCCAGTTGCTGCGAGCTTTGGTTCAAGCACTTCAGCGAGCGCGAAGGTCGCTTCAGCGTCGAGCGCTGCGTAGCCTGCTGCGGTTTCGAGCGGAACATCTGCGAATGTGCGACTGAAGAGTCCACCGCCGCCACCGACGACCGCTTCGTACTCTTCCATCCGTGTGCCGAGCACGCGTTCGCTAAGCGCCTTGAGTCCGTGGCCGGCTCGCTCAGGTTCAAGCATCCAACTCGCGAGCATCGTGTCGCCGTCGGCGCCCTTGATAAAGATGCCGTGTGCTGCGAGCGCGCCGCTGTCGAACTTCAGGTTGTGCGCGATCTTTCCAATCGACGCATCTTCGAACAACGGCGCGAGAATCGCGAGTGCAGCCTCTCGCGTCATGTGCGTCTCTGGCTCGGGTGATGCGAACGGAATGTAGAACCCCTCACCCACTGCGATCGAAACGCTCATGCCGACAAGCCGCAGCGATTCAAGCGCGAGGCTGTCTGTCTCGACATCGAATGCGAATCGCTTCGCAAGGCGCAAACGAAGCATGAGATCTTGCAACTCACTCGCAGTGCGAATCAGAGAAACGGTTGCGGTGCGCTTGAGGAGTGGTGCAGCTGGAGTTTCCGCTGTCTCGGGATCTTGCGCCTTCAACGCAGCGGTGCCGAACAAACTTCCTTGTGCGTCGGGTTCGAATGTCTTCGGCGCTTCAGTTCCGCTCTCTCTTGCAATACCGAACAAATCCTCCGCCGACTTCTGCAAACTCGAAATGCCGAGCAGTCGGAGAAACTCAGTCAGCCGCGGCATGTCGGCGCGACTCTTCTCGAATGCTGCGCGAGTAAGTGGGAAGCCGATCTCGCAATCATCCTTGAGTGTGACGAGTGAGCGAGCGAGCGCGATGATTTCCTTCGACGCTTCGAGCGACTCGCGGCGCTTGCCCTTCACTTTCTCAATGTTCTCGTAAATGCCTTCAATCGTGCCGAACTCGCCGAGCAACAGTGCCGCCGTCTTGGGACCAATGCCAGGAACGCCTGGCACATTGTCCGCGCTGTCGCCCATGAGTGTGAGGAAGTCGATGATTTGACTTGGTCGCACACCTTTGGAATCGAAAAGTTCTTCAAGCCCGATCTCGCGCCCCGCTTGCGTGTCGTAGAGCGTCGTGTGCTCGTCAATGAGTTGACCGAGATCTTTGTCGCGCGAGAGAATGCGAACGCGATCGGTTGGGTGCTCGGCGCGAATTCTGCGTGCGAGTGTTGCGATGACATCATCTGCTTCAACGCCCTCCACGCCGATGACGGGGATGCCAAGAATCTCAAGCGCTTCGAGGCAGCGGCGTACTTGACCGTCGAAGTCTTCCGGTGGCGGATCGCGGTGCGCTTTGTAGTCGGGATAGAGCACGCTGCGAAAGGTCTCGGTGTCGCCAGAGGCATCGATGACGACCACAAAGTTTTCTGGCGGTTCTTCGCGCAAGAACTTGAAGAGGCTCGCGAGAAAGCCGTACACCATGCGCGTCGGTTCGCCGGTCACCTTGGACGCGAGTGGCGTCCGGATCGCGTAATAGGCGCGGAAGAAATGCGCATGACCGTCGACGATCCCCCACACGTTTCGTCCGACAGCATTCATTGCTGCTGCGCCTTGCTATGCAGTTCGCACAAACGAGCTTCGGCTGCTGATGACAGCGTTTGACCGCGTCGCTGCATCATCGCGCGTGCGGTGTCGAGGAACTTGTCCATGCGGAATGTGCGTGCGGCTTCAGCGCTGTCGGTGATCCACGCGAATCGATCGACGAGCGTTGCGGGTGGTCGACTTGATGCGATCATTGCGCCTGTGCCGATCGTGGTGCCGGTCATGATGCGAGTTCCGATTGCGAACTTCGCATGATCGCCAATGACGCATCCCCAGAATTGCGTGCCCGTGCGAACGAGCCCGCCGTCTGCTTCGAGTCGCACGATGACTTCGCCGTAGGTGTTGAGGAGATTCGAGTTGTCCGTCCCTGCGCCGATGTTCACCCACTCGCCAACGAAGGCGTCGCCGAGATGTCCATCGTGCGATTTGTTGGAGAAGCCTTGGAAGATCGTGCCGCCTACCTCGCCACCGATGCGGCAGTGTGGACCGATCACGGTGTTCGCTTTGATCAACGCACGCGGCGAGATCACGCTGCTGTCGAGAATCGCGCAGGGTCCGATGAGCACACTGCACGGTCCAATGATCACGCCCGCGCCGAGAACGACTGGACCCTTCGATGCATCGATGACGCACAATGGTCCGATCGACGCGCTGCGATCGATCATGATTGGATGCGCGCCGATGGACTGCCCTTCTTCTGCACGCAGTGCGCGGCGCTCGCAGTTGGTGAGTACTGGCGCATCGCGGAAGATGTCGAGATCTTCGGTGAGTGTTTGCGCGATGCGCGCGGTCATCGCCCACGGCGTTCGTTCTCCGTTGCCCGCCGCGTCTTCGGAGCACGCGCCGACGAGCATCTCGGCGTGCTCGCGATTGCACCGAAATGGTTTCAAAGTCCCCATGCATGCGCCACTCACCAGTTCGAACGCGTCTCCTGGAGGCAGCGCATTGATGAGCGCACTGTGTCGCTCTCGCAGCAACGGTGCGATGGCAGGCGCGCAGAACAGCGCACTTGCGCGTCGCTTCAATCGATGCTCGATGCGCTCAAGGCATGTGGAAAGCCCAGCACGCAACTCGAATGCGGCGCGCAGATCCGTAAGCGGACCGAACGATCCTCGTTGATCATCAAAGACGACGAGCGCAGGCTCAAGCATGTGAGCACTCTACCCGTCTTGCTCTATCGCGCTGCGCCGCCAACGAGGCGTGAGGTGCTGTCGAAGGCCCAGAGCGCGCGGGTTCGATGCAGTTGTGGAAGGACGAGCGCGCCGAGAATCGCAGTGAGGCCAGCAACAACGAAGCCGCTCAAGACGGTGCTGCTTGCGCTGCCTGCTTCGCCCCATGGAGTCTCGCCACCCAACATCGAACGCAGGACGAAGACGCTCGTTCCACCGAGTGCGACGAGGATCGCAAACACACATGTGCCGAATCCAAGTGCAATGGGACTCTTGCGATAGAGGAGGTTTCGGAAAGAGAGAAACGTCGCTGCGCCGAGCGCGAATGCGAGCACTTGCGGGCCGACAACCACAAGCACCGTCGCGTCGCTGTACATGATCGGCGTCAGCAGATCCGCCATGAGCCCCGCAACAAGCGCAGCGCGAAACGCAGTGCGCTGCGGTGCATTGAGCAGCACGAACACGCAGACCACCATGAGTAACGAGGGTCGTGCGTCGCCGACACGCAAGACGCCGAGTAGTGATCCATCAAGTGCTGCAGCGATGAGCGCCGCTATGAGGAAGCATGGCCAATTCATTGCGCCTCCTCCGGAACCGCGATCATCACGGTTGCGATCGCTTCGGCTGCGACGATCGGACGAACTTCCACACGCCGTGCGAGCGGCGCTTGCTCGATAGGTTCCACGGCAATCACTTCGCCTAGACGTGCACCGAGCGCGATCCGCGGCCATCGTTCGTCAGCAAGACGCGCGGTCATACCGATGGTCAACTCGACGCTACTCGCAACATCCGCAAGCCAGGTGCCGTGTCCAGTGGGTCGAAGCACAGCGCCAGGAAATCGCGAAATATCGGTGTCGTGAAATTGCGCAGGAACGAGGCGCACGGCGATGCCACTGAGTCGATGTGCGGGAACAACCGACGCACCGAGGCTCGACACATCTGTTCCCACGAGTCCAACGATCGAATCGTTGTCGAAGAAGACAGGCGAACCTGCTTGAAGCCCGAGCGCACTTCCTGCGTTCACGCGAAGCACTGCATCTTTCGAGTTGCCAGCGTTCAAGCCGATGCCGATTACGGAGCATTCCACGAGTCGAACCGGTCCACCGCCGCGCGCACTCATCGCTCGCATGGCTTGCAGTGAGCGCTCGAGCAACTCACGATCGAGCGATGCTTGCGCGTAGAGCGTCTTATAGAGTTCGAGTTCGGATCGAAGCGCGACTGCTTCTGGCGCGTCGAATGCCCAAGGCGTTTGATACGGTCGAAGAACATCACGCGCAGCTCGACCGAAGTGCGTGATTGGCGCGGCAGGCACAGAGACGATGAGCGAAAGCGGATTCGTCCAACTCGCGAGAAACGGCGCCGGAAGTAACGCGCAGACTAACGCGATCAACAGCACGAGCGTTTCGATTCGCCAGCGATGCATGCGCCACTGCGAGGGACTCAACTGTCGTCGCCGTCACTCTCCATCGTCGCCTTCCATTCCTCAAGATTCTCGAGATAGCGATTGGTGCCGCGCGCAACGCATGTCAGCGGATCATCGGCGATGACGGTCGTCAGACCGGTGGCTTCCGAGAGCACGATATCGATACCGCGAAGAAGCGCGCCGCCGCCCGCGAGCGTCATGCCGCGTTCGACGAGATCACTCGCGAGTTCAGGGTCCGCGCGCTCAAGCGTGGTGAGCACGGCCTTGATGATCTTCGCAATCGGTGGTTGCAATGCTTCGCGGATTTCATCACTCGTCACGACGGTGCGGCGAGGAAGTCCGCCGACCATATCGCGGCCGCGCACGTCCATTTCAATAGTGGGAATGGGCGCCGCAGATCCAATCTGAATCTTGATGCGCTCTGCGGTTTGCTCGCCAATCGTGAGGCCGTAGACCTTCTTCATGTGTTCGATGATCGCTTCATCGAAATCATCGCCCGCAACGCGAAGTGACTCGCATGTCACGATGCCCGCGAGGCTGATGATCGCAACGTCGGTGGTGCCGCCGCCGATATCGACAATCATGCTTGCGACTGGATCTGCAATCGGAAGCCCCGCTCCCATCGCCGCAGCCATCGCTTCTTCAATGAGATAGACCTTGCGTGCGCCAGCGCGCGTGGCACTTTCGAACACCGCATTTTTCTCCACCGCAGTGATACCTGAAGGGACAGCGATGACAACGCGTGGACCAAAGATGCGACCGTTTCCATTCACCTTGCGAATGAAGTACGCGAGCATCGCGTCGGTGATTTCGAGATCCGAAATCACGCCATCCTTCATCGGGCGGATTGCGCTAATCGTGCCTGGTGTCTTGCCGAGCATTTCTTTCGCGGCAGTGCCAACAGCGTTCCCGTTGTTCAGCACTTTGTTTGTGCCTTTGCGAACGGCAACGACAGATGGCTCGTTGAGCACGATGCCTTCGCCTTTGACGCACACGAGTGTGTTGCAGGTACCGAGATCGATACCCATGTCCACGCTGAAGAAACTAAGAAGTCGTTCGAAAATCACCTTGATTGCTCCCGCGCGATGTTCTGCTACCACCTCAAACTACTGCTCGCGCGTCAAAGCAAGACTATCAGAAGAACACAGACGCCGTCTCACAGGGAGACGGCGTCTAGAGGGATCGTATGAAGATGTGTCGTTGCTTACTTCACGAGGTCAAACGGTCCGCCCGCTTGTCCGTTGTTGGCAAGCACGAACGCGATGACACCGAAGAGCAATGCAACTGCCGCTGCTGCAAGGAGCGCGGTGAACACATCAGGATCAGAACTGCGGGAAGACTTTGAAAGCATGGTTGGACTCCAAAAGATCCGCGTGCGCGGAGAACAGGCGTTCGAGGAAGCAGTTACTCGCCAGCGCGCGCAATGGCGCGTTGACCGACTTTGACTTCGCCACGTGCTGATGGGTTCTCAAGTTCAATCACGCCGACGGCACGATTCACATCAACATGCGTGATCTTGATGTTGCCGATGTAGGTAGCGCCATCGCCGATCATCATCGTCCAACCGACTTGCACGCCATCGCGGCTGCCCGCGTTGATCTCTGCGAAGGTTGAGCCATCGCGAGCTCGCACATCGATGATGGTCGCTGCAACATTGCGATCAGCGACAGGTTGCGCAACGGCGCCAGCGCGGCTTCCGCCGAGTTGTCCGTAGGCAGCGATGTACTGATCGAGCGAGGTCTTCGACGCAGCGTTCGCTTCTTCGAGTGCCTTGTGTGCTTCTTGGAGTTGGCGTCGTGCCATCTCTGCAACTTCGAGCTCAGCGGTGCGCTCAGCGAGAGCAGCATCGAGTTCGGCAGCGCGGCGCTGTGCATCGATCGCCTTACCACGGATGTCTTGAAGCTCAGTGGTCAGCGATGCGGTGATTAACTGATTTGCCTTGAAGGTCGCGTCGAGCGACTCGAGGTGCGCGAGAATCCCCTGCTGCGTCGAACGCATCGCAGTGAGTTCGGACTCGGCGGTGCGGAGCGCGGCGCTCTTCGCATCGACGTCCTTCTGCGCGGATGCAAGTCGCTCTGCAGCAGACTTGGAATCATCCTCAGACTTCTGTTGCATCGCAGCTTTTGCGTTGCGCTCGTTCTCAAGTGACTTCTCTGCAGCAGCGCGCTGCAGATCTGCATCGCGATACTTCAATTCGAAGCGCGACTCGTTGTACGCGTTGACAGAGGCGAGTGGGACGATCGCAACCGCGAGGAGAGCGACGATGACGAGCAGGACCTTGGTCAGAATGTGCACGGTGGTGCTCCGGCAGACAGCATGTGGAACGGGGAGACAAACGCAATGCGGCAGCGCAGTTTCGAGGTCCGATACGAATGGACCTGCGAAGTTGTGGTTTTGTATCGCGCCCTTGCGATGGTGTCAATTCCGAGTGAGGCGCGACGGGTGAACTTTCAGCATCAAACTCGCTCACTCAGGTACGACAGCGAGCGCTGAGAGACTCGCCGCGCTCGCGCAAAGTCGAACGGTAGCGTCGGGATCCATCCGTAGGGTCTTCAGATAGACGGCGGCCTCGTTGGTCGCGATTTTGCCTAGAAGCACCGCTGCTTGCGCGCGAACTCTCGCGTCTGGCGCACTGACATATTGCTTCGCGATCGAGAGAATCGGTGTCGTCGGCGCGCCGAGTGCAAGCAGCGCAGATGCTGCCGCGAGCCGAACTTCGGACGGGCGTTCACGCGCTGCATTCGACGAAAGAATGTTGCGCAACATGGGCATGCTCACTTCATCCTTGAGCCGTCCGAGTGCTTCGCACGCGACTGCTGCGAGTTCCTCTTGCTCTGGTGGCGAAAACACCGCAGCGCGAATCGAATCAATTTCCCGCGTCTCGCCTAGTCGAACGAGTGCTTCGGCACCTTGAAGGTCCACTAGCCTCACTCGAAGTGGATTCGCTAGTGGCGACGATTTTCCGAGCGACGCGCGAATCAGATTGATCGCACTCTTGTTGCCGAGGAGCCCAAGCACGAGATACGCATTCGCACGCGTCTCAAGATCATCGGAGTTCGCCATCGCGCCGAGCGGCGTTGGATCAACTGGTTCACCCATGCGCGTAAGAGCGAGGATTGCCGCGGCGCGCACAGAGTTGCTCTCGTCAGTCAAGAGCGGTTGCACGAGATGCGCGAACTCGTTCACGCGCACTTCACCAATCGCCATGCACGCGACGAAGCGCACGCCGCGATTTTGATCAACGAGGGCTTTGGGTGCGAGTTCGCGAAGCAGTGATGGTTGACGCATTGCGCCTTCGATCGCGTGCGCACGGGTGGAAGGATCTGTGCTCCCCGCTGCTTCACGAAGCACTGCGTCGTTGCTTGCTTGCGTGAATGAAGTCGGCGCGGCTATCTGCGTCGGCGGAGCGCTGGCACTACTGTTGGAGGTCGACGTAGAGGGCACGGAACTCGATTGCGATTTCGTGCTCCATGGCTCCGTAGAAACTCGCGGCGCGCACGCACTCATCGAGAACGACAGCACGGAAAGCGATGCGCCAAGTGTGAAAAGTGGTGTGAACAATGTCGTAAACGTATTGCGTCGTGTCATGCGGATCTGTGCTTCCGGAAAATCCAAGTGAGTTTGACCGCGCACAACAATACTGCAATCCACGAGAGGAGATCCGCCGTGCGTGCGGAGAGCGGCACGTATGTGCTCGGGGCGATGTTCGCGAGCAGCGTTCCTTCGAGGTTGATCTCTCCGCGAGACCCATCGCCTATCACCCCTCGCACGCGCCCAGCAGCGTCAATCCACGTGGAATAGCCAGTGTTCACGCAACGGATCACGGGCGTGCGGAGCTCAATGGCGCGGAGTCGCGCGAAATCAAAGTGATGCGCGCGACCCGAAGTGCTTGTGCCAAACCAACCGTCGTTGGACGGTGCGATGAGGACGTCCGCCGCGCGCTTCGCGGAGAACGGAAACCACCCGTCGCTTTCAAAGACCATGCGTCGACAAACCCAACCCATCGAGTCTTCAAAGCAGATCGGCGTTGCGATGCGGAGATCGCCCGCGGACTTCGTCGCGAGGGCGAAGCGGTGAAACTCACTTCCTGCGTCAAGGTCGAAGGTCATCCCTGCAGCGCCGAACGCGAGAAGTTGCGACTCAAGCCAACTCCACGAACTGATGACGGGCATCGTCTCGCCAAAGGGTGTGAGAAAAACTTTGTCGTAGCGCTCGTAGGGCGCGCTGCCTTGCACGAGGTAGACGCTGTTGAACTGATGATCCCAAGCAAAGCGCAAAGCGCTCGATGCGTCGGTTGGATCCGTTGGCTCCACGCGCAACCCTTCGACAGCAGTGCTTCCAATGAGCAACGGAACGCTGGTCGCTTTCACAAGATCTTCGATCGCGGAAGAAAATCGTGTGCCCGGCCAATAGCCGCCGCGTTCGAGGACCTCAAGAGTCTCGGGTTCAAGTCCAATTCCAGGCAGCATCGTCTCTGGCCAGACGGTGAGTGCTGGAACAATGTTCGCTGCGCGAGCGGACTTCAATCCATCAAGCGTGAGGGTGATGCCGCGCTGCGTGTCTTCCACTTGCGCCTTCGGTGTCCACGCAATTTTGTTCGACGTCGAAACACTTGGCTGCACGACGAGAATGTGCGCGCTGCGCTGCGAGGGTGGTTCTTCTAGAGGAAAGCGATGCCTGAGTTTCTGCTGGCCGGATGTGAGAGCGCCTGTGAGAAGGAGGCAAATTATGAGTATCGAACCAAAGCCGCGCCCCTTGTCTCGTGCGCGGTATGCGACGAAGGCGTCGAGCCCAGCGCCTGCGCATGCGCCGACGAGCGCAGTCAAGGTTGCAGCGCCAAACACATCTGCGCACTGCGAGAGCATCGAACTTGCCACGAGCGGATGACCCGCAAAGAACCACGGGTATCCGCCGCAGACGAGATCGCCTCGAAGAAACTCGATGGCGAGAAGAGCAATGGGAAGCGCCGTGAACGCGATTCCGCGACGCATGAGGATCGGTCTGTCGAGCCAGCGAATGAGGAGTGCAAGCATCGCCCACCACGCACTTTGATAGAGCGCGAGCGCTGGGTATCCGAGTGTGGTCACATCGCGCAGCCACCATTCAAATGCGAGAAACACAGGCAGATGCGTGACAACGACAAGCAGCGCGCATGATCGTTTGGATGGGGCTTCGCGCGCAGCGGCGTAGAGCAACGCGGGCCACACGAAGGTGAGAAACCAAAGTCCAGCGGGTTGGAAGGAAAGATAGAGCGCCAGTGCGGCGAGGCTGGAGAGCAACGCACTCACGCGCAATGAGTGTGCAGGAGTATTAACGACCTGCATAATCGATCACGCGGCTGATCTCGCTGCGAAGATCGCGGCGATGCACGATGCGATCGACGAAGCCGCGCTCGAGTAAAAACTCGCTGGTCTGAAAGCCTTCGGGCAACTCTTGTCGAATCGTTTGCTGAATGACACGAGGACCTGCGAAGCCAATGAGCGCGCGCGGTTCCGCAAGAATCACATCGCCGAGCATCGCGAAACTCGCAGTGACGCCGCCTGTGGTGGGATCCGCGAGCACGGAGATAAACAAACCCTTGGCCTCGTCGAGTCGCGCGAGTGCTGCGCTCGTCTTCGCCATCTGCATGAGCGAGAAGCCCGACTCCTGCATGCGCGCGCCGCCAGAACACGCGACCGTGATGACAGGAAGATCGTGTGCAGTACCACGCTCAATCGCGCGAGTGATGCGTTCACCGACGACCGAGCCCATCGATCCGCCCAGGAACGAAAAGTCCATCACCGCAAGCGACACACGGCGACCCTTGATGAATCCGAAGCCAGAAAGAATTCCATCATTGTTGCCGGTCTTACGTTGACTCTCGGCGATGCGCTGCGGATACGGCTTGTTGTCGACGAACTGCAGTCGATCCACTGGCGCGAGATGTTCATCAAATGGCTCAAAGGAACCGGGATCGAGCAGCTGCTCCACGCGCTGCTTGGCGCTCACGCGCAAATGATGCTGGCAGCGTGGGCACACCCAAAGATTCGCTTCGACAGCTTTGCGGAAGAGCGTCTCAGCGCACTCTGGGCATTGCATCCAGATGCCTGCGGGGACACCCTTTTTCTCTGCGAGATTGATGGCGGCATCCCATTGGGCCGCAGGTATGGCAGGCATGGCGGTGATAGTAGCGCGAGACTGCTTCCTTGTTCGAAGAGTCCGCTCACTCTCCGCGCATCTGCCGAATCGGGATCGCGTAATCACTTGTGCCAAAGAGCGCTGAAGCAGAAACGAGGACATCGCCACCAGCATCACGCACCGCTGCAGCTGTTGCGGGCGAAACTCCACCATCGAGTTGGATGCGTGTGGAGTCGGGTACGAGTGAACGAAGTTGAGCGACTTTCGGCAACACGCCAGCAATGAACTTCTGACCACTGAAGCCGGGATGCACGCTCATCACAAGCAGCAAATCGAAGTGTGAGAGGATCGATTCGATTGCGCTCGCTGGAGTGTCGGGTTTGATCGCGATGCCTGCGGACATTCCCAAGTCGTGCACGTGCCGCGCC
Source organism: Planctomycetota bacterium (assembly GCA_003671055.1). Taxonomy (GTDB): domain Bacteria; phylum Planctomycetota; class Phycisphaerae; order Phycisphaerales; family SM1A02; genus F1-140-MAGs142. The sequence continues at coordinate 27,658 of QWPV01000041.1, forward strand.
AACTCCACCGCGTCACTCGCAACTTCAATGTGAAACGTGATGTGGCTCGCACCTGCCTTCGCAAAGGCCTCGATGTACGCCGCTGGATCGGTGACCATCAGATGCACATCGAGCATCGCAGTGGGCAACGCGCGATGCAAGCACTCACACACCGCAGGACCCATTGAAAGGTTCGGCACGAAGTGTCCATCCATCACATCAATGTGAAGGAGATCGGCACCTGCAAGGAGTGCACGCTCTGCATCAGCTGCAAGGATCGCGAAATCCGCGGACAAGATCGACGCTGCGATGAGCGGAGAGCGCGGAGGAAATGCGTTGAAACCTCGCCGAGATCCGTGCGTCGACTGCGTCAGAGGCGCCTCAATCATGGGGCCGAAACGTCTGCGGCTGGTGCGTCTGAAGAGAGTTTCGCTGTCGCGGACTTCTTCGCTG
>QWPV01000042.1 GCA_003671055.1 Planctomycetota bacterium
AACCGTCATCCTCGGCATGGGCATGCGTCCGATGCTGGTGTCGCTTGCTGCAGTGATCGAGCGATCGCTCGAAGGTTCCGCGTACGTCGTGGAGGGCACGATCGACTCCTTGCATGACTCGATGTACCCAACGTTGGTGCAGGCCGCGCTCGCGGTGCTGCCGCTGCTGCTTGCAGCGCTCGGTGTGTCGATCCTTGCAGTGTTTTGGCAAACGGGATTCCTCATCACTACGAAGTCCTTGGTCCCAAACATTGAACGGTTGAACCCGACGCAGGGGTTCGGTCGCATGTTCAGTATCAAGACCGCGATCAAGACTGGCTTTGACGTGCTGAAGGTGGCGTTAGTAGGTGCGATGGTCTGGTTTGCGGCGGTGGACTTGTTCCCACAAATCGCGTCGCTTCCCGAGCTCGATGCGCTTGAAGCAGCCGAAGCAATCGGCACGATGACCTACGACCTCGCGATTCGCGTCGCTGTTGCGCTGCTGATCCTTGGTTTGCTCGACTACTTCGTGCAATGGTGGAAGCACGCGCAGGACATGAAGATGTCCAAGCAGCAGGTGAAGGAAGAGTTCAAAGAGTCCGACGGTGATCCTGAAGTGAAGCGTCGACGCATGCAGATTGCGCGACAAATGGCGATGCATCGCTTGAGCACGACCGTTCCGAAAGCGGATGTGATCGTGACCAACCCCGAGCATCTTTCGATCGCTATCCAGTACGACGCGCAGACAATGGCAGCGCCGCGCATCGTCGCGATGGGCGCCGATCAAGCCGCGTTCCGCATTCGACAGATCGCCTTGAAGCACTCGATTCCAATCATGGAGCGCAAGCCGCTTGCGCGCGCGTTGTTCGCGGCATGCAAAGTTGGTCAAGAAGTTCCGACGGAGCACTACAAGGCCATCGCCGAAGTGCTCGCGTATGTCTATCGCCTGAAGAACCGCGCCATTCCCGTGGCGAGTTGAGTTGCACTGCCCCAAAGGATTGACTGATGCAAGATGGAGTCCCCGCAATCTTTCACGCCGTTGCGAAACACAAGCACTTCATTGTGCCTGTGGGGTTCCTGCTTCTCATCGGCGTGCTCGTCGTTCCACTGCCTCCGTTCATGATGGACCTGATGCTGTGCGGGAACATCGCCATCGCGGCAGTCGTGTTGATGACGACGATGTACATGCGTCGTCCGCTTGATTTCAGCGTGTTTCCTGCGCTTTTGCTCGGCACGACGCTCTTTCGCTTGGTGCTCAATGTCGCGAGCACCCGAATGATTCTGTCGATCGAAACGAAGGATCCCGTTGAGGCATCGAAGGCCGCAGGTCATGTCATCGAGGCGTTCGCGAACTTCGTCGCAGGTGAAAATCCGATCGTCGGTGGAATCCTGTTTGTCATTCTCGTCGTCGTGCAATTCGTCGTCATCACGAAGGGTGCAACGCGCATGAGTGAAGTTGCCGCACGCTTCGCGCTCGATGCGATGCCCGGCAAGCAGATGGCGATTGACGCGGATCTCGCTGCAGGCGTGATCGACGACAAAGAAGCGAAGTTCCGTCGTGATGAAGTTTCGCGCGAGGCAGACTTCTACGGCGCGATGGACGGTGCATCGAAGTTCGTGCGCGGCGATGCGATCGCTGGCATCATCATCACGATCATTAACATCGTCGGCGGCTTCGCGATCGCGAAGTTCCAACTCGGTTGGACCGCCGGAGATGCGTTGAAGACATTCACGCTCCTCTCGATTGGCGATGGTCTTGCAGCGCAGATTCCTGCGTTTCTTGTCGCGATCGCTGCAGGTCTGATCGTTGCGCGCGCGGGTGGCGGCAAGTCGATCGGTGAAGAAATCCCGAATCAGCTCGCGGCGCAGCCGATTGCGCTCTACCTCATCAGTCTCTTCCTGTTTGCGCTCGCTTTCACGCCACTTCCAACCTTCCCGATGCTGAGCGGAGCGATCATCCTTGCATCCATCGCGTATTCGATGCAGTGGATGACAAAGCAAAAGCTCGTGAATGATGCGAAGAAGATGCGGGAAGACGCGCGCAAGGCGCCGGTGGAAGAAGCGAAGCCCGAAGACCTCATCGCTGTCGATGTGCTTGAACTTGAACTTGGGTACGCACTCGTGGCGCTCGTCGATGCGCATCGTGGCGGTGATTTGCTCCAGCGCATCGGACGCATTCGTCGCGACCTCGCAGTGGAACTTGGACTCGTGATGCCCGCCGTTCGCGTGCGCGACAACATGGAGCAGCCACCGAACGCGTATCGCGTAAAGATTCGCGGCGCGACAGTTGCTTCGGGCACGGTGTATCCCGAGCGATTGATGGCGATGGATTCCGGACTTGCAACGGGAACGCTCGACGGAATTGCGACGAAAGAGCCTGCGTTCGGGCTTGACGCAATTTGGATCGAACCAGCGCTTCGTCAGAAAGCGGAGATCGCGAACTGGACCGTGGTGGATCCCTCGAGCGTGCTTGCGACGCACCTTGCAGATGTCGTGCGCAGTCACGCGGACGAACTCCTCACGCGTGAGGAAGTCAACAACCTCTTGGTGCAGCTAAAGACGAAGTCTCCGAAGGTTGTCGAAGACCTTGTTCCAGCCGTTGTCAAAGCGCCTGATCTTCAGAAGGTCATGCAGGCACTCTTGCGTGAGCGTGTGCCGATTCGCGACATCGAAGCGATCTTGGAATCAATGGCGGAGTGGATGCCGCACACGAAGGATCCCGAGGTGCTCGTCGAATACGTTCGGAATGGACTTCGCCGCACGATTTGTCAGCAGTATTCTGAGGTCGGCGAGGACGGCAAGCCCAAGCTCCTTTGCGTCACGCTTGACCCTGCGCTTGAAGATGTCGTGAGCGGCTACATCGATCGCTCGCCGAGCGGCACGACATTTAGCATTCCTCCACAAGTGGCAAATCGTATTGCGCGCGCAGTGGCGCAAACAGCAGAACCACTTGCGTCACAGGGAAAACCGATCGTTGTGATCACTTCGCCGAGCGTGCGCTCCCAAGTGCGTCAACTGCTTGAGCCGCACATTCCTGGCCTTGCTGTACTCGGCTACAACGAGATCGTGAAGGGCGTCGATGTTGAGAGCGTCGGTCTCGTACAACTTGCACCAACGCAGGCGGCACCAAGTTCGAGTTTCCAACGAGCAAGTGCTTCGGTTTGAGAATGGATTTGAAATGGGGGGGCGCAGACGGGCCTTCTCTCGGGTAGTCTTCTTTCATCGGCGCGTCAGTCGGACGGAGTCCGGCTTCGAGCATCAGCTCAACGCGTCGAATCTCTCAGTACTGCCATGGAGGGCACCGTACCGTGACGACTCGTTCAACATCGCGTCAGCCAACACAACTCGCATCTTCCGCTGCCGCTCCCAAAGCGCAGCAGCGCGCGCGTGTCTATCGCGCATGGACGATGGCGGACGCACTCGCTGCGGTTCGCCAGGATCTCGGCGCAGACGCAATGATCCTGCACGCGCGTGCGATTTCAAAACGCGGATTTCTTGGCATTGGTCGCAAGGACTTCGTTGAAGTTGCCGCAGCACCTGCGCTCGCCGACATACCGCTGCGGACGATTGCGCGAAAACCCGCAGCGTTAAAGAATGGCGATGAGAGTCTTGCGCAAACAACGCGCGCGCGCGGAATCGCTGCGTATGCGGAGAGCACACCTGTTGCGGCGAACCCGCGAGAATCCACGCAAGAAGTAGAGTTCGATCTTGCAGGAGAGCAAGCGAAGACTCGCCGACTTGCACGCGAGATGCTGGTGCAACTTGAGCGCGAGAGTGCAGAGCGCAAAGCCGCCACAGTCAACGAGATCGCAACGTCGCATGCGGTCGCGGTTTCGCAACCGGTCGTCTCGAACATCCCCATCGGCAAGCGAGTGGCTCAAACGACGGAAGTGCGCGAGTCGGTTGCACAGCGATTCGTGTTGAACGCGGGCACCGGCGTCACTGCACAAGTCGTCGCGCCTCCAGCCGCAACGGTCATTCCGATCACGAAGAGCGAGAGCGAACTTGATCGCATTGGAAGTGTTGTGGATGCGGTGCTTGGCGCAGCCAAGCCGATCGCGAGTGCTGCGGTGGCGCGAAATCTCACAACGAGAGTTGCAGCACATTCCACCAGCATCGCGTCTGCGCGTCGACCGCTTCCCACAGAAGCACTCGAAGCCGCGTATCGCGCGTTGCTCGAACAAGAAGTCGCGGAGCAACTCGCGGACACCATCGTCGCACGCGTGGCGCAAGAACTTACGCCGATGCAAGCGAGCGATCCTGAGTGTGTGCGGCAATCGCTCATCACTTCGATCGCATCGATGCTTCCCACAACCGACGGTGATAGCGATTCACTCGCCGTTCGTGTGCAGAGTCATCGCGCTTCGTCGACGAATACAGCGTTCCGCGTTGCATTCATTGGTCCCACGGGCGTTGGGAAGACGACCTCGATTGCGAAGATCGCGGCGATGCTTCGTTTACGTCATGGGCTCCAAGTTGGCCTTGTGACAGCGGACACCTACCGCATCGCTGCAGTCGAACAACTTCGAACCTACGCGCAGATTCTCGCGATTCCACTCGAAGTTGCGATGCAACCCGAGGATCTCACCGCTGCGTGCGAGCGTCTCTCGACGTGTGATGTTGTGCTCATCGATACGGCAGGCCGCAGCCAGAATGATCGCAGCCGACTCGCGGAACTCGGACAATTTCTCAAGGCGGGCGCTGCGGACGAAGTGCATCTCGTGATGTCTGCAACATCAAGCGAGCGTGCGTTGCTCAAAGAAGCCGCAGCATTTGGCGCGCTTGGTGTGCATCGCATCGTGCTGACGAAACTGGATGAGGCTGCGGGATTTGGAACGCTGCTGACTGTGACGCGCAAACTTGGAATGCGCATCAGCTTCGTGACAACAGGGCAAGAGGTTCCAAAAGACATTGAGCCCGCATGTGCGCGGCGATTTGCAGAGTATTTGGTGCAGGGCACAACACTGAGTGCGCGCGTTGGTCTGAGGTCCTGAACGAAAGTGAGTGGCGATGGCAGCATTTAACACACAGCAAGTCGATCACGATTGGAACCATGCATTCTTTGGCGGAGCGCATGTAGAGACACGCGTCGAGACACGCGTGGATCAAGCTGAAGAGCTTCGCCGTCTAGCCCAAGCGGCGCTGACTGCGAAGTCTTCGCGAGCGACAGTGCCAGCAACGATCAGCATCGCCGCACCCGCAGCAGCCGTGGAGATTGCATTCGCGCCGCCAACGCGTGCGGCAAGTTCGTCGCGCCAACTTGCGCGCGCGATCGCGGTCTCAAGTGGAAAGGGCGGTGTTGGAAAGACGAATCTCGCAGTAAATCTTGCGGTTGCGTTCGCTGCGCGCGGACTTCGCGTTGCGGTCCTTGACGCAGATCTCGGTCTCGCGAATGCGGATCTTCTCTGCGGCCTCACGCCAAAACTCACGCTTGAAGATGTCGTGCGCACAGGTCGAAGCATCGAAGAGGTTGCCATTCCCGCGCCTGGTGGGTTTCTGTTGATTCCTGGCGCGAGCGGGGTGTCGCTTCTCGCGGATATGACGCCCACGCTGCGCCGCCACGTCGTCAGCGAACTTGCTCGCCTCGAGCGTTCAGTGGACATTCTTCTCATCGATACCGGCGCTGGCATCGGCGCGAACTCGATGGCATTCGCTGCATCGGCGCACACGATTCTCGTCGCGACAACGCCAGAGCCCACATCGATTGCAGATGCGTACGGCGCAATCAAGACGCTTGTCGCACGCGGTGCTGGCGAAGGCATTCGCCTTGTTGTGAACATGGCGCGGTCGCCGCAAGAAGTCCGTGCAGTGCATGAGCGGATCGATCGCGTCTCTCGCGCGTTCCTTAGGACTCCTATTCGACTCGCGGGCGGAGTTTCACTCGACCCTGCGGTCCCTGCTGCAGTACGCAAGCGTGAGCCATGCCTTGTCGCGTATCCACGGGCACGCGCTTCGCTAGAGATTCATGAGATCGCCGCAGTTCTTTGCGGTGAGGGTTCGTCCATTGAAAGAAACCGAGTGCGCGAAAGCTTCCTTGGTCGTCTGGCAAGTTGGTTGGCGCGCTCTCGGTAAAAATTGCCGATCGCGCAGTGAGTTTGCGCAATTCTGCGTAGCCACACTCTTTCACCCGCATAAAGCGCGTGAAAGAGACGATGGGATCAATTGAAAAACGGAATCGCGTCGTGACCAAACCGTCCTCGTCGACATCTCGCTCAGCACTCACGCTCTCGCATGCGCGTCTCGGTCGTGCGCCGAAAATGCCTGTTGCCGCCCTCATTGCTGGAGCAATCGGAGCATCAGGATTTTCCATCGCGCTCATCGCGGGGTTGCTCTCGCACAACACAACCTCAGAGATCTTCTTCCGAGCCACAGTCGCGCTCGCCGCTTGCGCGCTCGCTGGTCTCGCGATCGGACTTGTCTTTGAATGGCTTGTTCAAATGGAGCTCGCGCGGCTCGAAACAGCCGCTACTGAAATCATTCATGCACAATCTGGACAAAATGATTTGGCATCCACCCAAGTTGAATCAGAGAATGTGCAAGCCAGTTCAAGTCGAAACGACACCGTTACATTGAGTTCGAAAAAATCTGGAAGGTGAACCTGAAACGGGATTGACACTTCTGGATTTTTGTTATACTGACCCTCGTTCCTTGCCAAGGATTGGCGCGGAATGACCTGAGAAACCTGCGTTTGCATGATGCATTCCATCAGGTAAACCAGAGTTCAAAGGGCAATGGATGAAACGCATTGTTTGTGCAGTTTCATCAAGGTTTGATCACGGGTTGCAAGAGCAAGGGAGCTTGCTCGAGCAACTAAACGGATTCGTAGGACCTGCGAAGGACTTCGCAGGTCAACGAGTTCAAACTATCACAGGTCCAGCACTACTTCGGTAGCGTTGGATTGTTAGGACGCAAGGTCAAGGAGCCGACCAGATGTCCCGATCGAGTCGTACGACTATTACAAATCGTTCTGCAACAGGCCAATCGCTCGGATCATCATCCGAACGCACCCCCATTCTTGTGGGAAGTCCTGGAGAAGAGTCTTCTGCCACCACGACGCAAGCAACGGCAACAGCGGTGACGCCGCGTCGTCGCGCGCCGATTCCAACAACGCGAGTGACAACGCTCGTCGACCCCGCAATCAGCACAGTGGAGCTTGCGCAAGCGAGCGCAGCACCCGCTCCTGAATCGAAGCCAGCGGCAAAGCGCCCGACTTCGAAGACGAAGCGCGTGGTTCCGCTTTCTGAGCGGCCGATGGATGAGGTGTGGTTGGAGTATCGCGTCGCACCGACGCTTGAGATCCGCAACTTCCTCATTCAGAAGCACCTTGAAATCGTGCGCTACACCGCAGAGCGAATGCATAAGCGTCTGCCGAGCGAAGTGGATGTCGACGATCTCATGTCAAGCGGCCTCTTTGGCTTGATGGATGCAATCGACGCATTCGATCTCGACCGCAAGGTGAAGTTTGAAACCTACTGCACGCAGCGCATTCGCGGCGCGATCTTCGATGAGTTGCGCGCAATGGACTGGGTGCCGCGACTTGTGCGCAGCCGAACCGCGAAGGTCGAGAAGGTGCGCAAGACAATTGAGATGGAAACCGGTCAGCGTCCAACGGACGACGAAGTGTCCACCCGAATGAATGTCGCTGGCGAAGAGTTCGAGAAGTTGCAGAAGGACTCGCGTCCTGTCGGCATCGTGAGCATCACGCGGAAGTGCTTCGACAGCGATGGCTCGAAGGACGTTCGTGAGATTGATGTCATTCGCGATGCGCGTGCGGAGAGCCCAGCGTTTACGGTGCAGAAGACCGATCTTCAATCCCTCGTCACGAAGGGTCTCTCACGAGCCGAGCGCCTCATCGTCATCCTCTACTACTATGAGGAAATGACAATGAAGGAAATCGGACAGACACTCGACCTTTCCGAGAGCCGCGTGAGCCAGATGCATAGTTCGATCCTCGCACGATTGAAGGCACAACTTCAACATCGCGAGCGGGAGTTCTAAGCACTCTTTTAAACAGTTTGTAAAACAGGCGCAGGCAAATTTGCCTGCGCCTGTTGCATTATTGTTGCGGATGGAATCAGCGTGCTGCGGGAAGCTCACGAATCATGACGTTCGTGAAATCAATGCTCGAGCCATGGCACTGCAGCGCGATCGGTCCGCGCGCGGGGACTCCAGGAAGTTTCGCGTTGACGAGCACCTGCTTGTCATTGAGCCACACATTGAGCACTTCGCCCTGCATGCGAATCTTGAATCGATTCCATTGACCGACTGGATTGTCGGCGTTCACGCGCGGTGTGCATGCCGCTTGAACCTCCGCAGACATCTTTGAGTCCGTGCGATATCCGTAGACCTCACCTGAACCGCACGGCCAGCACCACATGTTGATTTGGCTCTTCGAATTTCCGCGCAGATAGATACCACTGTCGCGCTCGTTGACTTCGATGACCTTGTCGCTACCGTCGGCGTTCTTCACCGTCTTGCCATCGAGTCCAATGAACGGACGGTTCATCTTGCCTTGACCTTCGCCGGTCCAACGCCAATCGACCAGCATCTCGAAATCACCATACTCCGCATCGCTCCAGAGATTTGTTCCCTTGCCGTCAAACTGAATCTCGCCCTGCGAGTCTTTCCAATGGTCACTCGTTGCATCACCAATCTTCTTGCCTTCTTCATGCCACCCTGCGAGCGTCGCAGCATCAAACATGGGTCGAAGTCCAGCAGCATCAACATCGGCAGTGTCGCTTGCAGAAAGTGCCGGCGACGCGGAGGGCAGGGGCGTCAGCACAACGTTCTTGAACCAAATCTCCGAGCCTTCGCTCTCAAGGCAAATGAATCCCTTGCGCGGCGTGGTGTTTGAACATCCACTCACTTCAGTGCCGTTGACCGCAAGCTTGATGTCACCGTTGTTACAAGTGACCTTGTAATGATTCCATTCGCCTGCGCCCTTTGTCATCCGTGCAGAAGGAAGGCAACGCTCCCAACCAGTGGGATGCGGACGATCAGGCGTCATCTTCGAGCCCCAGATCGAGAAAATATCTCCTTGCCCCGTGTATCGCGTGCGACCCTGCTCATCAATGTTGTCAGGCGTCAGCATGATTTGCACTTCAACAGAGCGGCTAAACGGCACGCCTGTCGAGCAGTAAGGATCGCTCCACACAAAGAGGCCAGCATTGCCCGTTTCCGCGAGATGCTTCCAATCAAACTCCAACACAAAGTTCTCGTAGGCGTCATTCGTGCGCAGAATGCCAGTAGGAATGCCTGTACATCGAATGACTGGAGTACCCGTCTCATCTTGCGCAACAGTCCATGTCGACGGCGATGTATTCACATTGACCCAGTTTGAGAGATCTTTGCCGTTGAAGAGTGCGGTTGGCGCGACGGGAGGCGCAGCGAGAAGCCACGCGACGGTAAGAAGTGATGCGTACATGCGCTATACGCTACCGCATTGCTCCATCGAATGAGGATTACGCGCGCTTGGCTTCTAAGTCAGCCCAACGCGAGTAGAGGTCCGCGACCGCGCTGTGTGCTGCGCCGAGTTCTGCGCAGGCCTTTGAATAGGCGGCGTGGTTTGCGAGCAAGCTTGGCTCGTTCACTTGCTTGTCGAGCAATGTGACCTTCGCTTCGGCCTTCGCAATCGTTGCTTCCATCCCGTCGAACTCTCGCTGTTCGTTGTAGTTCAATTTCTTGCGTGGAGCGGTGCTTGCTGTTCCATTGGCGACGCTCGCGACTGCGACCGCGACAGGCGCACTCTGCATCTTCTCCGCGAGGGCATTCGCCTTCTCAAATGCACTCAGCGCGCGAAGTGCTTGATCGAGGCTTGTCACGGAGCTCGGAATCAGATCGGGCGAGCCGAGCACGATGATGCGTTCTGCGAGCCGCTCAAGCATCGCGCGATCGTGCGTGACGAGCAGCACGCCGCCTGGGAAATCTTCGATGGAATCCTCGAGCACTGCGAGCGTGGGAAGATCGAGATCGTTGGTCGGCTCATCGAGCACCAACACATCCGCTGGCTCAAGCATCATGCGAGCAATGTGCGCGCGCGCGAGTTCGCCGCCGGAGAGTTGCGAGACTGACTGCAGGAGTTGATCGTCGTTGAAAAGAAATCGCCGACTCCATGCGGTGATGTGCATCTCGCTGCCGCGGAATCGCACCTTTTCGCCGTGTGGAGAAATCGCATCGCGCAGCAATGTTTGCGGCGGAAACTCCACGCGCGACTGCGAGAGAAACACAGCGCGCGGTGGGGGATCAGCGCGTTGCAGTGTGCCCGAGTCTGGTTGCAATTCGCCGAGTAACACGCGCAACAACGTCGTCTTCCCCGAACCGTTCGAGCCCATGAGTCCGAGGCACTGTCCGTTCACGAGTTCAAGATCAAGTTCCTTGAAGAGCAACTTGGCGCCCATCGACTTCGAGATCTTCTGCGCGGCGATGAGCTTGCGTGTGCGCCGCCCACTTCCCGTGAAGTCCACGCGCGCGCCGCCCGAACCTGCTGCTGTCGTTCGCTCGTTGAGTTCGGAAAGTTGTTCGCGACGCACAGCGCTCTCGTCGATGCGTCCCTTCGCTTTGGTGCGACGGGCTTGCGCGCCGCGTCCGAGCCAGAGATTGTCGATACGCACTTCATTCGCGAGCGATGCTTCGATCTTCACTTGTGCGTCGAGGAACTCGCGCTTGCGTCGGAGGAATTCGCTGAAGTTTCCATCCGCGACAAAGAGTCCGCCTGGATACGCGCGCGAAAGTTCACCGACGCGCGTTGCGACGCGTTCCAGAAACACACGATCGTGCGTGACGAAGACAACGCTCTCGGCGTGAATGTCCGCTGCGCCTTTCACAAGAAATCGTTCGAGCCACTCAATGCCTTCAACATCGAGATGGTTGGTCGGCTCATCGAGCAACAGAAGATCCGGACTTCCACCAGCAGAGGCAAGCCCACACGCAATCGCCGCGCGCTTCTGCCAGCCTCCGGAAAGTGCAACGAGCGGCATATCCATGCGCGCGTCGTCAAACCCAATCTTGCCGAGAATCACCGCCGCAAGCACTTCCGCTTCATGCACATCGCCATGACAGCGCGCGCAAGGAAGCGCAGCGGTGGTGGCCGCTTGCCGAGCGGTCACGCCAGCCGCGAATTCCTCGCGTTGCGCGACATACACCGTGACCGTTCCACGCGCGCATTGAATACCGCCCTCATCAGACTCTTCGCGCGAGGCAAGCATGCGCAGAAGCGTCGATTTCCCCGCACCATTTGGCCCAATGAGCCCAATGCGATCGCCCGCCTCCACAGAAAAGCACACCCCACGAAAGAGTTGGCGCGCACCATGCGATTTAGAAAGATCTGTAGCGGTCAGCAGCAAGGGGGGAAAGCCTAGGCGGTTGGCAGGATGCGGCGTTGAGGAACTTCACTCACAGCGCGACTTCGCCGACGGTTGCTGGGACGAGTATTTCTGCGGTGGTCTTTGCGAGGACTTCTTCGGTGGTAATGCCTGGCGCGAGTTCTTTGAGGATGAAGCGGCGTTGGTGCTTATCCATTTCGAGGACGCAGAGTTCGGTGATGACGAGGTCGATGCATCGACGACCGGTGAGCGGCAGCGTGCAACGCGGGATGATCTTTGGTTCACCCTTTTTGTTTACGTGCTCCATCATCACCACGACGCGCTTCACGCCTGCGACGAGATCCATTGCGCCGCCCATGCCCTTCACGAGTTTTCCGGGGATCATCCAGTTTGCGATGTCTCCTTCTTCGGAGAGTTCCATTGCGCCAAGAATCGCGAGGTCGATATGTCCGCCGCGGATCATGCCGAAGCTGTCTGCGCTTGAGAAGAACGAATGTCCTGCAACTCCAGTGACGGTTTGCTTGCCTGCGTTGATGAGATCTGCATCAACTTCACTGTCTTTGGGAAACGCGCCCATGCCGAGCAAGCCGTTTTCTGATTGCAGCCAGACTTCCATGCCAACGGGGACATAATTTGCGACGAGCGTTGGCATGCCGATGCCGAGGTTTACATAGAAACCATCTTTGAGTTCTTGCGCGGCGCGCTTGGCGATCTGATTTCGGTCGAGTGGCATGAGGGCGGCGATGATACGGGCAGCAAAGTCTCTCCGCTATCCTTCGCGCTCCATGCACGCACTTCTTCAACGCCTCGGTCTTTCGAACAATCAACGCATTTGTGCTCCCGGCACTCCACACTCGGTCACGAGTGAGAACCCCGCCACAGGCGAGGCGATTGCCGCTGTGCGATTGGAGACGCGCGCGGACTATGAAAGCGCGATTGCACGCGCGGTGAAGGCGCAAGCTTCCTGGCGGCAATTGCCCGCACCCAAGCGTGGCGAGATCGTGCGATTGATGGGCAACGCGTTACGCGAAGCGAAGGAACCACTCGGTGAACTTGTGTCGCTCGAGATGGGAAAGATCAGAGCCGAAGGACTCGGTGAAGTACAGGAGTCTGTTGACATCGCAGACTTCGCGGTTGGACTCGCGCGTCAACTCTACGGATTGACCATGCACTCCGAACGACCAGGTCACCGCATGTACGAGCAGTGGCAACCGCTCGGCACTGTGGGTTGCATCACTGCGTTCAATTTTCCAAATGCTGTGTGGGCGTGGAACGCAATGCTTGCAGCAGTGTGCGGCGACGCAGTCATCTGGAAGCCTTCACTCCTCACGCCACTTATCGCGATTGCGACGAGCGAAGTTTGTTGGAAGGTTCTGCGCGAGCAAACGGTGTGGCGACCTGAAGGCATTGATCCTGCCGACATCTTTCCACTGGTGATTGGCACCGATGCAGAAGTCGGCGAAGCGATGGTGGCGGATCGACGCATTCCGTTGATCTCTGCAACAGGCTCGTGTCGCATGGGTCGACGCGTCGGCGAAGTTGTCGCCAAGCGATTGGGTCGCTGCCTACTCGAACTCGGCGGCAACAACGCGATCATCGTGATGGACGACGCGGATATGGAAATGGTCTCGCGCGCAGTGCTTTTCGGCGCGGTCGGTACAGCGGGCCAACGATGCACGAGCACGCGACGGTTGCTTGTGCATGAGAAGGTCGTCGACGCACTTTGCGCAAATCTCGCGAAGGCCTACAAGACGGTGCCGATTGGAGATCCTCTCGCAGCGGGCACACTCATGGGACCACTCGTGAACGCACAAGCGGTCGTGGGAATGCAGCACGCGTGTGTCGAAGCGGAGCGCGAGGGATGCGTGTTGCTTGCAGGCGGCATCAAGGGCATCGAGCGATTCGCAGGAAAACCTGGTCACTTTGTTGAACCAACCTTGTATCGCGTGCCGAATGGATCGCGACCGAAGATCTGCTGCGAAGAAACTTTCGCGCCGATTCTCTATGTGTACTCGGTGAAGGATCTCGACGAAGCGATGGAGATTCAGAACGGCGTTGATCAAGGACTCTCAAGCGCGATCTTCACACTCAACATGCGAAGTGCAGAGCGATTCCTCTCGACCGAAGGTTCCGATTGCGGCATCGCGAATGTCAACATCGGCACGAGCGGCGCGGAAATCGGAGGCGCGTTTGGTGGTGAGAAGGACACCGGCGGCGGCCGCGAGTCAGGCTCCGACAGTTGGAAGCAGTACATGCGTCGTCAAACGTGCACGATCAATTGGTCGCGTGAGCTTCCTCTTGCGCAGGGCATAACGTTCGGCTGAGACGCGCCGCGGCTTACGATGAACCTTCTCGAACGCGCGTGACCATTTCAGGAAACGGGAAGTGGCTGTACACCCCAGTGCGCGCATTTTCCCATGACGCAGGCGGCGGATAGACATCGCCTTCGAAGCCCGCGCTATGCATCGCCTTCAACAGCGCTTCGAGTGATGGTTCATGACCAGTGTGATCGAGCACGCGATTCGATTTCGCGCCGAGGAAACTCACGCTCGCACAAGGTTGGCGATCATGCCGACCCTCAAGCATGGAGCGCACGGTCTTGAATCCTCGGTAGAGATCTTCGAGCGTGAAGTGGTCGCGGCCTTGAGGACGCAGCAAGGCGAGGACGAGGACGCGATCGAGATCGAACTTCAACACATACGGTTCACGATCGTCCTTCGCGTGCAGTGAGATTGCGCCCTTGAAGACATGCGCGTAACTGGTCGCGCTCGCGAGTGACCACTGCGATCCTGGAATGAGTCGAAGAATCTCGCCAATCACGCCCTTCGAATTGTCCGTGTCGTTGATGCCACAGACCACTGTGCGATAGCGACCCGCGACGAGATCATCGAGAAAGTGTTGTCCGAACATCAGGCGGATGCGTGGTCGTCCGCTCACCGTGCGTGGATCACCTGACGGAAGCAGTCGCACTTGCGCTTGGCCAGTGGAGGGCTCCATCAATCGGTCGCCATCACCGTCGTAGAATCGAAATTCATCCATGATTAGCTCGCTTTCAGCGGAGGCGTTGGAGGCGCAGGCTTCGCGACGGTCGGCGCGGATGGATCCTTCACTTGCGTGTGCTTCACGCGTTCAGTCGTTGCTGCAACGTCGCTCGTACTGACAACGACGATCTTCTCAATGATGCAATCTCGCACGGGCCACTGGCTCAACGCTTGCGGCGGCGCGCCAGCAGCTGGGCTCGCATTTCGTGAGCCAGTCTTCTCCATCGAAATCGCATCGAGCACAGGCAGTCCAGCGATGACCTTGCCGAAGACGCAATAGCCAGAGCCGCGTGGATCGGCAGCGTCGTAGAGCGGTTGATCAATGAGGTTGAAGAAGAACTGACTTGTCGCGCTGTTGGGATCGGGTTGGCGCGCCATCGCGATCGTGCCACGAACATTCTTGAGTCCGTTTGTCCATTCGTTCGTGATTGGCGTCTCCGTCGCTTTGAGCGCGCCTGCTGTCGAGTACCCGCCGCCTTGCACAATCGCGGTCGGACCGTTGCGCAGCACTCGATGAAACGCGGTGTCGTTGTAAAAGCCAGCTTTCGCGTACGCCAAAAAGTTGCGCACCGTAATCGGCGCTCGAGCGGCATCGAGTTCGAGCAGAACCTCGCCGAAGTTAGTTGTCATAAGTACGACAACAGGAGCCGCTGCATCTTTCGGCAATTCCGGAAGCAGAGGGGCGGTAGCGCCTTCCTTGTTTGAGAATGATTGCGCGTGGAGGGGTGCTCCACTGAGGGCGAGGAGCGCGAGCGAGACCGTGAGTGTGATGCGCGCTACAGAATGTTGCGAGACCGAGCGAAGAAGAGGGCGGTGCGTGAACATCGTGGGGAGCTCAAAAACGTGGATGGATCTCTGCGGGTGGAATCTTACCGTCTCAGGGGTGTTCCGATGCGGAACTTCCGAGCGCCTTCATGCGTCGACGGTGGTTCACCTCGCTACTATGTGAGCTTCTCGACTGGGTCTGAATTGGCTGCGATTTCTTCTTAGGATTTTATGAAGCAGGAAGCTCCCACGAGCGCTCAAGCAGCGGCTCCCGCGTCCATTCCAAGTGGTACTGCAACTGGCGGTTTGTTCGCGCGAGTGCTCGATCTGTTCTCGAGCGTATACCTTGGAATCACACTGATCGTACTGCTTTTCGTCTACTCGACGATTGGTTCTGCGGGCATTGTCTACCCAGTGCATCCCAATTTTTTCACGAGCGAGTCGTGGGTGCATGAGCAGATGCGTCAGTGGCGCGCCTTCGAGATGACGGAGTTTGAGTGGTTCCATTGGTGGCCATTCAATCTCTTGATCCTCCTCATCGCGGTGAATCTCATTGTCACGACATTGCGTCGCATTCCGTTCAAGGTTGTGAATCTCGGTGTGTGGTCGATTCACACAGGCATTCTCATTCTCATCGCGGGAAGTTTCATTTACTTCGGCACGAAAGTGGAAGGCGATGCGCCGGTTGCGCGTCGCCGTTTAGTGGTGGAGATGGATGCAGTGGGTGCGGATGGTTCAGCGCGTGTCGAGCGTGCTGAGCTGACTGCTGCACCAGGCAAGGAACTCACGCTCGGCAGCGGTGGCAACGAACTTCGCGTGCAAGTGATGTCGATCGATCCAGCGTGGGAACTTCGTTCAGGAAGTGACGCGGGAAAGAATTCCTATTCCGTGATCCTGTCGATAGAGAAGAACGGCAGGCGATTCATGCGGCAACTCATCGCGGATCACCCTGAATACACCGAAGATCTCATCCTGACCGAGGACGCGCATCAACCGATGAAGCGTGCCGTGAAAGAGACGGGCAGCGCGATTCTCGATCCGACGATTCGTTGCTCGCTCGAGTACGAGCCCACCAACTACTTCTATCTGCGCAATGAACTCCGCAAGAGTTGGGCGCTCTATGTGCGACCCAAGGGCGCGGCGACTTGGACAGAGCGCACGCTCGAGGGAATGCCGATCTACAACGACTACGTTCCAGATCGCGCGCTCGTCATCGGCGGCTCGTCCATTCCTGAGCGCGCACTCGATGTCGTTGCAACATCCGCAGATTCCAATGATCCGCTTCACGATGTGAACTTTGTTGTGAAGGCGTACCTTCGTTACGCACAGATGCGCAGCCGGTTTATTCCTGGTGCTCCTGATGCGCCGCCGTATCCGCTTGCGCGAATTCAACTCTCGAGCGCGGAAGGGCAGAATGCGGAGTATGAACTTGAAGCGCTTGATCCGGAACGCAACAGGGCTGAGGGTGGTCTCCTTCGTTTCGCGCTGATTTCCCAAGAGTCGGAACTTGAGCCGCTTACGAAAGCGCCAGCGCTTCGATTCAAAATCCCGAGTCTTGCAATCGATTTCCGCGCTGACATTCGTGATGTTGCTGCGCTGAATGAAGACTCACCCGTGATCGACATCGAACGCGACGGCGTGAAGACTGGCTACGGCTATCGCGTGATGAGTGTGCAAGATGATCTTCCCGTAGGTGGTGGCAATGTGTCCTTGGCGAGCATTGAATTGCGCACGCCCAAGGGCACGTATCGCCGGTGGATCTTTGATGACGCGCGATTGACGCGTGATGTGGTGGAGCCCAAGGGGGCTGACCCGCATGGTCCGCCGATCCTTGCCGACGACTCGGTTGAAGTGTTGTACGAGCGTGGTAACGGTCTCGCGCTTGTCACGGTCGTCGCAGGCCCCGATCCCAACATTGTTCGTGTGTTGAGCGCGCTCGATGGTAAGAGCCGTACACAAGTCCTTCCGCTCGGCAGCGCGCTCGCGTTGGGCGGTGGTGTCAATCTCAAGCTTGCGGAGTACCTGCCTCGCGCAGTGCTCGAAACCAAACCGCAAGTTGTTCCGCGTGAGCAGCGACAGCGCGATGCGATGGAGCAATTCGCATTGATCCTCGTGGAAGCGCCAGGCGGTTCGCGCGAGTGGTTGAAGTTCAATCACTGGCCCTTTGACAGCGATGCGCAAGCACTGCGACGATCGCCATACGCGCCTTCATCGATAAAACTTCCTGATGGACGCGAGGTCGAACTGCTCTTCTCTCGACTCCGCATGCCTCTTGATGACAGCATCGTGCTCGACGACTTTGAACTCTCCTCGCATGATGGTGGATTCACCGGTGAAACTGGATCAATTCGAAACTACACCAGCGTGGTGCGCTTTGAAGATCCGAGCACGGGCGCATGGACTTCGCCCACGCGCGTGAGTGTGAACGAGCCTGTGGAGCATGAGGGAATGTGGTTCTTCCAATCGCAATGGGATCCACCGGACGAAGCACGCGAGGGTGGCATGTTGGCGAGCAAGGGACTCAATTACACCGTGCTCGGCGTGGGCAATCGCAATGGTGTGTGGATTCAACTCTTCGGATGTTGCGTTGCCGTCGCGGGCATGCTCTACGCGTTCTATGTCAAGCCTGTCATCAAGGCTCGTCGACAGCGCGAAGTGCTTGATGGACTCTCTCGCAATGCAGAACAAGGTCGAATGATGTCTGTACGAAGTATTTTTATCGCTTGCGTTGCGTTCCTCGCCCTCGGTGTTGCGCCGCGCGCAGCGAATGCTGAGGAGTACATCTTCTGGAAGGCGCTTCAACTCGAGCCGCTTGAGGCTGCTGCAGTGCAATCCGAAGGTCGAGTGAAGAGTCTGAGTTCGTTGGCGAACGAAACGCTGGGCTTCGTTTCAGGTCCGCGCAAGATTGGCGATCAGCCACAGCTTTACACCTATTTCGACATGCTCTTCCGTCCGGAAGCCTATCGCGATGCGGATGTGATTTACGTGAAGGGCGACGACACGCGCGCTCGGATTTCGCAGGCATTGCTCGCGCCGAGTGCAGGGAAAGATGCCGAGCTCGTGAAGCGCATGCAGGGCTTCCAAGCGAGCGGATTGATTTCGGAAGCGCTCTTGGCGCGACCAGAACTCCAACCATTGCTTCGGCAACTCGAAGGCGATCTCATTCGGACTGCGAAGATCGCGGACATGATGAAGACCGCGATGCGTGTGAAGGATCCGCGGTTCCTTCTCGATCGCTTGCGAATCGTTCCGCGTGGTGATGGAGATATCGCGCAACCCTGGCACTCCATTAGCGACGTGATGTTTGTCGATGGTGCGCAACCGATGCCTGGTGCGCTCACGCTGCTCGCAGCAAAAACTGATGCGCCTAGCGACCTCTCCCCGGAAACGAGTCGCGCGATCTCCGATGCATGGCGCGCACTCGTGAGTTCGTGGCTTGCTGCGGATCCTGTTGGTGTCAACACAGCGGTGAAGTCACTCGCGTCGGTGTTAGCCAACATTGATCCTGCGAACTACCCAGAGAAGTCGCGTTTGGAGTGGGAAAATTGGTACTTCAAGAATGGTCAGATGACGCGCACATGGCTCGTCTACATGGCGAGCGTCATCTTCATGTTGCTCGGCGTCGTGTGGAAGTGGCCCAAGGCGCGCATCATTGGATTCAGCATCTTCGGCATCGCGTTCGCGCTGCAAACGATCGCACTGATCCTGCGCTGGTACATCGCCGATCGATGGCCCAACTCCAACATGTTTGAGGCAGTGACGACCGCGTCTTGGATGGGCGCAGCTGCGGCGGTCATCATCGAAGTGCTCGTGCGCAAATCGGCGATGCGTGGCATGTTCGCGCTTGCTGCTGCATGTTCGTCGATGGTCGCGCTCATGGCGGCGTATTTCTTGCCGGTGCAACTCAATCCGAACATCTCCAACATGATGCCTGTGCTGCACGATGTGTGGCTTTACATCCACACGAATGTGATCATCTTTAGTTACTGCCTTATTTTCATGGCAGCTGTGTCAGCGTTGCTCTACATCGCACATCGCGCAGTCGGTGGCGCATCGAGTTTCGCGCGCGTCGGTGGCGCAGGCAGCATGATCATCGCAGGCGCGCACGGCGAAGAGCGCATGAGTCCGAAGCGGGCAGCACTCGGCGAAGTGCTCGATGGCACGACGATGGTGCTCATGGAGTTGGCGTTTGTCCTGCTATGGACCGGTCTCGTGATGGGTGCTATCTGGGCGGATCACTCGTGGGGACGCCCCTGGGGTTGGGATCCGAAAGAAGTTTTCGCACTTAATACGTTCCTCGTGTTCATCGCGCTCGTGCATGTTCGCCTCAAGGTAAAAGACAAGGGTTTGTGGACCGCATGGCTTGCGATGATCGGTGCAGGAGTCATGCTCTTCAACTGGATCGTCATCAACTTCATCATTACTGGTTTGCATTCGTACGCGTAATCTTCAGGAACTCCAACAGGAAATCTGCGCTCCATGGCATTTGAAATCGAATCCGTTCTTGCGCGCCAAATCCTCGATTCACGCGGGAATCCAACCCTCGAGTGCGAAATTGTCCTCACAGGTGGCGCGAGTGGTCGCGCAGCAGTGCCGAGTGGTGCGTCGACAGGCGAGCATGAAGCGGTGGAGTTGCGTGACGGCGATGCATCGCGATGGATGGGCAAAGGCGTATCGAAGGCGGTCGCGTTTGTGAACGGCGAAATTTGCGATGCGTTGCTCAGCGCCGATGCGCGTGATCAAGAGGGCATCGATCAATTGCTCATCACGATTGATGGGACGGAGAACAAAGCTCGCGTAGGCGCGAATGCGACCCTCGCAGTGTCGATGGCGGTCGCACACGCTGCAGCACTCGCAACGGAACAGCCGCTTTTTCGCTACCTCGGCGGCGCGGCAGCGAAGACACTTCCCGTGCCGATGTTGAATATTCTCAACGGTGGCAAGCACGCCGACAACACTGTGGACTTTCAAGAGTTCATGATTCGACCAGAGGGCTTTGATTCGTTTGAGGAGTCGCTGCGCTGCGGTGTGGAGTGCTATCACGCGCTTCGCAGCGTGCTGCACGATCGACATCTCTCGACAGCAGTTGGCGATGAAGGTGGATTCGCACCGAATCTGAAGTCCAACGAAGAAGCGCTTGAACTCATCGTGATCGCGGTGGAACGCGCAAAGTACAAACTTGGCACACAAGTCACGATCGCGCTCGATCCTGCAACGAGCGAACTCGCGAACGAAGCAAAGAAACTCGGCAAGACCGGCTATTGCTTCTTTAAGTCGAACCCTGGCGTTGTGGTCACGAGCGAGGAGATGATCGATCTCTGGGCCTCATGGTGCGCGAAGTATCCAATCACGTCGATCGAGGATGGTCTCGCTGAAGATGATTGGAGTGGTTGGAAGCGACTCACCGAGCGATTGGGATCGAAGATTCAAATCGTGGGCGATGATCTCTTCGTGACCAATCCGAAGTTCCTCGCGCGAGGCATTCGTGAAGGATGCGCGAACGCGATTCTCGTGAAGGTGAATCAGATCGGCACATTGAGTGAGACATTCGCTGCAGTGAATCTCGCGCAGCGTTCGGGCTACCGCGCGGTGATGTCGCATCGTTCCGGCGAAACCGAAGATGCGACCATTGCAGATCTCGCAGTGGCAACCAATTGCGGACAGATCAAGACGGGCGCGCCATGCCGTAGCGATCGCAACGCGAAGTACAACCAGTTGCTTCGCATTGCGGAAGAACTCGGCGAGAGTGCAGTGTTTGGCAACGCGCGCTGATCCCTTCGCTTGAACTCGCGCACACGGCCCTATTCGATCACGCGCCAAACATCTTTGACGACCCAACTCATTGCGTCCATCGCACTCATGGTGCGGCTCGCAAGATGCGGCGCAAGGTGTGCGTTGGGCAAGTCAAGGAGCGGATTCTCCGCAGTAAATGGCTCAGGATCGTGCACATCAAGCATCGCCATCGCGGCTGGGTTTCGCGCGAGGAAGCCTGCGAGTGCAGTGTCATCAAGCACCATGCCTCGCGCAGTGTTGATCATGACTGCGTCGCTGCGCATGATGTTGATGAGCGCCGCGCTCACGAACTTTCGATTTTCACTGCGACCATCAATGTGAATTGTCACGATGTCCGCGTCTGTGAAGAGTGCTTCAATACCTACGGGCTGTGCGCCAAACCGAGCGGACTCCGGAATCTCAAGCAGATCGTTGTAGATGACTTGGAACCCAATCGCGCGCGCAACTTCCGCGATGCGCTTGCCCACGCGGCCGAACCCTAAGATTCCCAACACGAGTTCGTTCATCTGCCAGAGGCCAACAACTTCTTGTCGAATCTCATTCCACTCTTCTTTGCACACGGGTGCATCGAGGAAGAGCCGAGGGCGAAGCGCGTCGCATAACAATGCAAGCACGTATTCCACGACCGCCTGCGTGTTCGCATCAGGTGTGTTGAACACATGGATCCCACGCTGCGCACATGCGCGTTCATCCACATTGTCGAGTCCAACTCCCGCGCGACCGACAGCTCGCAGAAGGGGAAGTGTGTCCAGCAACGCTTCATCGACTTCGGTGTAGGTGCGCACAATCAGCGCATTCACGCGCGGCGCGATCGCGAGAAACGCATCGTCCGTCACCGAGGCATGCACGACTTCTGCGCGCTCCTCAAGCCAGGCGGTTGCCTCTTCGGAGAGGTGTTCAGTGATTACGACGAGCGGACGAAGGCGCATAAGTAAGGTGGAGCGAGCGCAGTGAGGGGAATGCGTGATCGACCGTTCGACCGCGCAAGACGGAGAAGGATAGGGCGGAACCGCAGCCAAAGTTCCGAGAACGAGCCCGCACAAACGGCAAGACCTCGCCAACGCGCATTTTCGGAATAGCGCTTCAGACCGTTTTTCACCGCACGGGGGAGAGAGACGAACCGACGACCGATGAGGCATTCGGCGACCGTCCCGGAAGTGTGTCGTCGGTCATTGCGTCAGAGTAGGAGAGTCGCGTGCTGCGAGTCGTTTGCAGTATGAGGAGGCATTCAGATGGATAAGGCGAGTATCGCAGGAAGTCTTATTGGAATTGCGGCGTGCATTCTCGTCATGTATATGGCGTCGCACGGCCATTTTGAAATGTTCTATTCGGAAAAGGGCTTCATCATGGTCGGTGGCGGCACGGTCTCCGTGCTTCTCATGGCGATGCCGATCGAGAACCTCAAGTGCGTGCCTGGCTATGTGAAGCGATTCCTTTTCAACAAGGGTCTCTCTGCAACCGACACCGTGCGTTTGATGAGTACGCTCTCCGATAAAGCGCGACGCGATGGCATCCTCGCGCTCGAAAACGATATTGAGAAGATCGAAGATCCATTCCTCTCGAAGGGACTTCGCATGGCAGTGGACGGAACTGATGAAGAAATCATCGAGACCACGCTTCGACTCGAAGTGATGGCGATGCAAGAGCGTCACAAAGCAGGCAAGAAGTTCTTCGATCTCATCAAGGTCTATGCGCCTGGCTACGGTCTCGTTGCGACGCTCATCGGTCAGGTCGGCATGTTCGGCAATCTCGGTGGTGACATCCAGACGCTCGGTCACATGCTCGCGATCGCAGTCGTTGCCACCATGTATGGCACCGTGCTCGCGAACGCTGTTGCAGGTCCCATGGGTGACAAACTCGCCTTGCGTTCAAGCGAAGAGATTCTCTCGCGCGAAATGATGCTGCAAGGCATTCTCTCGATCCAAGCGGGTGACAATCCACGAGCAACGCAAGAGAAGATGCTGGCGTTTATCCCGAACACCGTGCGACGCAACATGAAGCTCGCGGCGTAATCGAACTGCGATGGAAGGGAGTACGTCATGTCAGACGCGAAACACGAATCCAATTCGAAGAAAGATCAAGGCTCTGGTCATGACGACGGTCATGCGAAGAAGCACAAGAAGCATGGCGGTGGCGGACATGGTGGGATGCCGCATGAGGAGCACGAGGGCGCACCAGAGTGGCTCATCTCCTTCGCGGACATGGTCATGCTCATGATGGGATTCTTCGTGATTCTCTTCGCACTCAATGTGCAACCCAAGGGCGGCAATCCTGGCGGTGGCGGTGAGGAGAATGAAGGCGTCGCTGCGCAGCCTGACATGATTGACTTCGCCATCGCGGTGCGCAAAGCATTTCACAATGATGTTGAAATCACATCGACCGATCCAAAGGATGCTGCGCTCGTGCAGCGTTTGCTCATGCAGCAAAAGAATGGCGCGGGTGAGAGTAAGGATGAAGGCACGAAGGGCAAGGATCAGAATGTGCGTTCGGTGCGACCATCCGATACGTTTGGTCGCGGCACGAGCGTGGAGTTCCCGTCGCTGAGTGCAACGCTTGATGAGACAGGCATGACGTCGATTACTGACATCGCGCGCAACTTGAAGGGTCAATCGACAGTGGTTGAGATTCGCGGACATGTTGGCGCGGCGGAAAAGTTTGGTTCGCCCGATCAAGCGATGGAACTCTCGATGCAGCGTGCGATGAACGCCGCAAAGGCAATCGCAGCATCAGGCGTCGACTGGTGGCGGATTCGCGTCTCGGCTGCAGGTAGTGGTGAACGCGTCGAGCAATTTCCGACCGATCGCGCTGCGGATGCAAAGAACGCTCGCGTGGAAGTGCGCGTCCTTGACGAGATCGCAGCGCCCCGTGAGCCACTCCGTCCCATGGCGCAGGCCGCGGATGGGTCGCATTGAGCGTCGATTTCAGCTCCTCGACCGAACAATCACTACAACTAGAGCGAAGAGCAGTGTGAAACTGCGGTTTTGCACTTGATTGCTGCTGGAATGGAGGAAGACTACAGAGGTTCTCGTCCACTTTGGATTCCACGCATGAAGACTCGACCACTCACGCCATTCCTTCTACCGAGCCTCGCGCTCAGTTGTGTCGCAACAATCGCGAACGCGGACACGCTCACGGATGTTCGCTACAACGATCTCGTCGCGCGTCTTGGTGCAGCGAATGTTCCCACGGGCGTTGGCATCGGCATCGGTCAAGTGGAAGCACTAGAAGGCGCGAACTACGCGCCCGACATTCTCGCGCCCTATTACGCAGGAACAATTTTCACACTGCTTAGCGGCGCGTCAGGCACGAGTGGTCACGCGAACGTTGTTGGACAGAATCTCTGCGGCGAAGGATTCTCCGTTGCGCCCGGACTTTCGAATGTTTGGAACTACAACGCGAATGTATGGATTGGTGCAAGCTGGTTGCGCGTCGGACAAGGATCTGCGCTTCCGCCACTCGCTGCGCCAGCCGTCACCTGCAAAGTGTGGAACAACAGTTGGATTGGTTCTTTCGGCACAGCCGCGAATGACAACGACGGCATGCGTCGACTCGACTGGGCGATGAATCGCGACGGCGCGCTCGCAGTCTCTGGAACGAACAACGGTTCGGGCAGCGCAGCGTCTCCACTCATGGCGTACTGCTTCAACGGACTCACTGTCGGCATCGCGAGCGGTGGTCACTCGAATGGACTCACGCCCGCAGGAATTGATGGTCCCAACCGCCGCAAGCCTGATCTCGTTGCGCCTGGCGACTTCACAAGTTTCGCCACGCCCGTTGTTGCAGCCGCTGCCGCGATGCTCTTTGATGAAGCGAACGATCACCCGAATACCGCAGCAAACGTGAATGCGAGCAAGGGTCTCACGATCAAGACCGCAATCCTCGCAGGCACCACGCATCGCGCGCCTTGGACAAATGGCGCACCGCAAAGTGGCGTGAGCCGCGGTTCAACCGCGACTCCATTCGACGCGCTCTACGGCGCAGATCTTCTCAACGTCGATCGCGCACACGAGATCTTGACAGCGGGGGAACAAGCAGGTTCCGCGACTGTGCAACCTACGAGCTTCAGCCCACGCGTTGGTTGGGACTATGTGCCATCGTTGCTCTCCGCAACCAGTGTGTACTTCACCTTTCACACAAACGGCAGCGCAAGTGAACTCAGCGTCACCGCAAGTTGGAATCGCTCCGTCGCAAGCACCTTCGCAAGTTACACCATGATGGATTGCGATTTGAAGTTGTGGAAGCTCGAAGGCACCACACTCGTTTCACTCATCGGTGATGCAGGCGCCACAAGTTTCGCCAGCGGAAATTGCGAGAGCAATTCACTCATCGAGAACGCAGAGCATCTGTACATGAAGGGTCTCGCACCTGGCGATTACGTCTTGCAAGTCGCGCGCAAAGCCGGCACGCAGACGACCTTCCCTGTGACGGTCGCGTGGTACCTCGCGCCTACAACGATGCTCGGTGATCTCAACGGCGACAACCTCGTCGGACCCGCTGACCTCTCGTTGCTTCTGAACAACTGGGGCGCCAACGGCATGGGTGATCTCAACGCGGATGCAGTCGTCGGTGCACCAGATATCGCGATCTTGCTCAGCGCCTGGAACGGCTAGGCCACCACCGCACATTCAAGCGAGTTGCAACGATCGCCTCGCGCGGAGTACCTTTCGCGCTTGCGCCCATCGTCTCAACGAGCCTGGCTCGCCATCCTTCTGCTCGTCATTGGCGTACCTCTGTTGTATCCAGTGTGGTTGAGCGTCTCGGCGGCGTTTGTGTCGGACGCGCCAGAGGGCGGATTCACGCTCTATCACTTTCTGCTCGTGTTTGAGGACCCTGCGTTACGCGGCGGACTCATCAACGCATTTCTCATCGCAGCGACAACGACCACCATCGCGTTGCTCATCGCGCTTCCACTGGCAAACCTCAGCGCGAAACGTCTCTTTCCGATGAAGGGCGTGCTCAGCGCAGTGATTCTCGCGCCGCTCGTGCTTCCACCATTCGTGGGCGCGATCGGCATGAAGCAGTTGCTCGGTCGAAGCGGCAGCGTGAATGCGTTGCTCTTCGACCTCGGCGCAATCAATCAACCGATCGACTTCCTCGGCGCCGGTGGATTCTGGCTCGTCGTCTTCCTCGAAGCATTCAGCCTTTATCCCATCATCTATCTCAATCTCGTCGCCGCGATCGCAAACGTCGACCCCGCGATGGAAGAGGCCGCGATCAATCTCGGTGCAAGTGCATGGACTCGCTTCCGTCGCATCACGCTGCCGTTGATTCGCCCAGGACTTTTCGCAGGTGGCACGATCGTCTTCGTTTGGAGTTTCACGGAACTCGGCACGCCGTTGATGCTTGAATACACGCAGACGACGCCTGTGCAAATCTTCAACGGCATCAAGGAGATGGAAGCATCGCGTCAACCGTACGCGCTCACCGCAGTGCTCCTGCTCGCAACGGCGGCTTCATACGCGATCGGAAAATTCGCGCTCGGACGCAAGGGCTATGCGATGCTCGCGAAAGCATCAACAGGCGCAGGACCAAAGCAACTACACGGTTGGAAGGGCATCGCAGCAGCGAGCGCATTTGCGCTTGTCGCAGGCATCGCGCTCTTGCCGCACGTGGGCGTGATCTGCACAAGCCTCGTGCCGCACGGCTCGTGGTACGGCACCGTGTTTCCGCCCACGCTCTCCATCGAACATTACGAACACGCGCTCGAACATCCACTTGCGTCAGGCGCGATCAAGAACAGCCTTGCCTACGCAGGTGTTGCAACGATCATCGATGTCGTGCTCGGTGTGCTCATCGCGCGCTTGCTCATTCGTGGCACGGTGCGTGGTCGCGCAGTGCTCGACGCACTCGTGATGCTGCCGCTCGCAGTGCCGGGACTCGTGATGGCATTCGGTCTTGTTGCCGCAAGTTTGCGCTGGCCCTTCAAAGGCACCGCGCCCGAGTTCCTCACGAGCGCACTCGCATTTCTACCGAGCGGTTGGTTGACATGGATTCGCGATGCGCCACTTGCATCCCTCGGCGACATCCTCGGTCCCTCACCCAATCCAGTGCCGTTCTTGATCCTTGCCTACGCCGTGCGACGATTGCCCTACGTCGTGCGCGCGTGCGCCGCAGGACTCGAGCAAACCTCCGTCGCACTCGAAGAAGCAGCCGCGAATCTCGGCGCAAGCAAACTCTACGCAATGCGACGCATCGTGCTCCCACTCCTCAGCGCGAACATCGCCGCGGGTGCAATCCTTGCATTCTGTTTCGCAATGCTCGAAGTCTCCGACAGCCTCATCCTCGCGACACGCGAATCGGATTACCCGATCACCAAAGCGATTTACACCCTCAGCGAACGACTCGGCGACGGACCCAACATCGCCAGCGCGCTCGGCACCTGGGCAATGGCATTCCTCGCACTCGCACTCGCAACGGCCGCAGTCCTCGTCGGCAAACGCGCAGGCGCAATCTTCCGAGGTTGAGCGCGGGTGGCATTAGTTTGTTGATGCGTCGCGCTGCTTCACGCGCGCAACTTCCGCCGCGATCCAA
>QWPV01000043.1:0-9861 GCA_003671055.1 Planctomycetota bacterium
GATGATCGTCGCGCACCTGATTACGCACGCACTGTCGACATCTTCAAGAAGCCAGGCTACGACCCGTGTGAACTCTTCATCGATCCCGCGCGACCATTCCTCGCGGCGCGCCTCGTCGCAAAACTCGCGCTCCGAAAACTCGGCGTGCGCGTGCTTCTCGATCCCACGCCGCTCGATACGAAGCTCGTGCGCGGTTCACACGGACTCGCGGACGTTCCACGCGGATTCGATCCCGTGTTGCTCGGCGAGTTGCCAGAACAATTCAGCGAAGCGGAGTTGCCGATGAGCGCGGTGCACGATGCGATTCTCGCCGCGGTCGGACTCAGTAGCACAGGAAAAGGCGCATGAAGTTCGTGTGGATCGTGATCGTCGCGCTGCTCTTCGGCGGCGCTGTGCTCTTCCTCCTTCCAACATCGACGAACAACGCCGCGCCACTCGCGCCACTCCTGCCACGCACGTCGCACGATCCACCACCGATCACCATCGCGCCAACTCCTCTACCGCAACCAACAATCATCGACGCGCCAATCGCCACACCGCCCGCAGTCACGCAAGAAATCATCCACCGCATCGACGCCCGTACCATCGAACTCGCTGGCAAGTACCGCGTCGTCGGCAACGGCACCGAAGCAGATCCCTACATCGTGAGTTGGGAGCTCCTCCTCAGCGCATCCACAACTATCAACGCTGCAACAGGCGCACTCGAAGCACCAAAGTGGGTCATGCTTCTCGATGGTCAATGGATCGAAATCTCCGCGTACTACTCGACAGTCGTGCGCAAAGAATCCGTCGACGAACTCCTCCTCACCCTCAACCGCTGGGACGGCTGCTGCATCGGATTACCACCAACCCCCTTCGACAGCATCGAAGCAAAGCTCGCCTCCCCCATCCGACTCACGGGCCTCCACCTCACCCGCTTCGGAACCTTCCGCGGCCAACTCCACATCAGCCCACTCAGCGCCGCCGGATTTCTCCTCGGTCTCTATCGCATCGAACACGCCACGATGACGCAAGCCGCGCGATAGCACGTTGTTGATTCTCGACTCCTACATCAATGCTGGCTGATCGTCACACGTTGAAGCGCGGTTGGCTGCCCAACTTCCAGTGGTGCGCATGGCGTCGTCAATATTAATGAATCGGAACCGATCGAGTCGAAGTCCCGTCGCGCCGTCATGCTTAACCTCGTGGGCTAGATGGTTGGTATCGAGCCGGCGTGCATCCCAATGAGCAGTCGACAGTTGATATCAGAACCGAGCATCTGCGCGCCCCCTGAATATGTAGTCGGCGTGCTACCACCACGAGGTTGCCGATGATCCTGATTCCGCACATTCGGGTCGCATATCTTTCGCTCGTGGTGGTTGCATCGCTTTTCCTCGCACCCGTGTGTTTGACTCCGTCCGTCTGGGCGGATCCGCCGTTCACCGAGGAGGAGCGCGCGGAGGTTCGGGCTTTTGCGTCTGGATTCTGGCGCGCCCGCGGGTACAGCGACGTGCCGATTGTTGGATGGAATGCGCCGATCCTCGAGGGCGGAACATGGGCGCTCTCGGATCGGGAGGGCTTCAACCCGTTCCTTGAGTCGCTGCGCGTATTCGATGCGCTATACAGCGGACGAATCGGGGCTGCCCGGGCTGCCAGCGCGCCCTACTACGCCATTACAGATCTGTTCCACGATGACGCGCAAGTCTTCGCTGCCTTCCGATGGCACACCGTCACGGGCGAACTCTTCACGGCTGTCGTGGACGAGCCCGAGGCTGCCATGAAGCACGCGGGAATCGCGATGTGCTTCGATCCCGATGCACTTCATTTCGAGGTTGATTCGTCGGGGGTCAGCGCGGATGGTGTTGTCTGGTCCCTTGGACTTCGCGTGTTGACGCTACCCCTCGAAAGCGGGGGTGGCGACGAGCCAACCGCGGAGGGCAGCCTACCCATCATCATTGCCCCCGCGGTGGTGGATGATCGCCTACGCGAGGCCATGGATGTATGGTCGAGTTGTTTCGGACGGTTCGGTAGTAATACCTTTCCGGACGGCGAAACTATTCCGGGTCTGTTTCACAGAGATGGCTACGGCGTTGGTGCACTTGTCGTTCCCGACATCACCGATACGTTTCCGATTCTCATACTTCCGGTCCCAGTCCTAAGCCCTGGCTTCGACTGCGACGACTTCGCAAGCGCCTTCATCTATTGGTTCCGACAGCGGTTCACCGAGCAGGAACTCCAAGGAATGGAATTGCACATCTATCAGGTTGGAGAAGGGCTCTGGGGCCATTCTATGGTGGTGATTCGGGTTGGTTCGGTCTACTGGGTTATTGATCTTCAGACGGGCGAAGTGCGTGGTCCAATCGAGGTCCCCACCAACGGTTCAAGTTGGCCGGATCCAGACCTCCTTGTCACGGATCCGCAAAACGCACCGGCTGGTTCCCGCGGCTATGGGCGATCCCGCGGAGCCGTGTTCCACGGCTTACCCAAGTTCTACCCGGCCGGAGATCCGCCTTTCTACGAGCCAGAACCTTGGCACACGTCGCCGAGCATGCGCCAACGGTTTGATGGATACCTCGAACGGCTACGCGACTTAAGGCAACGCAACAATGAAGATGCATCCTGCCTCGAAGGCGTGGATTGGCAAGACTTCTCGCCGGTTGTTCCCTAGCGTGTTGACCCTGATTGAACCTTGGCATGAGCCCTTTGGAGGATTGAAATGAATTCTCACTTTTGCTCTTGCGAACGAATCTTCCGTCTTGTGGTCGCAGCGTCGCTCGTTGGCACGATGTTTGTCGGATGTGGGCGGCCGGAATCGTCGCCGCCGGTGCCGAAAACCGTGACGGGATACAAGGCACTCCTTGGCGGGCGGACTTTCTACGCGGGTGGGAACGCTTGGACCGAGCCTGAGCGGTCGGCGCGTATGCAGTTTCGAACGGATGGAGTTTGCGCGATCACCGACGCTCCTGAACTTCTGCGAACCGGTGCGATGTACCTAGCGTTCAAGGCAGCCTTCCATGATGGTGGAGAAGGTCTGTGGAGTATTGAGCAAGATGGCATTCGTTTCCTGCTCGTAATCAAGAAATCTGATGGTGCGCCGTGGGCACACGGAGTGATCTTCTACCGTCAGGACAGAGAGCTACCGCCACACGAGAAGTTTGCCGTACGGCTCGACGTGCGCTGGGAGGTCGCGGCGCAGCCTGATGGAGTTCCGCCAGAGAACGCCACACGAACAGTATGGCACTCAATCGCCCGCGACCCATCATCGAAGTAGCACGCCGCCGGATTTCTCCTCGGCCTTTATCGCATCGAACACGCCACGATGACGCAGGTCTCGCGCTAGGCTTGCGGCGTGCTACGCATTGGTCCTGTGCAACTTGATTCCCCGCTCTTCCTTGCGCCGATCGCGGGACACACGGATCTTGCCATGCGCATCTTGTGTGGATCTTGCCATGCGCATCTTGTGTCGCGAGAGCGGCGGCGTTGGGATTGCGTACACCGATCTGTTGAACTCGCGTGCGATTCTTAAGGGTGCGCCGCGCACGCTTGAACTTGCGGCAACGAACGGACTCGATCAACCGTGCGGCATGCAGTTGTACGGCACCTCTGAGGATCCACTTCCCGAAGCTGCGATCTGGGCGATTGAACATGGCGCGCGTGTCATTGACATTAACATGGGATGCCCCGTTGACAAAGTTGCGAAGAAGCATGGTGGAAGTTTGCTGCTGCGCGATTGCGCGAACACGATGCGTTTGGCTGAAAAACTAGTGAAAACGATTGATCGGCATTCTGCTGGCCGCGTCCCGCTGACTGCGAAGATGCGACTCGGTTGGGATCCCGAACATCGCGTTGCGCCGCGACTCGCGCGCGATCTTGAGTCGGTCGGTGTTGCGCTCGTGACGGTGCATGGTCGCTACACCGTGCAGTTTTTCTCGGGAAAAGCAAACTGGGACGCGATTGGCGAAGTTGTCGCTGCCGTGCGTTCGATTCCTATCATTGGCAACGGTGATGTAACGGAGCCGCAGCATGTCGTCGAGTTGATGAAGGCATCTGGTTGCCACGGTGTGATGATTGGTCGCGGGGCATTGCGCACGCCGTGGCTCTTCAAGCAAGCGCTCGCGCTGCTGAAGACTGGCGAAGCGTTGCCTGAACCGTCCTTCAATGACAAACTTCGATTGGTGCTGCGTCACCTTGAACTTATCGAGCGTCACATCGGCACCGAGCGCGCGGTCGGCGAAATGCGGCAGCGCATCGCGTGGTACGGCAAGACCTTTGGCCACGTGAAGCCGCTCAAAGAGGCGGTTCGAACTGCGACGGACACGCAAACCGTGCGCGATGCGATCCACGAGTGGATGCGACCGGAGTACGAGCTCTGCCCTCGCGTGGAGCGAACGGGTTACAACGCGGAGCTCCAAGGGTTCAAGCACGACGGCGTGTGGGCTGAAGGGCAGTGCTGACGCTGAAAGTCCACTCTGGGGGTGGTTCCGATGAGTTCTCGGAATAGGCAAACCCGCAATTTGATCGAATCTCAGCATTCGCGCGACTTGATTTGCTTCAGCGCAGATCCGCGCTATTTTTAGAGCGTTAAAGGGGACTGCTTTTCGTAAAGCGGTCATGTCAGGAGGTTTGTGATTTCACTCGGGCGGGAACCCAAGTGAAGTTCGAGGGACAAGGGGTCGCTTAAAACCGATCCCATAATAGAAGGGTTTGTTATGGACCGCATGTCGCATGTGGTTCGCTCGTGGCTATTCCATGGGCGAACGACGTTCGCAGCTACTGGGGCCGTTCTTTGCCTATGTGCTGCGACTACGTCAAATGTTTCTGCAGATGCGCCCCCGCTCACACTCCTTGTTGATACAGGGATGTTCGGGAAGCAGGTGCAACTCATTCCGAACACGGTGTCTGCTGCAGGCACCGGAAATTATTTCGGATCTTTCCAAGGCGCGAGCGACGTTTGGAGCCTTGATTACAGCTTGCTCGCACAAGGATCCGCATTCTCCGCATGGAACCAGGGCTCGATCACCTTCCGGAATCTCACTGCGGAGGTGCGCGATTTCCATATCACGCTCATCATGCCTGTGACGACATCGGCAAGCATGACTAGCCTCTTCAACGGTTCGCTTGGTGGATCGCTCGTTGCCAACACAGGGGGTGGTCAGTTCACTTCCCTCTCCGGACTCTCGCTCTTTCAGAGCTCCGCGAACGGGAACGCCATCGCATCGCTCTTCAATAGTCCGCTTTCAGTTTCTCGCACCACCGCTGGTGCATCTTCCATCGGGTATCAGGCATTCGGCGGAACCACGCCGAGTCTCCCTGGTCCTGAGTTCGTGGGCAACATTGCCTATCAGCTTCACTTTAGCCTCACTGGAGGGGATGCGGTCGTCTTTACGGCGGCCCTCGGAGGTCTTGGAACACCTGTGCCCGCGCCAGGCGCACTTGCGCTGCTCGGAATTGCAGCCGTCACCGGTTTCGGTCGACGGCGTCGCAACTAACAGGCTTTCATAGACCGGTAGTGAGAAGGACTGCAGTTACCACTCACTGGCCGCCATCCGGTCCCTTTCCGCTCGTCGCTCGACACCTTGCGTGCTCGAGCGGCGTTTTTTTTGAGCCTTACTCCTGATACAGTTCTTGCCCGACTTTCGTCGACTTTGAGACCACTCTTATGGCAACCGCCCTCCGCTGCAACGTCGTCACTCCCTCAGCCTCAGTTCTTGAGGTGGACGCGACCTATGTGTCTTTCCCTGCATGGGATGGATCGACGGGTGTCCAAGTTGGCGCTGCTGCTTTTCTTGCGAAGCTTGGCGAAGGCGTTCTGCGCGTAGACACTGCGAGCGGGTCGAAGAAGTTTGTGATCGACGGTGGCTTCGCCCAGATGCAAGGCTCGACGCTCACGATTCTCGCTGATGTCGCGACGCCGATTGATCAAGTCGACCTTGCGAAGGCGAACATCGAACTCGACGCTGCAAACGCTGACGCTGGCAAGCGCGGCACGATTTCCGAGCGCACGACGATCGAACGACGACAACGCGCTGCTCGCGCGAAACTCGCCGCTGTTCGTAGTGGTCGCTGATTCTAAGCGCGCGTGCTTGGATCATCTCGGATCCTCTTGGATCCTCTAGAATCATCCTGCTACCCTTCGCGCATGCAATTTTTCGTGCGTGTTTCTGTGATTGGAATGCCGTGCTAAACCAATCCTCCACCACACAAGCCACCACCCAAGAAGGCCTGCCTGTTGAGGCGGAGGCATCCACCAGCACGCGCGCGTTGCTCTTCGAAGGTGGCGATCTTCCTTGCGGCGACCTCTCGCTGACGGCGCGCGTGGAAGCCGCGATCTTGCTTGCAGATCGTCCGATTTCAGAAGCCAAACTCACCGAAGTGCTCGGTTTCGTTCCGATGAAAGAGCGCGACGCGGAGACGGAAGACGCTGCGGCAATCGCGAAAGATTCCAAAGCAGTTGCCGCGCGGCGCAAAGCCGCAGTGGACGCGATCCGAACCGCGATTGATGAACTCAATCAAACGTACGCGCAGAGCGGACGCGCCTTCCGCATCGAAACGGTGTCTGGTGGACGACAGATGATCACGCTTCCAGCATTCGGCGCGATCGTCGCACGATTGCGTGGAGTGAAGGCGCAAACGCGCCTCTCGCAAGCGGCACTCGAAACACTTTCCATCGTCGCGTATCGACAACCGATCATGCGCGCGCAACTCGAAGCCATTCGCGGCGTTGCATGTGGCGAAGTGTTGAAGAGTTTGATGGAGCGCCGACTGGTGAAGATCACAGGACGCGCGGAAGAACTCGGTCGACCGATGCTGTACGGCACCACGCCAGAGTTCTTGCGCGTCTTCGGTATCGCGTCGATCAGTGATCTGCCTGAAGCTAAAGATCTGCGGTAAAGTCACTGCGCCGTGAATGGCGGGGGAATCAATCGCGCACTCTGCGCATAGATTGGCTCGAGCGCATTGAGTTGCTCCGCCGCGCGCTGCTCTGCCTCAGCGCGAAACTGCTCAAGTTTCACTTCCCATGCAGCGCGGAGTCCATCGACGAGGGACGCCAACATCGTGAGCAGCAACGGCTCTGCAAGTGCACGCTCTGCTGCGTGTAGCGATTCGATGCGCTTCTTCGCACGATGCCTGCTTGTCGTCGGCGATATCCCCACGCCTGGCGCAAACCGCAACAGCGCGAGCATGATGAGCGCGCACTTCATGGACATGGGTTTGCCAGTGGATTCTTCGCCTATCCCGGCTCGCACGAGTCGTGCTCCACATTTCGAACTGCTCGCGGAGAACTGACCCACATCTCACTGCACGGGTTCACGGCGCTGGTCTTCGACAAATGAAGTCCAGAACTGGAGGAGGTCGCGCCAGTGCTCAGATGCGATCGCATCCTGACGATTCAAGTAGCCGTCGATCGCGGTAGCAGCGCGACACGTCCCCTCGCCTAACTGCGCCTTCAACGCGACACCGATCCGCCGCTCGCATGCCTCCCACTTTGCTGCACTGTCTGCAAAGTTCTGCACGACGCGCTCCGCATCCTCTCCATGGGGACCGTGACGGGTAAGTGACTGTTTGCACGCCGCGAACGCGACAACGAGATCCGACATCGCGGCGTCGCGTTGCTCGAGCGCGTGCTGCCGAATATCTCGCATTGTGCGAGGATCGATTGCATCGCCATCGATGCGCGCTGCATCGAAAGTATCGAGCAGATCAAGCCGCGGCAGTAGTCGCGCGCCTCTCAATTTGAAGGCGCGCGCACGCCACTCGAGCGCCTCCTCGAGAGCGCCGTAGCCACGAGCGGTTTCACTGATCCCGAGGAACAATGCGTCGTTCGCTTCACGCACGCCAACAAGGGATGTCGCTAATCGATCGGTCTGCGCAGCGTTTCTCGTTCGCTTCGAATTGAATGCGGAGCGATGTATCGCAATGCTCGTCTCGCGCACGGGCCCCACCCGCGCATCATGTGCAGCGAGCAACGCGCGGGCGTGCGCGGCAGCCTCGGTATGCACTGCAAGTGCGGCGCGAAGATGTACAGAGGTCGCTTCGGATTCATCCTCGAACAACATCCCGATGTCGAAACCAATGCCGTCCTCGCCAGCGCGCGTGGCGCGCCACAGTGCGTGTCGAATCATGCGCTGCCTTCCCGTGGCATCGACGCCGAGCGCACGCATGAGTTCCACCTGTGCCACATCAACCGCCGCGCGGATCCGCGCAAGATTTTTTGCGTAGATCGAGTCGAGCGCTAGAGTACGGGTGCCCTCGCGACTCGCGTCGATCTCCACAATTTCCTGTTTGACTGGCTCGATGGCGGCTCGAACGCTCGCGCGATACGCCGCGAACGGCACGTCGATTTCAATCGAGCCGAGCACGAATCGTAGATCCGACGACTCAAGCACAACGCAACCCCGCCCAATGCCCGCTGTCTCTTGCACTTGATCGGAGTACCCCGCAAGCACCGCCGGCAACTCGATCGCGCGCGGTTCTCGTTGGGAAGGAACGATCTCTTGGCTTGCGGCAGCCGGCGTTCCGTGCAGCGTTGCGCAGAGGATGATCGTGGCGAAGGCTAGGCTCTGTCTGATGGATCGTCGAAGGCCAAAGATTCGCGGCAGCGTTCGCATGGCAGGGAGGCGAGCCGAAGCCGTATCCGCAGTAATACGGTGAGGGGAAGCCGACGACGCAAGTTGAAATGCCGCACGAAGCGACGCCCGACGCATCCGTCGGACAGAGCCTAATCCAAACATCGCGCGCCCTCGAGTAGAAGCTCGGGTCGATCCAGATCCGCAAGCGTCACTGGTTTGATTGCTTCGTATCGGTGACCAGCAAAGGTAAACACCGCCTCTCCGAGTACTGCCGAGCAGCCGGTGTCTTGACGCGAGACTGTCCAATGTGCCTCGATCGTGAGCGAGCCTATGCGCGACTGCTCCGCGGAAGTCAATTCAGTGCGACGCTCGATGACTTCGAAGCGAGATCGGCCAATCGCGATAGCTGGTTGCCCAGCTTGCGCGACTTGTACCGTTCGATCGATGATCTTTGGAAGCTGCGAGCCCGCTCGTTCCTCCCACTCGACGACAGCGCTTCGAACAACGCGCACAGCACCAGCGCTTGACGATCCCGATGATGGCTGGGGAATCTCGAGCGTGTGAGAAACGATTCGAGGTACATCCCCGGCGATCCACTCGATCTCGTGAACCCAACCATTGAGTTCGCGAGGCAACTCGTACCTCATCCGCATGATGCCATTTGCATTCGCTGCACTCAGCACGCGAGCCGACTTCAATTCCTCGAGGAGCGTTTCACCAGTAGAGTTCTCCGCGAGGCCCTCGCATCCAATCAGCATCTCGTCAATGCCCTCTTGCGCTGGTGCGTGTTGACCGCGTTGCACTGTCACCTCGCGCGCGCGAGCGCTCACAAAATACGACAAATGACCGATGATTCGACGCTGCTCATCAGCATCCGCAGTGAGATGAAAGGTGACGGCATGTCCATCCGACAGGTAAGTCCAATCAGCGTGGCTCGTTGGAAGGACCGACTTCGTCATGCGACCGTCAGGATCCGCGCCCCAATCCGAGCGTCGATAGCGCACGCAACCCGCAGTGCAGCGCTGTGTGAGCCGCGGCAGAACAATGTCCGCGGGAAGTTCGGTAGCAGGTGTACGCGCAACAACTTGCTCCACGGTCGTCGCCGGCGGCGGCGCTGAGACTGTCGCCGTCGCACTCTGTAACAT
The DNA here is from genome assembly GCA_003671055.1 of Planctomycetota bacterium. Classification (GTDB taxonomy): domain Bacteria; phylum Planctomycetota; class Phycisphaerae; order Phycisphaerales; family SM1A02; genus F1-140-MAGs142. Next base: position 9,695 of record QWPV01000043.1, read on the forward strand.
CACCGCGAACATGGCAACAACAATCACTATTGCGCCTCCGGAATGCCGTTGCTGCAGGTGAGGCGATAGCAAACCTGAGTCGAAGACGCAACAGCGCCGACACAGTTGCCCTCCGCGTTTACAGTGCCACCGAACCAGAACACGCCGCAGTTTGGCGGCGCCGCGGG
>QWPV01000043.1:10370-27016 GCA_003671055.1 Planctomycetota bacterium
GGTGCGGCGAACCCAACGCGCGGGGCATCGACGGCGTCTTCAACGCAACCACTTAGGATCGGTACGACACCCGAGTCGGATGCCGCGAGCACGCACACTCTCAAGTCCGGTTGAGGTCCATCCATAGGTGCGTCGTGCTTCTCATTCGCAACGGTCCAGACAAACAAGCGTCGCGAGATTTTTTCGGCTACGCGCAACGAGAGCAGAACCGCCCCACCATCTCCGTGCGGTATCTGAATACCCGCTGCAGTTACTGGCGACATACCAGACCGCCGGACACGGATCGACCATTCCGCTTCGGCGTGTGAAGGCAGATCACCATCCGCTCTAAAATCTGCGCAAGCGCAAGAAGCACGAGCAAGCGTCGCACGAAGTGGTGTTGCAGTTTCGTTCGTTACTTGGAGCCGAAGTAGGCAGTCCTCGCCACTCCCAAGATCGTTGACCTCAATGCGAAGTCCATTTGCAAGCGACTCATCAGTGACAAACAACCGAAAGTCGCGGACAGCGATGCCGCTTGCGGACGCGTTGATGAACTCGGGTTCGCCGTGCTTCGGCAAGTTCGAACCAGAATGCGACTTGTCCGCGAAGTCCGGTTGCGATTGATCCTCGACCCCCATCGAATTCGCTTCGCTCAAGAATCGTGCCGCGACGACTGCAACAACAATCGCCCCGGCAATCGTTGCGAGAACGAGTTGCGCAGAACGCCCAAAAGCCAACCGCGATATCGGCAACGCCGATTGAACTCGGTCCGAGTGCCGAGAGGCGCCGCTGCCAACTTGATTGAGTTTCCGTCTCACTGCGTACACCATCTCCTCAAACTTCTAGCACTGATCCAAACCGACATCCCTCCGCGATCGAGAGCAGCGTAACACCATTCCACGAGACGGTTGGCGTGTTACTTGATGCGCATTCGAGTGACCTCGTACTGGACTGCTCCCCAAAAAGATTCGATCGCTGCTCGGAGTGTGACGAAGATCGCGCCGGCAGCGCGGCGATTCCATGACGATCGCCGCGACGACTAACTAGGCAACCCATGCACCACAAGCGCGGAGTTTCGCCAACGCGCGTCGGTTGTCACTTCACGCACCACGAGTGGCGCGATCCACGAAGGCATCGTGATCGCATGCGTCGCGCTCGGGAGTTCCACTTCCGCCATCACGAGCGGGAGTGAATGGAACTCGTCGATCTCCCACACGAGACCTTGCTCATGGACGCGAGAGCGCGTCTTCGAGAGTTGTCGCCCAGCAGTGAGTGGCCAGAGCGCGTCGAATTCTTCCGCGGAAATCGTGCGCTCCGTTTCTTGACGCACGAGTCCTGCGCCTTGTTTCACCGTGTGAAAATACGCGCGCGTTCCATCTCCATGCATGACGCAGCGCACTCGTCCTTCGGGATACGCGCGCTCTGCAAGTTGGGCTTCCGTCATTGATCGATCGAAGTACCCCTGCTCGATCTTCCACACCTCCGCGTGCGCTGGAATCTGCGGCATCGCGCGCAGCACAAAGACGCGCTCAATCTCAAGTGCTCCACTCATGCGGGAAGCGCCCACTGCGCCGCGAGGTTTGCGAGCAACTGTTTGAGATTCACATTCGATCGCAGTTCGGTCTCTGCACGCGCAAGCAGATCCGTGCGATGCACGCAGTCATTGAGTAATTGTGTTTCGCCGATGCTCGCCGCGCGCTGCATCGTGTCGCGCAATCGGCGTGCGAGGATGAGTGCAAGGATGCGGAACCCGAGGCGATTGGCTGCTTCCTTCGACGACTTCGGATTTTCTTTCACGACGGCTTCCGCGAATGCATCCACACGCGCAGCAAGATGCTCGCCCACGCTCGCATCGAATCGACCTCGCTCGAGTGCATCAAGTTTCGCGCCGATCTCCGTTGCCCACGCCTCGAGTTCATACTTGGCAGCAAGCAGCGCGACACCTGGTGATCCATCCGCGAAGGTTCGAATCCACGCAGCGTTTTCAGTTGGCACCTCCGCGCGTTCCATCCACTCATCCATCTGCGCTGCAGAGAGCGGTGAAAATGCGACGCGCTGACATCGCGAACGAATCGTCGGAAGCAAACGATCTTCCTGCGTGGTGCACAGCACGATGTATGTGCCAGCAGGCGGTTCTTCGAGCGTCTTGAGCAATGCGTTCTGCCCATTGACGTCAAGCAACTCCGCTTCATCGATGATGAACACTTTGCCGTGGCCGAGGTACGCGGTCTTCCAAATCGGACTCTCAAGCGACTTGCCATCGCCGATAGGTCCACCGAGCATCAGCTCGCGCAAGAGATCGAGTGGGATATTCGTTTGCTTGCGCTCGCGCACTTCGCGCAAAGACGAACTCTCCGCAAGCTCTTTTCGAATCACATGCAAATCCGGATGCGCGTTGACATCGATCAACTCGCTCACGCGTGTGCCGCGCGGCGCCTTGAAATTTGCGATGTGACTTCGTGTGGTCTCACCATCGAGAAGCAATCGCGCGAGTTCGATTGCAGCAAGAAATTTACCCGTGCCAGCAGGACCATGAAAAATCCACGCGTGTGGAAAATGCGCACTCGCAAGTGCAGTCGTTAATGCGTGCACGGCGTGCTCTTGTCCGAGCACAACTGGTCCATCAAAGACCTTCACTGCCTCACGCTCGGGCGGCGCTTCATCAAGTCTTGTGCGTCGTACGCGAGCCATGGTTCAGATCCTACGCGCAGTACGCGCCATTCAAATCACGGGACTTCCACAAGTCGCGGCGCTTGCTTGCGGCGCGAACTCGCGGATTCGCCCGGTTTCACTTGAATCTCCACGGGTTCGCCATTCACGAGGTGCGCTGGAAATCGATCGAGAAGTGCTTCGACTTCTGGCGCGAAGAGTGTGCTGCGGGAGTCGTAGGCAGTGGAATCGAAGTGACCAATTGTCACCACGCTCGTCTCGCTGTCTTCATCGTGATGAAACCACGCTTCAACACCTTGCGCGCGAAGCTTCGCTGCGAATTGCTCGGATGCAGTTCTGCATTGCGCGTACTTCAAACTTTCGTCACCAAAGGTGCTCCATGCGCCGAGTTGCAAGGTGTAAAGCGGTTTGATGTTGGGGAAACGCGCGCGCAGTGTGCGAAGATCAAACGGCGGTGGTGGTCCGAGCTCGGCGGTGGCGATGCGCACCAACATTGCAGACTGAAACGCGCGTCGACCCGACGCATAAATCGTCTTCACTTTCTTGAGCGCTTCTTTCGCGTCAGCGTCCGCGGGCGCGGCGTAGCGGCCCGTGACGATCGCGGAGCCTTTGCCCACGCGTTCGATGCGCACATCTTTCAAATCAGGAAGTTGTGTGAGGATGCCCGCGATCGCACTGCGCGCCATGTCCGCGTGACCATCGCCTGTGAAACTCAACAGCAGAATTGCCCAGCGTCGATCGTTGTCGATCGCGACATTGCTTCCGTTGCTCGCTGCTCGCGTCGTCGTTGATGAGCCTCGACGCGCAAGTGGATCGGCAGCCGCGAGATTGTCATCGCCACGCCTTGCACTCGAAGGCTCATCAAGCGCGATGTCGCCGTCGCCGAGCAAATCGTTGGCTCCGCTCTTCTGTGAGGATGCGCTCGGCATTTTGGGAAACGCTGCACTCGACGCCGGTTTCTTCTTTGCGTCATCACAACCGAGCGCGAAGCAGCACAAAACGACAGTACCTATTGCGGTCGCTACATGGAAACAGGCAGCCGCCTTACCGCACAGGTTTTTTCCGCGCGCGCCGGGCGCGAGGCCATCGTGTGAAAAAGACTCAAGGTCTGAGAACTTCGTCATTTTCGTGCTCCGACACGACGATTTTGGCGATCTTCGTATCGCGCTTCGAGGTTGAGGATTCGCGTCAAATCGGCTCATTTCGCAAGTCTAGGCTTGAGCAAAACTTGTGGTTTTGATCTATGAGAGGCTCTACAGAATGTGGATCGTACCAATCCTTCAAGCGCTGCGGGTCATTCCGACGATGAGGTTTGTGGGCAGGATGGGAAGCCAGCTCGCGTGGACTGGCTTCTTCCCCACATCGAGAACCATGGATGGTTACTCTCGATCCGGTAGACGAAGATTTATTCTTCGTCTCCCCCTTTAGGAGTTTGCAATGCCCCAAGTAGGCAACGTCAGCAATGTTGGAATGAGTTCAATCGCTGCAACTAACGCAGCAACTGCCGCGCGACGATTCGCCGGAGTGAACTCCGCAGAGAAATCAGTGAGCGCACCGTCAGAGTCATCTGTCCGTGGCGAAGACCGAGTGGAGGTCTCCGATGCGGCCCGATGGATGTCCGAACTCCGCACCATGCCGGATGTTCGTGCTGACAAGGTTGCGGCAGCGCGTGAAGCAATTGCGCGAGGCGACTTTGATACCGACGAGCGTTTGAACGTCGCGATCGAGCGCATGATGGAAGATCTTGATTGAGATTGCAGCAGAGGCAACGGCCTCACTGCAGACAAATCGATGATTTTGAAACTCCCCTTGCCTGAGCCGGCAAGGGTTGTTTCGTTTTGCGCAGTTGATAAACACAAAAATTCGAGCAACGGCGCGCGCGGAAGTCGTTAGTTTGAGCCTATGCAAAGAACTGCCCTCCTCGCGGTTGCTGTGATGTTCGCTCCAGTCTGCGCGTTCGCATCACCCCAAGCCGCTCCAGTAGTTGGCATGCGCGCAGCGGATCCTTCGCGCCACGCGATTGTGGGCGCAACCGTCACCACGAAACCAGGCACGACCATCGAAGGTGCGACGATCCTCATTCGCGATGGCGTGATCGAAGCAGTTGGTGCTGGTATCGAAGTCCCCGCGGGCTACCGCGTGTGGGATGCGAAGGAGCGCACGATCCTTCCTGCGTTCATCGAAGCTGCGCTTGCTGTCGATAGCGCGGAACTCGCGAGGACCTACGCGAGACTTCCTGGCGCACATTGGAGCGAACTCGTTACGCCACAACTTGATGGCGGACAACTCACGCTTCCCGATGCGACTGCGGAGGAACTTCGCAAACTCGGTTTCGCCATCGCGCGCGTCATGCCGAAGGACGGCATCTTCCGCGGAACAAGCGACACGCGACTGCTTGTCGGTGCTGCGTCGACAAGCACCGCGTCTTCGCCGCGCGCGCTCGAACTCGCTGCAGAAGAAGTGCTGTTCGTCGGCGCGAAGCCACGGCGATCATTCGATTTCAGCGCGATGACTCCAGGCACAACACCACCAGGACGACCCGCTGGCATGGAGGAAGAGTGGTCGAACTATCCATCCTCGTTGATGGGATCCATCGCCGTCCTTCGCCAAGGCTTTCTCGATGGTCAATGGCGCGATGCATCACTCAATGCCTTTGCGCAGGCAAATGGAACGGGCGCGCTTCCTCCGATCGATGCAACCGCACTTGATGCGCTCGTGGATTGTCTGCACGGCACGCAGCGCGTGATCTTCGATGCGAATGACGAACTCGACTCACTGCGCTTTGCGTCACTCGCACGCGAATTCAATCTCGACGCCACGCTGCTCACGAGTGGACTTGAGTTTCGTTCGCAAGCGGATGTGCTCGCGACAAATTTGCCGCTCATCGTCGCGCTCGATTTCCCCACTGCGCCTGATCTCACATCGCCCACTGCATCGGAAGGCGTGTCGCTCGCTGAACTGCTCACATGGCGTTACGCACCAACGAATCCGAAACGACTCCTCGATGGCGGTGCGGTCATCGCGCTCACCACCAACCGACTCACTGACCGCGCGTCCTTCCGCAAGAAGCTCGCCGAAGCACTGCGACATGGATTGACGAAGGACGAAGCGCTCGCCGCTCTCACCACTACGCCAGCGGCCATGCTCGGCATCGATGCTCGTGCAGGCACGCTTGAGCCCGGCAAGATCGCGAACTTCATCATCAGCAAGGGCGATCCATTCGTCGCAGAGTCGGAGTACGAAGGACTCTGGATTGCTGGCGCGCCCACGCGATTCCCTGATGCGCAGCCATCGATGAAGCCCGGTCTGTATCGGGCAGCCAATGGCACGCATCAATTCGAGATTGATCTCGCGAAGAAGCGCTTCAACGCAGTGCTCGCGGACGGAAAGATTTCGAAGGCGAAGAAAGTGCAGGTCGATCGCGAGCGATTCTCCTTCACGTGCGATGGCAATTTCTTCGGCGATGTTGCAGCCACCGGCACGATTCGCGTGAGCGGTGCAGGATCCGGCGAGGGATGCGATCTCACTGCAGAGACTGCGACGGGCGGGCGTGCGGTGGTGGCACTCATGCGCGTTGGCGATCTTCCTGTTAGCGATGAATCGAAGGAATCGAAAGGACCACGCGCTGAAGCTGGCGTGCCACCGACAGATGCTCCAGCGGAAGGTGCTGTGACGGAAGTTGCAACCGACACAGGAGCAACACCGCCAAAGGCAGCGCCCAAAGAAGATCTCTCTCGCCTTGCGAAGGAAATTCTTCCCTCACCGCTCGGCGCATTCGGTCGCACCAGCGAGCCATTGCAGGGCATCATCTTCATCAATGACGCAACGATCTGGACGCTCGGCGCGCAGGGCACGCTTCCATTAGGCGATGTGCTCATCGTTGCGGGAAAGATTGTCGATGTTGGCGCAGCGCTCACACCGCCCACTGGCGCGTTTGTGATTGAAGCGAACGGTAAGCATCTGAGCCCTGGACTCATCGACTGCCACAGCCACACCGGAATTTCTGGCGGCGTGAATGAAGGTGGCCAAGCGTGCACCGCTGAAGTGTGGATCGGTGATGTGATCGATCCCAACGACATCAACTGGTATCGACAACTCTCCGGCGGACTCGTTGCCGTGAATCAACTGCACGGCAGTGCCAACCCGATGGGTGGGCGCAACTCTGTCGTGAAGATTCACTGGGGCACGAACGCAGAGCACTTCCGTATGCAAGAAGCGCCTGCGGGAATCAAGTTCGCGCTCGGCGAGAATGTTGTGCGAAGCAAGCGTCGCTATCCATCAAGCCGCATGGGTGTTGTGACATTCATGGAAGACCAATTCCTCGCCGCGCAGGAGTACCGCGCAGCACACGCGCGCTACGAAGCACTTGACCTTGAAACGCGCACGCGCACCATGCCACCGCGCACGGACCTCGAATTGCAAACGCTTGTGGAAGTGATGGATGGCACGCGCCTCGTGCATTGCCATAGTTACAGACAAGATGAAATCCTCGCGATGATCCGTACTGCAGAGCGATTCGGATTCACGATCGGAACCCTGCAACACATTCTCGAGGGCTACAAAGTCGCCGACGCCATCGCCAAACACGGCGCGGGCGCATCAAGCTTCAGCGATTGGTGGGCGTACAAGGAAGAAGTGATGGACGCGATTCCGTGGAACGGCTCGATGTTGCAACGCGCAGGAGTGGTCGTCAGTTTCAACAGCGACTCCGATGAACTCGCTCGTCACATGAACACCGAAGCCGCGAAGGCGATGCGCTACGGAAATCTCTCCGCCGAAGAAGCGCTCAAACTTGTGACACTCAATCCAGCCAAGCAACTGCGCATCGACGCACACACTGGTTCGATTGAAGTCGGCAAGGACGCGGATCTCGCGCTCTGGAGCGGTGATCCGCTGAGTGCGTTCACGCGCTGCGAGATGACCTTCGTGGATGGCGTGCGCCGCTTTGATGCAACAGAAGATCGTGCGATGTGGGCGGAAGCAGTCGCGCGTCGAGGCGAACTTCTCAGTGCTGCAGTTGCTGCGGCGGAAGAGGGGCCTTCCGCGGGTGGCGAAGGTGGAGGCGGACGCGGCGGTCGCGGTGGGCGCGGTGGAGGTGGTCGTCCGCCGACATTGCTCGAGCGATTACTCGATCAACGCGAGGACGCGCTCTTCGCACGCATCGCTCGCGGCGAAGAAGCGTTCGGACGCAACGCTGGTGACTGTGGCTGCGAAGAGAACTCGACACAAATGGATGACGCACAAGCAATCGAAGGAGCAGCACGATGAACCCAACTCCATTCATGCGGCTCGTGGGCAAGACCGTTCGTCGCGCGTACACGCTCGCTCCGACCGCAACGCTCGCACTCAGCAGCGTCGTCCACGCGCAGAACTCCACTGCGCCATCGAAGCCGCAATCGAAGCCGATCGCGATTGTGAATGCGACCATTCACACCGCAACAACTGCGCAACCCATCATCGAGCACGGTTGGGTGCTCATCGAAAATGGGATAGTCACGAGCGTTGGCGTCACGCCCGCACAACTTCCCGCGGGCGTTGATGTGGTGGACGCGCAAGGCATGCACCTCTCTCCAGGATTCATGGCAAGCGCAACGCAACTCGGATTGATCGAAACGATGCAGGCTGAAGCAACCGATGATCGCACCGAGTACGGCGAGTTTCATCCGGAGTCCGTGCCTGCAGTCGCAATTAATCCCGACAGCGATTTGCTCGGCGTCGCCCGCAACGCTGGCGTCCTCCTCGCACTCGTCACGCCGATGGGCGGAACGGTGAGCGGAAGCGCGAGCGTCATTCGACTCAATGGATGGACGACTGAGGATCTCACTGTCGACGCGCGTGTAGGCATCGTGGTGCAGTGGCCGCTTGTCGAAGCGACGAAGCAATGGTGGACGCGTCGATCTGTCGACGATCAGAAAAAGCGATTCGCAGAGACTCGCGCGAAGATCGATCGCTTCTTCGACGACGCGAAGGCGTGGGTTGCTGCGAAGGCCGCGGATCCGCTGGTCGCCCATGATGAGCGCTTCGAAGCAATGCGCTCTGTACTTGAAGGACGCGACAGTGTGTTCATCACTGTCGGAAGCGCGTCGCAAGTGGAGTCGGCGGTGTTGTGGGCGAAGGAGCGCGGCATGCGACCTGTGCTCATCGGCTCCAACGGAATCGTGCATGAGATCGACTTCCTCCGCAACAATGGCGCGAGCGTCATCGTCACTGGCACGCATCAACTTCCCGGCAGTGAAGCGTTGCATCCGAACGCGCCCTACGAGTTACCCAAGCAGCTCGCCAACGCGGGTGTTCCTTTCGCACTTGCCTCGGGTGATGAGCCCGCGCATGAGCGCAATCTTCCGCACAACGCAGCAACCGCTGCGGCGTTTGGACTCGACCCTGAAGCCGCACTGCGCAGCATCACGATTTCCCCAGCACTCATTGCGGGCATTGCGGATCGATACGGATCCATCGAAGCAGGCAAGAGTGCAACGCTGATTCTTACGCGTGGACATCCACTCGAGATCACCTCAGGCGTGACGCAAGCATGGATCGATGGATGCGAACTCGACCTCAACAATCGCCAAACGCGCATGAAGGCAAAGTACGACGAGAAAGCGAACCAAGGGCGCTAAGCCCCATACACTCCGCACATGCTTTTGGCTCCGCGCACGTTCATACTTCTCCTCAGCCTCGCGTTGTTTGCATCTGCATGCGCGCCGAAGGGCAAGGAGATTGAAGGTCCACTCGTGCGACCGATGCCTGCGAACACGGCTGTTGTGATCGCACCACCAGCGCCCACCGCCGTTGTTGCGCTTCCCACGGAGCTCGCCTTCTCCGCGACGAGTCTCACGATCTCCGTGCTTTCACAGGTCGATCACCGCAACAGTCCGCCGAGCGTGGACGTGCGCATCGAATGCCGTGATCAACTCGGGGATCTGTGCAAAGCAGTCGGCACGCTGCGCATGAAACTCACGGGCGCACTCGCGTCGCAAACGGAGTACACATTTGAAGTGCCGCTTACCACGCTCACTGAACAGAAGCTTCGTTGGGAGAACGTGACGTCGACCTACATCGCGCGTCTCGCGCCGCCGTGGGCAGCGACAATCGTGCCTGGCGGAAGTGTGAAGGTCAGTGCGACGCTTGTACGGGCGGATGGTTCGACGATCACCACGTCGGGCGACGTTCGCTAAGCATTCGCGATTAAACGGTTTCGATCACGGAATACTGATCAAGGTTGAGTGACACAAGCTCGCCATCGTCCTTCTTCAATTCCAAACGATCAAGCCAGAGTCGGTCGTCCTTTGCGTGCGCGAACCACGAACCCGTCTGCGCTTGTCGATAGCGAACAACAATGCCCTCCACGGCAGTACTCCACACAGTGTGTGTCTGTGGAAGTTGCTGCGTTACGCGAACGCGAGTGCCGGGGGCAAGTGCATCGAGCTGAACCATAGGTTGCAGTATACGAGGGCTTAGACGACAGCTTCACACGTTGCGCCGCGACGCGACGCAATGACTTCGGAAGGACCGCTCGAGATCGCGCCTTTGACGTCAAGCGCTTGGCGGCCAATTGAGCAAAGCGTCATCGTCGATCGCCACTGAGCACCCATTCGGCGCGCAATAAAGTCGTTTACGCGCTCAAGCGAGTGGGATGAAACTTCAGCGGCGATCTCGCGCAGCGAACGGCAGCGTCCGAGACGATGGAAATCGCCTGCGATGCCGCTGGCTCGACTCGTTGTGCTCTCGCCCGCCATGATGAGTCGGCACTCAAGCCCGGTCTTCGCCCGACGCAGTTCATCCTCAGTGACGCCCTGCTCAAACTTCGTCGTGATATCCAGGATGCAATCAAGCGTCGCCTGTGCGCGCTCCGGAGTGCTTCCTGCATACACCGTCACCATGCCGCGATGAAGGCCACCCGCGTAACCCGCAGCAACCGAGTAGCAGAGACCACGACGCTCGCGCACTTCCACGAAGAGGCGGCTTGACGTTCCACTGCCGAGGACATCGGTTGCTAGGCGTGCCGTCACGGCATCTGGATCGCCTTCGGTCGGCGCATCGAACGCCATCGCAACATGTGTTTGATTCGACTCGTCAATGTCGTGACGCGATCCACCGATGCGCGTGGACGCAGGCTCTGGCGACAGACCTGTTCCACGCCAACCCTTCAAGAGACGATCGAGTTCGCGTGCAAGTTCATCCGCGTCCACCGCACCCGCTGCAGCAAAGATCGAACCTACAGGACGCGCGCGCGCATGCCACGCATCGCGCAATGGCTCAATCATCGCCGCCTTGATTGCACCCGCTTCGCCAAAGCCTGTTCGATTGAATGGCTCGGGCATGTGTCGATGTCGCAATCGGAGGCCAACAAGATGCTGCGGATCATCGTTGAGCGACTCAAGATTCTGTAAAGCAAGGCTCTGCACCGCCGGCAGCGCGTCTTCAGGCATGCGTGGATCACGAATCATCGATGCAACGAGTTCAAGCGAACTAAAAAGTCGATCGCCCAACGAAAGCCCAGAGAAAACGATGTGCGACGCGCCAGAGGAAACTGCGCGCTGCTCGCCCACGCGATCAAGTGCATCGGAAAACTGCTTGCTGTCGAGTTGTCCTGCGCCGCGCTGAATGAGTTCAGCGAGCATCGCGGAGCAGCCCATGTCGTTGACTGGATCTGTCGCATGTCCTGCGGGAAGCAGCCAATTCACAGCGACGGTACGCACGCCTGGCATTGGCTCTACACACAGCGTCATGCCGCATTCAAGCGTTCGAACGACAACGGACGGTTCACCTTCAGGCATCCCGCAGACTGTACAGGTTCTACCGTTGCTCGCGCGAAATGGCTCCTACACGTGTCCTTTCCTGCACAGTTCGCGCAGCACGCATGAAGTTCAGCTGACTTCGTTTGCAGGTGACACGCGCAGATTCGATTCTTCTCTTGAGCAGCGTCCATCGTTCACACAGAGTTCTGAGGGGCCTTTCTGTCAGTTCAAACTCGTCGATGAAACCACTTCACATTGCCTTTGACATCGCCCTCCTCGCAACCCTCGCCACCGTGGGCCTCGGCACACTTGGTTGGTGGCGCGATCAAGAGGACTCGCAACTCAGAATGATCGCCACTGCTGCCGCGGTGCAGACGATTCAAACGCATGTCTCGATGGAGTCAACGCTTGGCGGCGCGCAATTGAACTCTGATGGATTCCCTTCCTCCATCGATCCACGGTGGTTTGAAGGCGGCACGCCCCTCAATCGTCTCGCACCAGAAGGCGCGCCTTGGGTTGAACTTGCCGCGCGTGATGAGGTCGATCGGGTCCATCCGAAGCAGATGTCCTTCTCAGGCGGGCGTCATGCAATGTTTTGGTACAACCCGACGAAGGGAGTCGTGCGCGCGCGTGTGCCGGAGCAGGCGAGCGATCTGCGCATGAAGGAGACGTACAGCGCAGCCAATGGCATCACGACCGATGCGGATTGATGCGCACAAATTCAGACTTCAGGAACGAGACTTGCCTCAAGCGAATACATCCCTGGCGCGCGGTTTTTGAGCCATTTTGCCGCGCGAATCGCTCCAGCCGCGAAGAGATCTCGACTCACCGCATCATGCGTAATCGTGATGCGCTCGAAGGGTCCAGCCAAACGAATTTCGTGCTCGCCCACAGTGTCGCCTGCACGAAGCGCATGGATCCGGTCAGCCGCCACTGTCATGCCGCCTTGACCGAGACTTGCAGCCAACGCAAGAGCCGTCCCAGATGGCGCGTCCAACTTCTTGTCGTGATGCGTTTCGACGATGTCGACGGTCCATCCAGAGCCCGCGAGCATGCGTGCTGCTTCACGCGCAAGGTGACGCGTCACTGCGACGCCAAGACTCGTGTTTGCGCACTGCATCACTGCTGCGCGTGTGCTGCATTCTCGCAGTAATTCCAGTGAATCCGCAGAGAGCGCGGTCGTTCCCACAAGCAGTGCGGCGCCGTACTTTGCAGAAACTTTGATTGCCTCACGACAGCCCGCATCGCTCGAGAAGTCAATGACAACATCAACGCCGTGGCCATCCTCAACGAGCGCTTCATCGCGATCAAAGCGAGCCACAACGACAGCATGCTTGTCTGATTGAAGTAGTGCATGGATGCGTTCACCCATGCGACCGCGTGCGCCGACGATCGCGATACGACATGGAGCCTCCAAGTCAGTTTTAGAATTTCGTGCAAAGATTTCTGTCAAGAGACTTTCCTCAATCGTCCGATGTGTGTATAACTCTTAGAGGAGTCAGCTCTCAGCTACGCCAGCTGGCTCCACCTCCGACCCGAGAGCGTAGCGAAATTACAAGGGAGTCTCCCATGGCTGCAAAGAAGAAGGCTGCGAAGAAGGCTGCAAAGAAGACCGCGAAGAAGGCTGCAAAGAAGACCGCGAAGAAGGCTGCGAAGAAGTAATTCTTCCCTGTCTCGAATGATTGCTGAAGGCCGTACACAAGTGCGGCCTTCAGCGTTTTTGTTCATACGCACAGCCTTGATCATGCCTCGATCAAAGCATCTATTCCCCACGAAAACAGTCGATTTCAATGATTGTGCGCTGCGCACTTGAGTCTGCGCGCGATACCGATACGATGCCTCGCCTCGTTACTCGAAGGAACACTCATGGCGCATGTGATTGCTGAACCCTGCATTGGAACCAAGGACGCTTCGTGCGTTGATGTCTGCCCTGTTGATTGCATTCATCCAGTGAAGAAAGCTGCTGGTCACGACACTGCGCAGCAGCTCTACATTGATCCGGACACGTGCATCGACTGCGGTCTGTGCGTCGACGAATGTCCTGTGCAGGCGATCTTCCCAGCGGATGATTTGCCCGAAGAGTGGAAAAAATATATTCAGATCAACCTCGACCACTTCAAGAAGTAGGTCTCGAGAGGTCTGCAAAGGTCGACCCAATTCCATTTGCGAAGGCTACAAAAATCACCTCGGCACCCAAGATTGGGTGCCGAGGCGCTCTCTCACGACTTTTGTGCGTGCTCGAAGCGACCCTTAGGCCACATCGCGCTCGTCTTCTTCCCATGACTTGGGTTTGCTCACCGCAGCAGGTGCATCCGCGCGTTCGAGCCAGTCTTCAACTCTGCCGCCGAAGTTAAGTTCGCTCGACATGGTCTTGCGGTAGCCGAGCTTTCGAACGATCTCTAACACGTCCGTCCAACTCGGGAAACTTTTGCCATTGACACGCTTGAAGGTGTCCACCGCCATGAGGAACATGAACTGTTCCGGCGAGGTTTGGCCTTCTTCGGCATCGCGCACGAAGTCGCTCAATCGTCGACCTGGTCCGCGACGTCGTTCAAGATTGGTTGGTTCCGTTGCTCCTGCGAGCAAACGACGATCGATGCCGAGGCGTCGATCAACGACGGATCCACCACCAATTTGTGGCGACTGTGGATTGCTCATTGGGGACTTCGAGTCTTGGTGCTTCTTCATGAAACAAGCTCCTGCGGTGCTTCGCTACACTAGAGTCTCTGTCGCATCGACCAATACGGCAGGTCGATTGACCCCCGCTCGCAAACTCGCTCAATATTCATGTCTGACACTGCCCAACAACCCTTTCGACCACTTCTCGCCGTCCTGGGATGGGTTTTCCCTGGCCTGGGGCAATGGTTTGCGGGCGCGCGACTTCGCGGCGTCTTCGCAGCCGTCGGCGTGCTCGGACTCTTCTTCTCTGGTCTGCTTGTCGGCGGACTTGATTGCGTTGACAGCGAAGAAGATCGCCTCTGGTACATCGGGCAACTCGGCGCGGGACCACTCGTCATCGTCGCTGATGTCGCGAACACGCAACTCTTGAAGAGTGGACGCGCCGCGCCCTTGATTTCAGCAGCGGCTCCTTACGGCACCGCTGTAAATCCTGCCGACCTTCCAAAGTTTTCGAGTTTCAAAGGCCTCGCGCACTCCAACGAGTTTGGCACGCTGTTGGTGTTCCTCGCGGGGCTGATGAATCTAGTGGTGCTGCTTGATGCAGGCATCCGTACGAGCGAGCGACCCACACGCCGTGGCTCAGATGCTGGAGTTCGCGCATGACATCCCTCGCACCCTTCGCACTTGTGCAACTCTTCGCGTGGTCCCCCATTCTCGAGCCCGCACCTGGCATCGCGCACTGGTGGTGGGCGCTCTCCATACCGATGGCGCTGTTCGTGGCGATGGCCTACAAAGCGACGCGCGTCAAGGAGATGAGTGAATACTGGGGCGCCACAATCAAGATGATGGTGCAGATCTTGGCGGTCATGGTGGGCATCGCGGTCGGACTCGCGCTCCTCATTCAGGTCGTGCTTCCACTGCTGCCTGCTGAGTGACATGCATTTTTCTGCGCGCGTCGTCGTGCGCACCAGTACTCAAGCAACACGCCATAGATGCCACTCAGCACGAGTGCGGTGATGAGAAATCCGCTCGGTATGAGTTTCCATGTGAATGGCGGACCCGGGCGCTCGCCGCGAAGCACATCACACGCGTTGGGCAAACTCGTGTCGGCGTCGTCGATTTCTGCGAACGGTGGGAAAAGGACTTTCCGATTGCTCGATTCAAACGTCCACGCGATCCACGGTGAAGGCCATCCAATCGCGAGCACGCCCAGGCGCATCCGATCCTCGTAAGGACCCACGCGCGGCTCGCCCCAACTCGGTAAGTCGCCATCGACAAGTTCAGTCGAACGCAGTTTGCTGCTCGGCTGCAGATTCACCCAATGTGCGCCGAAGACTTGGTCCTGCGAGGAGTACCACTGATAGCCGTGGCGAATCACGCTCGACACTTGCGCGCCAGTGCCCCGCCACATCGTGTCCACTCGCCACAGAGTGAAACCCGCAATCGTCGCGAGTGCGAGCAGCATTGCACAGACGCGCAACAGCATGCTCCGCCAACTCAGCATCTTCGACGGTCCGCAGCCGCAACTCACGATGCGCGCCGACCAATCTTCTTCACGCCTGTCCCAGTCTTCTCGCCCTTCGTGATTTTCTTCGACGCTTGTGTGCCACGCCAACGCTTCGACTCAAAGCGCGTCGAACTTCGTGGCGGCTTGGCTGCCTTCATCTCATCGAGCGTTGCTTTCGCCTCGCGCGCTGCAGAAGCCTTGTGCCGCTCGGACTTCTCAAGATCAACCTTGCGCGCAAACTTCTCAAGCGCAGGCATCTTGCGTGCAGTGACTTCCGGATTCGCGAGCGCGACGATGCGATCCCACGCTTCAATGTCGTGATTCGCAATGAAAGTGATGCTCGCAGCATCTTTCTCAGAATCAGACTTGTCGAGTTGTGAGCCGTGCCCCGCGCGACCCACGCGATGCAACCACTCTTGTGGTTCAGTGGGCACATCGTAATTCACGACCGTCTTGAGTCGCGGAATGTGAAGCCCGCGCGCCGCAACATCTGTCGCGACAAGCACGCGTGATTTTCCAGACGCGAATGATTCAAGCGACTTCGCTCGCTGCAGCGTCGATCGTTCACCATGAAACTCTGCGGTCTCCACGCCGTGACGGCGCAGCGCGCCCACAACCCAACCCACGCGACGGCGCGTTCTGCAATACACGACAAACGCGCTCATGCCTTCTTCCACCGTAAGTTGCAGCAGAAGCGCAGTCTTGAGTTCTTCACTCACGAGATATCGACTGTGTGTGAGATGTGCAGCAGCGGTGTTGCGCTTGCCGGTTTCGATGCGCGCGTGCTCATGCAGCATGCGCGCGGCGAGCGATTCCACTTCGCGAGGAAGCGTGGCAGAGAGCATAAGTTTCTGCCGACCGGGCGGCGTTCGTTCGAGCATCCATTCCACTTGCGGAAGGAAGCCCATATCGAGCATGCGATCCGCTTCGTCGATGACGATACATTTCAGATACGCAAGTGTGATCGCGCCGATGTCGAGCAGTTCACGAATGCGTCCTGGCGTGCCGACCACGATGTCGACGCCCGACTTCACTGCATCACGCTGCGGCGCGAGCGCGACCTTGCCGAACACACTCACAACGCGCAGCAGCGAACCCTTCACGAGTTCCTGAATCTCTTTGCCAACCTGTTG
>QWPV01000044.1 GCA_003671055.1 Planctomycetota bacterium
CGACACCCGCTGGCGCGATACTCCGCGTTAAGCCGCATGCCAGCGGCACGACGCTAGAGCAGGAGTTCCATGCGCGCGCTCTGGGCATCGCGGCGAAAATCATGGCAGTGATCATGATTCCACTGATAATCGAGAGCATCCGCAAGATGATCCAAGGCGACCTCGACGCGATCAAGTTGCACTGCGAAACGAAGGCCTGACCCCATCTGGCGCGCTCAGAACGCCGTTCCGCCGCATTGTGCCTGTCCCAACTTAGAGAAAGGTGCCTTATCCAAAATTGGAGAAGTGCCTGTCCCGAATTGGAAAAGTGCCTGTCCCAACATGGAACGCATCTGGAGAAACTGCCCGAAAATCGCGTTTTTGCTTGTGCGCGAACTTTGAGGGGTTAGCCTTCGTGCAGTGGCACTGCCCGCGGGCTCTCGATTCGGATGGCTTCGACTCGATCCCTTTGTTAGGGCAACTGTTGTTCGCACGCAACTTCTTGGTCCCGCTCAATCCCTTTGTTGGAATCACTGCATGAACTCAAAGAGTGTCGTTTGGATCCTCGCCTTCTCGTGCGCGTCGCTTTCTCGCGCTGCCGTCGTTCCCCCGAGCGAGTGCAAACTTGCCGATGCGCCGAATCAATCGCATCTCCATGCGTTCGCGCCTCTCGCGATTGACCCGCAACTCATTCAGCTCGGTCATGCGAATGAAGTTGTCGCGGACGAGTTCATCATCCAGTTCGCGCCGCATGTAATTGCTTCACTCGAACTGTTCAACCTCGGCGGCGATGGACGCACGGGACTTGAAGACATCGATGCACTTTGCGCCACGCACGGCGTGAGTAAGTTCCGAAGCCTATTTAGCGCAACAACCCCGAAGGCACTTGCTGGCGTGCCGCTTCCTGATCTCAGTGGATTCACCGTCATCACGATTGATCTCAACCAAACGTCGCTCGACGCGGCGATGCGTGCGTTTTCAAATGATGCGTCCGTGATCCATGTCGAACCGATCGGCATGCATCCGATCTACGCGACCTCGAACGACACGAACTTCGCAATGCAGTGGCATCTCAATCAGACGAGCGACAAGGACATCGACGCGCCAGAAGCGTGGGATATTCAGAACGGTGACCCTTCGAAGATCGTTGCGGTGCTTGATACAGGCGTGCGCTACTACCACCGAGATCTCGGCGGCGCGGATGCGTCGAGTACGAATCCAACTGCAACTGCAGGCAACATCTGGATCAACACTGCGGAGAAGAACGGCACCGCTGGTGTTGACGACGACTCTAACGGTTTCGTCGATGACTGGGTCGGCTACGACTTCGTCAGCGCTGCGATCGCAACGTGTTACACCGGCGAAGACTGCACAACCGCCGACAACGATCCGCGCGATTTCAACGGACACGGCACGCATTGCGCAGGCATCGTGGGCGCCCTCAACAACAACGGTTACGCAGTCGCGAGCCCTGCAGGCGGATACGGCAACGGGACGCTCGTTGCAACGGGCGATGGCTGTGGCGTGATGTGCCTTCGCGTCGGACACAGCGCACTCTCGGGCGCATCCGAAGTCGGCTACGTGCGCATGGACTACTGCGCATCTGCGTTGCAATACGCCGCGAACAACGGCGCGCGCATTGCAACTTGCTCGTGGGGTTCATCGAATTCTGGGGGCATCGCAGCAGCATGCGATTACTTCATCGCCGCTGGCGGATTGATCTTCAAAGCTGCGGGCAACTCGAACAACTCCACGGCTGATTACATGTGCGCACGCACCGATGTCTACTCGGTTGCGGCAACGGATTCGAGTGATGTGCGAGCATCGTTTTCAAGTTACGGCACATGGGTCGACATCGCCGCGCCTGGCGTGAGCATCAACTCGACCTATCACAATCACGCGGTCCCCGCGAGTGACTACGTCGCGTCGATGAGTGGAACATCGATGGCGACGCCGCTCGTTGCGGGTATCGCTGCGAATCTCTGGTCACAGTTTCCAACGTGGACCCGCGCACAAGTGTGGGATCGTCTTCGCACCACCGCTGAATCGATCGATGCACTCAATCCGAGTTTCGCCGGTCAACTTGGTTCTGGTCGCGTAAATCTGCATCGCGCGCTCACGAACACAACGGGCGGCGGCGGCGGCGGCGGAACATTTACGGGCAAAGTCCTCGTGTCTGTCCTCGGCACGCCAACACTTGGTGCAGCAGGCGCAGTCGCCGACGAAGACATCGCGTTGTATGACGGCGGGACAAGCACATGGAGCATCTACTTCGATGGTTCCGATGTTGGTCTGACGAGTTTCGCAATCGATGCACTCGCAGTGCTTCCGAGCGGTGAACTTCTGATCTCCGTCGATATCGATGGAACGCTCGCCGGCATCACAGGCGGCCCAAGTGGAACTAGCATCGATGACTCCGACATCCTGAAGTTCACGCCCACAACACTCGGCGCGGACACCGCAGGAACATGGAGTTTCTACTTCGATGGCTCCGATGTTGGGCTCACAACCTCCAACGAAGATGTCGATGCGCTGTCGATTCTTCCGAGTGGTGCCATCGGCATCTCCACACTCGGCGCGGCAACGGTGACTGGGCTCCTTGGCATCGAAGATGAAGACATCTTCGGATTCACTCCAACCACACTCGGCGCAGTAACGGCAGGCGCTTGGTCCTACTACTTCGACGGCTCTGATGTCGGTCTCTCCACCAACGCCAACGAAGACATCGATGCGTTCTACAGTCCGACCACCGGCGCGATGAGCTTTTCCACGCTCGGCGCCTTCAGCGTGACCGGACTAAGCGGCCTCGACGAAGACGCCTTTAAGTTCACCGCCACCACAACCGGAACCGCGACAGCAGGCACATTCAGTTCCTACTTCACCGGAACAACCCTAAGTATCCCCACAACCGCCAACATCAACGCGCTGCATGTCTTGCAGTAAGTAAACCAACTCAACTCAACCCAACTCAACTCAACTCAACCCAACTCAACTCAACTCAACCCAACTCAACTCCAGGGCGCGTACTCAATAGTGCGCGCCCTGTTTGCTTTCGCGCTCGACATCGAATCGCTTCGAGGCTACAGTGCATACGCTCGATGGAAAGAGCAAGAGGAGAATTTAGATGATCGCAAAGGACGAAGAGGCGGCAGAAGTAGCAACATTACTCACACGACTTGTAGATGAACGCCCTGACGTGCTGCAGGCGCTGCGCACATTGATCACCGCATTGCTGAGCGATCAACCGCGCGGCCCCGCGAACGATATCGACCGTGCGGCCGAACAACGCGCGAGAGAAACTGCAGCGCTGAAGGTCGCGCACATTGAGAGTGCATGCACTGGAATCGCAGAGTCCACACTCATCGTCGACGACATCGACATCAGCTCGCGACCGCAACTCCCGCTTGAGCGCATTAAGCAGCATCCAGTGCACGCGCTACCGAACGCGCAAGATCATGCGTCACTTGAGGCGCTGATGAATGCAGTCTCGTTTGGACCCGAAGCACATCGAGGACTGCTGGGAGGGCTCACGCTTACGACTGTAATCGAGACGTTCGACACCGCATCGATGGCGCTCTTCACTCGCCAGTCTGAATCCGCGCAACGACTCGCAAGCGCTGCAGGCGCGCAGCGCCGCCGCTTGCAAGCGATTCGCAAAGCGCGCCACCACGGGAATTGGCCAACACTTCGACCGGACAACACACTCGCGAAGTTGAACCTTCATGACTGGACGCTGGATCGTTCACTCATGGAACAACTCACGCAACCCGCACTGAAAGAAGCCGGGCGTTGGTATGGGTTGCTTGCGGATGCGGCGACCGAGCTCGAAGAGTGGTTCCTCCGCGTGAGCGTGGAGCAACTCTACGCGCTCCATCAACCGCAGTTCCGCGCTGCCTTCACCGAGCGTGTGGAATGCCTCGCGATCGCGCAACGCGGCGTGTTGGAATGGATCGAATCACGAGCGAAAAAGGCGCGGTTGAAGTCAACGCAATTCTGCGGCGTCCAGGCCCTGGCGTTCGAGACGCTCTCTGAGTGGCTTGCTCCGAATGCATTCGCCGTCTTCCTCGATCGCGGGATGAAGCGAGATCGGCCCGTCACTGCAAGGGAGCGGGAGGAGATGGAGAACCGACTCATCAGACTATCGAAATCAGCAGTCGATGTTGAGGAACCCGAAGCAGAAGGTCCGCTCGCCGAAGCAATGATTGATTCTGAGAGTGGTGATGAAACGACTCCCCACTACTCAGGCGTCTTCGAGGCCGTGACTGCGGCCCAACAAGATTTCGGACAACAACTCACCTTTCACGAACGCGCATTCGAAAGCGCAACCGACTCAGCGTTCCGTCGACCTGATGAGGTCCACGGCTGCCTTCGAGCACTCGCCAAAATCGCGTCTGATCGAGCGCGTGGAAAGTTTCAAGGAACTCCTCTGAGTCAACTTTTTCTCACGCATGGCTTGCGATTGAAGTTCAGTTCAGATGCCACCATGACACGCTACGCGAATCGCTACTTCGCCGACCACTGTGGTGCTCGCGTGAGTCTCAGCGAGCATGTGACCCTCGGCGCGCGGAGTCAAAACACCTGTCTCTCCATCCATTGGTGGTTCGATTCATCGACGGACAAATTTGTCGTTCTTCACTGCGGAAAACATTTGCCGAACTCGCTGTCCTAACAGACTTCGACCTCACGCATTCCACGTCAACGTCAACGGACCCTTGTATTCCGCGAGTGGGCGGATGATTCGGTTGCTTTGATGCTGTTCCATGATGTGCGCGCACCAGCCGGTGATGCGGCTTGCGACGAAGATGGGCGTGTATTGCGGGACTGCGATACCCATGATGAAATACGTCATTCCGCAGGGGAAATCGACATTCGGGTGAATGTTCTTTTCGCGCAGCATGATGGCTTGCACTTCGTCGCCGAGATCGAACCACTTCTGTGAGTTCGCGCCGTGTTCGGCGGCGAGTTTGAGTCCCCACTTGCGCAAGATTCCTGCGCGGTGATCGCCGTTCTTGTAGACGCGGTGACCGAAGCCCATGAGTTTGCGCTTCTCCACATACGCGCGCTGCATCCATGCTTCGACAGTCATCGTGCCGCCCGCGCAATCGTGATCGATTTGCTTGAGCATCTCCATGGCCATCTCGTTGGCGCCACCGTGTAGTGGTCCCTTGAGCGCGCCGATGCCGCCGCACACTGCGCTGTGCATATCTGATTCCGTGGAACTGATCACGCGCGCTGCGAATGTGCTCGCGTTGAAATCATGCTCTGCGTAGAGCACGAGCGAAACATCCATGATTTTCGCAGCGAGCGCGTCGGGCTTCTTGCCGCTCATCATCCACATGAGATTCGCGGAGTGGCCGAGCGTTGCATCGGGCTCCACAGGCGACTTGCCCTCGAGCGTCATCTGACATGCGCCGATGAGCGACGGAATCTGCGCGAGCAATCGCTTGGACTTCCGCATCTCTGCAGCAGGCGAACAGTCTTCGCAATCAGGATCGAGATGCGACAGCAGCGACACGCCAGTCCGCAGGATCGACATCGGATGTGCGTTGGGACTTTCCTTCGAGATGCGCACGATTGCGTCACGCACACTGGTTGGAATGGCGCGCATCGATGCGACTTCCGCAGTGAACGCTGCAAGCTCGCTCGCGCTAGGCTTGTGTCCGATGAGCAAGAGATGCGCAACTTCTTCAAAGGTCGCGTTCGCGGCGAGATCCGCGATCTCATAGCCGCGATAAATCAATTCCGTCTGCGTCACTGCGCACACGCTGGTTTCACCGATCGTTTGACCGGCTAGCCCGCGTGTATCGACAGGCTTGGATGCGGGAGCAGAGGGGGACGCGGCGTTGGAAGCGTTCTGGCTCATGGGGGGATCTATGCTAGCAGCCCCCGTTACTGATGCGGTTAGCATTCGGATCCCATGCGATCGTCCTGTCGAGCAACTTCCCTACGCGCACTCCCCCTCACGCTTGGCGTCTGCGCGATGCTTGGTGGCGCTTCCTGCAACACGCTCACGCAGACGAGATCGGAAGTCGTCGCAAATCAGGCTGCTGCGCCCGACGCCGCGTCGCTGGTGCTCGCGTCGATGCTTGTTGGCTCCTACTCCACGCATGCGCAAGCAATCGCAGACCCTGCGTTTCACGATCTCAATCTTGAGATCGTCCGGTGCTGGACTGATCGCGCAGACGGGCCTTGGCTCTACCTCGAACAGTCGAGCACATCGACGATTGACAAGCCGTACAAGCAGCGCGTCTACAAACTCGTCAACAACCTTGACGGCACCGTCACCGTGTTGGCGTTTGAACTTCCAGGCGACCCATTGCTGCACGCGCTCGCGTGGATGGCCGCGCAGCCGCTCAATGATTTGACGCCGGAGTTGTTGGTCGCGCAAGATGGTTGCGCGCTTTCGATCACGCTTGCGCAAGATGGGCTCTCCGCAACGGGTGGAACCGAAGGCACGCACTGCCCGAGTCCACACGCTGGCGTGTCGTACGCAACCCTCGAACTCATCACGAGTGCATCCACACTGCAATTGTGGGAGCGCGGATTTGATGAGACACGCACGCAAGTCTCCGGTTCACGCGTGGGACCCTGTGCGTTTGTCAAACTTGCGCAAAGCCCGCCCGCAGTAACGCCCGCGAATGCAACGGAGCAGAAGTAAAAATCTCGTGAGCACGATGACGAATTCACATCCAGGCGCTGCACTTCGAACACTCATGGAAAAGGGCATCGTGACCGCACCTGGCGCGTACAACGCGCTCGTTGCACGCGCTGTTTCTCGCGCGGGATTTCCAGCGGTGTACATCTCCGGCGGCGCAACCGCGAATGTCGCGGGCTACCCAGACATCGGGCTCATCACACTGACGGAAATGTGCCGCACTATTCGCGAGATCGCAGATGCCTCGGGCACGCCTGTGATTGCGGATGCAGATACTGGCTATGGCGAAGTCGAGTGCTGCGTGCGCACGGTCATCGAATATGAACGCGCAGGTGCCGCAGCACTGCACATCGAAGATCAAGTTTTTCCCAAACGCTGCGGGCACCTTGATGGCAAAGAATTGATTACTGCGAGCGCGATGGCGGACAAGATCAGTGCGATGGCAGCAGCTCGACTCTCACGCGACTTCGTGCTCATCGCACGCACCGATGCGCGACACGTGACGAACCTCGACGATGCGATCGCGCGCGCGAATCTCTATCGCGAAGCGGGCGCAGATGTCATCTTCCCTGAAGGTCTCCACGATGAATCCGAATTCCGCGCATTCGCGCAAGGATCCTCGGGGCACATCCTCGCGAACATGACGGAGTTCGGCAAGACGAAGCACATGTGCGTGGAAGATTTCCGCGCGCTCGGATGCAGCATCGTGATCTTCCCGCTCTCGCTCATGCGCATGTCGATGCACGCCGTCGAAGCAGGACTCGTGTGCTTGCGCGAACACGGCTCGTTGGAGCCTGTGCTGAAGTCGATGCAATCGCGCAAAGAGCTCTACGAGCTACTCCGTTACACGCCAGGTTCGGCGTGGCATTTTGGCGCATAAGCGCGGAAATGCCACTCTGATCCGAGGATCCGTGTACTCAGCCAGTGCGATTTTCCCCATGTGTGAGATTTTTTGAGCATTCGCGCTTAAAAGGGTGGACTAAGAGTCGTTTTTGTGGCGTAATGTGTGATGTCGAGATCTGCTCGACACGTAAGCGGAAAGGGCTGCTTGCGTCGAACGCTATACGGGTCTCACCCGTAGGGCGGAGGACACAAGGGTTGGAGCGTTGGAAAAAAGGGCCGGCGCTCCGAGGACGCGGAAAGGGATACTTCGCGTCAGTATCACTGAGGCTTGTGCACTCTCTCCGTGCGAGCTTTAAGTGAACCCCAACTTGTGACCGGTCGCGCCCTCACGGGCGCGACCGGTATTTTTTTTGGGATGCGCGAGAGTCGACGTGCGTCTTGTTTGAGCGCTTCTGATGAATTCTGCCCCAAGCGGCAAATTCATCACGCGCTTTCGCACGGCTCGCGGAGTGAATCCGCTTCGCCTGAGGCGTAGTTAAGCGCTTCTGATGAATTCTGCCCCAAGCGGCAAATTCATCACGCGCTTTCGCACGGCTCGCGGAGTGAATCCGCTTCGCCTGATCAACCGTACGCAACGGCGATCGTTGAACTTGGGTAACTGCGCGCGAGGATCTTGCGGGCATCAGCGCCTTTGCGCGAGGCGCCTTCCGCACCGAACTGGCACATGCCGACGCCGTGACCAAAGCCGTAGCCGTCGAGGACGAGTGCTGCGCCTTCGATGCGGGGATCGAAATAGCCGCTCTTCACGCGTTCTTTCAGGGGTTTGGAGACACGAGGATTCTTTGGATCTGCGCTGAGTGCCCAGCGAACACGCTCGGCTGGAAGTTCGCACACGAGGTTGCCTTGTGCTGCGACGCGCATGCGCTCGGTTCGACCTGCAGCGTTGCGACTGACGATTTCAAGTGTGCGAACACTCGAGAACGAGCCGAGTTCACGGAATCCTTCCACTGGCCCCCACGCACGCAATGTCTGCGAAACACCCTGCAAAGGAAGCGAAACCGTCCATCGTGCATTCGGCGAGAAGTCCATGCATGCACAACCGCGCGGCGCGCCGACTGACGAAAGCGGCGCGATGTCGTGACGCAGATTGCTCGTGACCGTTCCTTGCGCATTCGCGCGCGCGCCGCCGCAGCAGCTTGAGTAGTACGCGGGAACCACCGCACCTTCGAAGACCAACAGTTGCCCGCGCGTTCGACGCACTGCTTCGATGCTCTTCGCGTGCTCGGTCTTTCCAGCCCATGCTTGGCTCGCTTCACTCGCGTGCACATCGAAGTGGCGGGTGCCTTCCCAACGCGCTTCTTCGCACACCGCGTAACTTCGCGCGGCAATCGCTTGCGCCATATGCGCTTCAAGTGACCAACTGTTGTAAAGCTCCTTCGCAACCACGCCCGCGAGATAGGTCTCAAGCGGAACATGCGCGATGACATCCGCGCCCGCATTCGTTGGCACAAGGTGCAGCACACCAGGCCACACACCACCGAAGACGCGGAACTCTTCGTGCGCGGTGCCGAGCGTTGCGACGACGAGGACCGAGTCTCCCGCAATATCGATGCGCTTGGCGGCTCCGCCATGCGGCGTGATCGTCCAAGCATTTTTCGTGCGCGTGAATATCGCGGGTGCCTTCACGCGAGTGAACGCTTCGTCCTGCCCATCGACCTTCACCGACAAGAGTTGCCCGGGCGCGCCGACTTCGATGCCCTTCTGCTGCACAATCCCACCGACCTTCACTCGAACCGCGGGCTCTTTGGGCGGCGGCACGGGTCGATCAATGATCTTCTCGCTCGGCGGCGTCGCGATGGGCGGCTGCGCACCGTCCCCTGCAACTGCGCCGGTTCCACCCGCTTGCGTTCCACCACCGAGCGCGCTGCCTGCGCCGCCCGCAGCAGCGCCGCCGAGAGCGCCGCCCTTTGCGGTCTTCGCGCCCTCAGGGGTCTTGCAGCACGTGAGAAGCGTCCCCGCAGCAGCGAGCGCGGCGACACGCAGAAACGCGCGGCGTGAGGAGTCGGGAGGTTGTGCGCTGAACATCGACAATGGCACCTCTGCAGGGATGAGAGACCGAAACTTCGTACAGACAAAAATGCGCCACCGCGCCTGTCAGATTTTCGGTCTGACGGCGCTCGGAGCGCGAATCTGTAGAGACGCAGTCTTGACCGCGTTTAGTCGAGTGTGCGAAGGTTCAAGCCAGAAGCGATGAGCCGCTCCTTGATTTCAACCAGGCTGGTGGCGCCGAAGTTCTTCACTCCCATGAGTTCAGCTTCGGTACGCGCTGCCAAATCGCCGAGAGTGGCAATGTTGAGCAGTTGCAGCGCCTTGCGGGCGCGGACACTCAGTTCAAGCGAGGAAATCGAGCGAGCGAGGAGTTCTTCGGAGTACTTCTCGCGAAGTTGCTCGTAGACATCGCTGCGAACCTTTGGTGCAGATCCTTCGAGCGACTGACCGAGCCGAAGACCCTTGAGCGTGAGCATCTGCTTGATCTCTCCGAGTGATTGCTCACCGAAGTTCTTGTAGCTCATGAGCTCTGCTTCGGAAATGCGGAGGAGATCGCCAAGTGTGCGAATCTGCATCTTCTTCAGGCAATTGCGCGCACGGACGCTGAGTTCGAAATCGGTGACGGGCGTGTCGAGGATCGCGTTCGTCGTTGGAACGAACTCTTCTGGTGTGACCACCATGTCGCGCGAAGCCGACACATCCTTGAGGAAGAGATTGCCGCGCTCATGATTCGGTTCGGTCGCGACAACTTGGCGCAACATGCGCTCAGCGCGAACGACTTGGCCACGATCTTCAAGGAGCACCGCGAGATTCACAAGCGCATTCAAGTGAGGGCGCTTGCTGTTGGTGAGCTCGGAGTAAAGCTTGATCGCTTCATCTTCTTCTCCCACGAGATCAAGCAAGATTGCGAGGCGGAAAGTGATGTTTGGTTCGTTCGAGCAGTGGAGCGCGGCGCGGTAGGCGCCAATCGCACTGACCTTGTCGTGCGCGGCTTCAAACCGTTGCGCATCAGCAATCAGCGTCGCAGCCTTCTGCGCGTCGAGGGACTTACCACCAATGACAGTATCGAGACCATGGCTCAAGCGACAACTCCAATCAGAACGAGAATACAAACGAGGTACGACGCGACATCAACCAAAGCCGATCGGAGGATCGGGGTCGCAGAGTGTAGGGCGAATGGATGCCACTAAGCAATCAGGCGATCAGAACCGCCAGATGGACGCTTATTGGGCGGACGGGAGGTTTTCCGTGGTGGGCGGCGCAGTGACCGAGGTCGGCGCTTCGGTTGCGTCGCCTGCTGCATAAACCGGAACGAACGCGATCGAGAGTGCGCCAAGAGCAGCGACTACGTACCCGATGGTTGCTCCAACGCCTGGTCCTGCTGTGGGTTCAAAGCGATCATGACGACTCATGACGCCATTCGTCGGCAAAAGTTCAAGGCGCGCTTGAAGCATCTTTCGAAGAATGCGCGTCGAGCAGATGTAATCGCTTCCATCCACCCCGTTCAAAACGAATTCCTAACACAACGCCAAAGACCACGAGATACGCAGTCGCTGCAAACCACGGTCCGATCGACTCGAGCTGAGGAGCGAAGCGCACGATCAACACCCCACCACCCACGATGATTCCCCACGACAACACGATCGTCACGAGCCCTGGCACAAGCGTGTCGCCCGCGCCGCGAAGTGCGCCGCTATAGGTGATGCCCACTGCATCGAGAAGTTGGAACGCTGCAGCGCAGAGCAGAATCTTCGAAGCGATCTCGGTGATGTGCGCGCGCTGCTCGAGCGGTAAATCTGACGCGAGGAACGCAAGCGGCAACTCATTCCTGAAGAGAACGAACACCGCTCCGCAGATTCCCATCCACGCAAGTGCGATGGCAAGCGCGGCGTGCGCAGACCGCACCGCATGTGGAAGATTGCGTTCACCGATGTGTTTGCCGACGAGACTCGTGGCAGCAATCGAGAGTCCCACCGCTGGCATGAAGGACATGTGCACAAAGCGTTGCGCGATCCACCCCGCTGCCATGTGATCGGCACCAAATCCGCCCGCAAGCACAGTCATGAAGATCGCCCAGCAAATGATCTCATTCGAGAATTGCAATCCCGCAGGCCAACCGAGCGAGAACACTTCGCGGATTGCGGCTGCATCGGGCCGCCATGCGCGCCAGATCTGCAACTCGCGATTCATGCGCGCGGAGAAAAGGACCGCGAATGGGATGATGCACTCGACTGCGGTGCCGAGCACCGTCGCAATCGCTGCACCTACGAGCCCGTACGCAGGAGTGCCAGGTATTCCAGGCAATCCAAGCGTCGGCATTCCCGCTTCACCAAAGATGAAAATGAACGCAGCAACGATGTTGACAACATTCCCTGCGATCGCAGCGAGCGTGATGACCTTCGGCCGCTGCAATCCGAAGAACACATTCGAAAGCGCCTTGCCCGCGACAACAAAAATGCCACCGACCAAAAGAATCTGCGCGTACGAACGCTCCATCGCAATGAACGACGCATCGTGCCCCATCACCTCAAACAGCGAACCCGCAACATACGCAGAAGGAAGCAGCACCAGCGCCCAATACGCAAGCGAAATCCAAAGCCCCGCCCACGCATACGCAGCGATGCGCGAAAACTGTTTCGCACCAACACACTGCGCAACAAGGGTGTTCACCAGCGTCGTCACCCCAAACGCAAACGAGATCAGTACCCACGTCCAAATCCCAGCATTCCCCTGCGCAGCCACTTCGGTCGGCCCCACCACCGACACCATCAAACTATCCACGAACTGCATAAACGTGTAACTCACCATCGCGAGCACAGTCGGCCACGCCTGAGTCCAAACCTCTCGAATGTCACTGCGCACAGGAAGCATGAGACGGAGGGTACGCGCTGCGGCGCTTCGACATGAGCGGCGCCGTGCGCGCGCAGTATTGACAACACGCACTCCGCTCCAACGTTTGCGTTGTCGCAGATTCTCACTCATCGCTTCTGCGTCACACGCGTTAAGTGCGTGCGGTTGGTTTGCCGAGGGTTTGCAACTCGCGGAGGAAACGGTCGAGGCCGCAGGAGAGGCGCTTCTTGTCGCCGGCGTCGGTGGGGACGTTGGTGACGAGGATGCTGCGGGTGGCGTTGATCATCGCGGCGCACTTTTCGAGTCTTGCGAGATCATGTGGGGATGGGTTGGAGGTGAGTTTGATTTCGACGGCGATGCGTTCGCGACCGATCTCGAGGACGAGATCGAGTTCGTGTCCGTCGCTGGTGCGGAAGTGATATGCGGTGTGTGGCGCGCCGAGAGCGGTGAGCACGCCGAGCGCTTGCTCCACGACATAGGACTCCCAACTTGCGCCGACGCTTGGATGCGAGCGCAGCGCTTGCATGGACGTGATGCCGAGAATCGCGTGGAGAAGTCCTGCGTCGCGCCAGAACAGTTTCGGGGCTTTTACAAGGCGTTTTCCGAGGTTTGTGTGAAACGCGGGCAATCGACGAATGAGAAAAGCGCCCTCGACAAAGTCGGTGTAGCTACTCGCGGTTTGGTAGTTGATGCCCAAACTTCGCCCGAGTTCGGACGCGTTGAATTGCTGTCCGTTGAGTGCTGCCAACATGCGGAGGAGACGCGATGTTGTTTGTTGCGTGCATGGAATGCCGAGCGCGGGTAGATCGCGCTCGGTCATGAGACGTAAGTAATTGTCCTGCCACAAGGGGAAGGCTTTCGCTCGACGCACTCCGCCATCTGGGAATCCGCCCATGAGCCACAAGCGCGATCGCATCGCAGTTGTGCGAATTTCGCTTCGCAAGAAAGGGGTGAGCTCTGCGACTGCCATTCGTCCCGCGAGCGACTCACTCACCGATCGCATGAGTACTGGCGAGACCGATCCGAGCAGCAGGAACCTGCCGTTCTTGCGGCGATTTGCGTCAATCGCGCCGCGCAATCGTGGGAAGACTTCAGGGTACGACTGCGCCTCGTCAAGAATGAGTCGCGACTTGCCGGCGATGAGCTCTTTCCATTCGAGGTCGAGTCGAACGCGTTCTGACTCTTGCTCGAGATCGAAGTATGAGCCGCCGAGCGAACGAGCGAGCGTTGTTTTCCCACATTGGCGTGGTCCAACGATCGTCACCGCCGGAAATTGGCGGAGCGCGGAGCGCAAGAATGTGGACGCGATGCGACGGAGCATTCTTGTAAATTACCATCGTGATTGTAATTTGCAAGGAATGGCTTCGCGTTTTCTCGCAAAAGTCCACTCACAATTCCACGAGGACCATGTCGCTGTCGACGGGGGCGCGTGGTGGGGGTTGGTGGAGGGCGGTGCTGAAGGCGTCGAGGCCGGCGTACTTCGCGAGTTCCTTGCGGACGCCGTCGGCGTTGAACTTTTGAGCAGGGACACTTGCGCGGAGTGCGGCAAGGTCCATGCCGATTTGTGCTTCGCTGCGGGAGAATTCGATGGGCTCGATTGCTTGATCGAAGGATTGCAATCTGCCGGTTGCGCTTTCGAAAGAGCCGGACTTCTCAAGCCAGGTCGCGCTTGGGAGTACGACGTCCGCGATCGCGGTGATTGCGTTGGGGAGCGTGTCGATTGCGATGACGAACTTGCCAGCGAGTGCTGCGACGAGGGCTGGGGTTGTCCACGCGCTCGGGTAGTTGCCGGTCGTGAGGACTGCGCCAATGGCCGCGCTCGCGACTTCGCGTTCGAAGTTTGCGAACTCGAGTATGCCAGTCGTGTTGCCTTTAGCTGCGAGCATTGCATTCGCAACGCGACGGACTCCACGCGCATTTGGCGCCTTTTCCGCGCGAATCACGAAGCCTGAGATTGTTTTGTCGGCGCCAACGATGGGCACAGGGCCGAGTCCGATTGTCGCGTTCGGATCGATCGAGAGCGCGAGACGAACGAGTGAGAAGGTGTCTTCACAACTCAGCATTGGACTGAGAAGGAGTGCGAGACGCTTCTTCACAAGCGCCTGCAGCGACGCGTTGATATGTGCGTAGGTCGTATCAAACGCGCCGCGTGGATCGAGTTTCGAGAACTCCTCGCGCGTTCCATCTGCGCGCTTGATCGACGGAAGTGAAATGCGTGCTTCCGCGTGCACGAACTTCCAACCGTAGCGGACTTCATCGGTGATCCACCACTTGTTCACGTCGGCGTTGAAGCGCGGCTTGAGGCGGTAGATCCGTCCTTCGTTGTGCTCGGCGCTGAGATTGTCGCCACTTGATGTGATTCCATCGATGGATGCAGTCTTCTTCAAGAACCACACGCGCTGCTGGAAGAGGAAATCCTTGTCGAGAAGCGCACCAACAGGGCAAAGATCAATGACGTTCGATGCAAGTTCATTGTCGAGCGGCATGCCTGGAAAAATATCGATCGACTCATGCGAGCCGCGACCGTCGATCATGAGTTCGTGGGTCTGTGTCACTTCGCTCGTGAATCGAACGCAACGCGTGCACATGATGCAACGATCGCTGTAAAGCAGAATGTTTGGACCAACGTCCTTCTTGGCCTTCTTGTTCTTCGCTTCCTCAAAGCGCGATGCGCCGCGTCCGTACTCGTAGGAATAATCCTGCAGCGTGCACTCGCCGGCCTGATCGCACACCGCGCAATCGACAGGGTGATTGATGAGGAGATACTCCATCACCGCCTTCTGATTTTCTACGGCCTTCGGGCTGTCGGTGTAGACAACCATGCCTTCGGACGCAGCCTGCTGACATGTCGGCACGAGCTTCGGAATGAGATCGAGCTTGCCCGTCTTCGCGTTCGGGATCCACACTTCGCCGAGACAGATGCGGCAGTTGGCGACCACAGAGAGCGATGGGTGGTAGCAATAGTGCGGCACCTCGATTTGTGCATCGAGCGCGGCCGCCAAGATTGACTGCCCTGGCTTGAAAGAAATCTTGCGACCGTTGAGCGTCAGTTCGGACATGGGGGACGGATTGTAGAGGATGAATCTCCGCGAGTCTGCCCCACGCGCCGCGAGTCTGCAGCACGCGCCGCGAGTCTGCAGCATGCGCCGCGAGTCTGCAGCATGCGGCGGCTGTTTTGGGTCCCGTTACAGCGTATGAATGACACGCGGATGCAGGAAGACGAGCGTCATGGTGATCGCGTTCAGCGGAAGTCCGTACTGCTCAGCGACCACGACCCGGTACGCCTCAAGTTGCGGACGATGATGCTCGCCCTTGGCCTTCACTTCTGATGAATGGATGTGATCCGTCTTGTAGTCAATGACTTCCGCGCTCGTCCACGCCCCTGGTTTTCCGACGAGCTCCAACCGATCGATGGAACCAGTCCGAACTCGACCGGCTTCGCTCCCTTTGCCAACATAGACAAACGGTCGCTCGCGCATGGCGTGGGCGCTTGCTCCATTGCGCACTTTGGCAAGGCTGAGGAACGCGCGCAGATCCGACCAACTCGCAATCAATGCTTCTACAACGGAGATCTCTGATTGAATCCAACTCGACTCGCGCTCGGGAAGCAATCGCACGAGCCGCGATGCGATGTGCACGCGAACACTCGCGTCAAGTGTGAAGCCGTTAGGTGATGTCGCGCCGAGCCACTCGATACTTCCAAGCACTTCGTGTGCGACGAGACCACGGTGCCGTGCGTCAAGTCCAGCCTGCGCGCCCGCGGTGCCAACGGACATGGCGCGATCGTCTTGTTCGGCCAATGCATACGCGGCGCTCAAGGGACGCGTACGACCACCGCGCGACTTCGGTGCGCGCGGCGTGATGACGCGAGACGTTCCGGTTGATTCGCGTTGGACGCGACCCTGTGCCGCGGATCCCGCATCACCGAACAGCAGCACTGGTTTCAAGAGCGCAACCGCTGGATCCACTGCACCTGCGATGCCGGCATGGACGACCGATGCCATCTGCTTCAGATACACGGGAACGCCATTCTTCGGCTTCGCTTTCGAAATCGTCGCTGGCATTACGAACTCCAGATATGCCTTCGCTCGAGTCGCTGCGACATAGAGAATCGAGAGCCGTTCTTCGAAATCTGCGCTGCGCGTTGCTTCCATCGTCTCATCAAATGCATTAGAGATGGTCAAGTCTTTCGATA
Organism: Planctomycetota bacterium; assembly: GCA_003671055.1. GTDB lineage: Bacteria > Planctomycetota > Phycisphaerae > Phycisphaerales > SM1A02 > F1-140-MAGs142. The sequence continues at coordinate 16,572 of QWPV01000044.1, forward strand.
CGGCACGCATGACGCGTGACGGTCGACCATTTGCGCCGCGTGCAACTCCGACGGTCAGTTGCCGCTCAAGCCGTCCGGTCAACTCACTGATGATCACCGCGTCCCACTCGAGACCTTTCGACTGATGGAAGTTCACGACCTCTACGCTCGCACCGCTTCCACCTTCAGAATCATCGTCCACACGACATTGCGCAGCAGCACTCGCGAGTTCGCCCAAACTGCGCGAACCTCGATGCCCTGCGGACAACTCCAGTTGCTCGACGAATGCGGCAAGTTGCGTGAGTCGGCGATGATCGCGCGGACACAGTGCCGCACTCGCATCGAGTGTTGTTCGCTGCTGATCAATCCAGCGCGCGCAACCGGCTTTGAAAATGTCTCTGCGCAAGTCGAACGATGCGCGCGCGCGATGCTTTGAGGAACCGCTCGATGCGGGAAGCAACGCATCCGAGAGTTTGAGGAGTTTTCCGAGCGGTGAGTGCACAACATTAAAAAGCGCAGGTAAATCTTCCGCGCAATGCGCAAATCGGAATGCGTCCAGCACAGCGTTCGCTGCAGCAGAATCCTCGAGTGATCCGCCAGCACGTCCGGCTGCGTCGATGCCCTTCGCACGCAATGCTTGCACGATGTATCCAACCATCGCGTTGGATGCGACGAGGACAGCGATCTTTCCGACGCCTTGCTCAAGCAAGTCGGCTGCACGCTCGACGATTTTCGCGACCGTTGCCGTCTTGAGTGCTTCACCTTTGAGATTTTCGATCAGCGAGAGATGTACTTCGCCAGCCGGCAATAGTTTGAGCTTCTTCGCAATCACGTGTGTCTCGAAACTCTTCTCCCACTCGATCGCCGCTTTCCCACGCTGAAACTGAGTTACTGCCGCGTTCGTGTGGATGCACGAGAACAGCGCGTTCACGCAATCCATGATCGCTTGACGACTGCGATACGTCGTCGCGAGTGGTTCACACTGGAGGCGTGACGACAGATCCTGCGTTGCGTCGATACGCAGCGGAAGATTGCGGAGCAGACTCGGCTCGCCGCCGCGCCAGCCATAGATCGATTGCTTCACATCGCCCACGCAGAAGAAACTCGGCGCAGGCGCAATCGTGGACGGGGCACATTGCACGATCTCTGCAACAAGCGGACGCAGCGCGCCCCACTGTTGGAGACTTGTGTCTTGGAACTCATCAAGCAACAGGTGGTTGGTGTTGCCGTATGGACTTTCGCTCGCAGAAATCGCACCCGCCTTCGCACTCGACCAACGCTCCACGATGTTGCCCGCTGCATGCGCAACGCCGTCGAAGGTCACGAGACCTCGCTCGCGGAGGATGGCGAGTAGCGCACGGTCGTACTTTTCGAGAAGCACTCGCGTGGAACGTGTGCGATCGATGTAGATCCGTTCGAGTGCGCGAACAGGGAGTTCGGCAAGAGCGAGCGCTGCGGCAAGTACGGAGGGCGGAATCGCATTCGACCCGAACTTTCCCGTCACCGGCGCGTTGATGAGGAGCGTTGACTTGCCGAGAAGCGACCATGCATCCGCGTCATTCGGATCGAGTGTTAGGCGCGAGAGCGGTTCAAACACCTTTGAGTTTCCAGGGGTTGTCCCGGCGCAGTGCTCCCGGATCTTCAACGCGTGCCTTGCAGCCTTGGGATCGCTCGCCAGTGCGTCTCGCTTCAGCGCCTCCTCTAACGCCTTCCAACACGCTTCAATCTCACTCACGGATGGAAAGCCGCCTGCCGCAGTCCACTCCCACGCGCTCGCATCTGCGCATCGATACAACGGCAACAGATCCGCGAGTTCCTTCGTGATCGTTTGCACGATGCGACGGCCGAGACGACCCTTCAGAATGCCGCTCACCGCAACCGTCAGCTCTAGGTGCTGCTTGGGATCACTGCGCGCATCGGCAAACATCCGCACGACTGCTTCAAGCGCGATCTCGTCAAGTTCATGGGCATCTGCAGGCACGATCGATGGCGACACGCCGCTCTGCACACTTGCGACGATCTTCGAGAACACACTGTCAATCGTGCCGACACGCAGGGACTGCACATCGTTGAGAAGTCGTGTGAGCGTTGTGTGCGCGAAGTCGTCACCAAATGCGCTCGCCGATGCGCCTTGCACCTCTGCGGCGATTGCATCGTGAAGTGCCGCGCGATCGTTGCTGTTCGACGCAGCGCGCGCGAGTCGACCCAGAATGCGATCACGAATCTCTCCCGCTGCACGGCGAGAAAATGTCGTTGCCAAGACGCTGTCGAGTTTCGCGCCGAGCACGAAGAGCGCGATCGCGCGATTGGTGAGTCGATAGGTTTTGCCGCTGCCCGCGCTGGCGCTGATGATGGTGTGCTTCACTTGCATGGTCATACCGCGTCCTCCGTTGCAACAGTGCTGGTTTCAGCAGCATCGCTCGCCTCAGACGCATCGGCACCTGCTTCGGCCTCCAACTCATTCGCCGCGAATGCATCCTCCGACTTCACGATCGTCGCGCGGCAAACCGTGCGATACGAGTCCCACTCTTCCGCGATCGATTCAGGCAGAGGCTGAGGATCCGCACTTCGCATCAAGAGCGCGATGCGCTTCGCTTCAACAACCGCGGACGCATCGCTCGCAAGCGGCCATGTCGCGAGGGACTCAAAGGTCTTTCCGCCAGCAGGCAGAATGATGTAGCCAACATCAATGCCAAGCTCGCGGCCTTCAGCGATCAGTGGAACAAGACTCGCCCACGAGCTCGTCCCGAGTGCACGATAGAGCGGCAATTGCAGGTTCTTCCACGTGCCGTCTTGGAAGACGCCCTTTGAGAATGTCGCGTGATCTTTGTCCGCAGTCTTCTTGATGTTGTCGAACGTTTTAAAATCGTGAATGCAGAGCGTGTGTGTTGCTGCGTTGTACGAAATGCGATCGATCCTGCCGCTCAGTTTCGTTGTCGTGCCATCCGCGAGTTCGAGTTCGGCATCGAACGACGTTTCGACAGCGACAATGCGCCAGCCCACTGCGAAGGCTGCATGCTGCCAATGCGCGAGTGCTGCGAGTCGTCGACGCATTTCAGTGCACTGAAAATGTGTGCCAGCTCCATCGGCGTCGATGCCGTTGTCGCGGAGAACTCCGTCAAATGGCTCTAGAAGTCTCGCGCACACTTGCTCGATCGACAGGGCGCGAGCATCGTTGAACGCTTCCTCCGTCTGCGCGGGAAATGCCTTCGCAATGACTTCGTGCAACACCGTTCCAAATCCCGCTTCATCGAGTTCGTAGTCCGACGCGCGCAATGGATACAGCGATTCCGCACGCGAGAGATGCCATCGATACGGACAGTCGAGATACGACTTGAAGTCAGTCGCGCGAATCGATTTATCGGCTGGATATGCACGCACGGGAGGCAATGGATCGAATGCGCCTTGGAGAGCCACCGACTGCGTTCGCGCTGCGGTGCCATGCACGAGTGTGCAGTGCGGCTCATGCGCGCGCGCTTCTTCATCAAAGAATCGCACCGCTTGTGCAGCGAGATGCGCAGCGTTGCCGCCGAAGATCAATGGACTCGGCAACAGCGGATTGCTCGCGATATCCACGCGTGGACAGAGCAACAACAGATTCGGAATCGCACCGCTCGTCGCTGTTTGCGACACGCGATTCCCCACGCGCGCTTGCACTTGCGAAAGGATGAAGCCATCGCGTGCACGCCGCGTTGCGAGCGTCGTCAACGAGAGTCGCTCGCGGAGACGCGCAGGCAAGAGACCGAACTCGTTCGTATTTCCAGGCAACGCACCGGCGTGCACCCCGATAAGCGCGATGCGTGCGGCTGGATCGAACGGTAACTCAAGCCAGCCCACCGTTTCAATCGACGCGTCGTTCGATTCCATCGGCACAGATTGCGCGAGCACGAAATCCGTCAAGAGCGAGAGCGCGAGCGATGAAGTGCAATCGTCTTGTAGCGTGCTGAAGTCGAGTCGAAGTTGATCGAGCTGCTTGAAGAGCAGGACCGCGGCCGTGCGTTCGACATCCGAGGCATCCTTGCGCGCGCGAAGTTCGACAAATGCGGGCGCGAGAATCTCGCCGAGCAAGTCCAACGAACTCATTTTCGCCGTGTGCGCAATACTCGTTGGCTTTTGGAGTGCGCAGAGCGCCGTGATGACCTTGTACGGATCGCTTGCGGGATCTACGGTCGCGATTTCATCCGCGAGTTTCGCGAGCATTCCCTTGGGTGCGCACGGAATGAGATTGCTGCGCACTCGGCGCGTGCGAAATCCAAGATCGAAACTCGGCGAGTACGCCGCACTATCGAGCGCATTCACGAGCGCCGTCGCAGCATTTGACGATTGCTCTGAGAATGCGCGATTGAGATCAATGACAAGTCGCCCCACCAGCGTCATTGCGAGCGGCGTCCCTTCCGCAAGGTGCAGCGAGAGACCGTGGCTCTCACACATGCGGGCCACAGGTTGCGCCATCGATTCATCCACCATTGCAAAGGTGAAGTCTTCTGCTGCGGCATGCACGGGCCCATCCACTGCGTCGCTCACCCACGCGACGAGTCGCTCAGTCAAGTCCGCGATGTCCGCGCATGGCGTGAGTTCGATCGGCTCAAACGCAAGCGGTGCTGCGAAGGAATCGTCCGGCACGCCGTACGCATCAAAGCGCGACGCGTCGACTTCCGTCGCAAACACACATGCGACAACATCGGCGTTCGACGTGCGCAACGCGTGACGCAAACTCGGACGAACTTCCGCGAGTCCCACGAGGACGACACGATCGAACATCCCACTCGGCGCACCCCACGCACGTGCGCGCGGCGAGCATGCTGCGTGAAATCCACGCTTCTTCAGCCACGCGCCAACATCAATCGAAAGCTCATCGATCGCACACCAACGCGCCGCAAGCTCGTTTTCACCAAGTTTTGCCGCAACTTCCGCGACACCCTCCGCAGTGAGCAACGCCTTGTCGAGTTCACTGATCGCACTCAAGACGACACGCGCAGCGTCAAAGCGTTGCGCGAGATTGAGCGGTGCAGCGCCTTCCACTTGATGCAGCAGAATCGCAGCGCGCGGATCGCTCAATACATGCGCCCATGCAAGTCGTTCGACGCTCGAAGGAGCAACGCGAGTCGTGGACGCAACCGTGATCGGTGCATCGAAGAGCAATGCCTCGGCGCCGCCCACCGTTGTCGTTTCAGGCGGAATGAGCGGATGATTTCCCACAGCCTCCGAAAGTGCGCGAAGAAAGAGCCGTCTCGCGCGCGAGCCTGGCAGTACCACAAGCGTTCGCGAAAGATCGATCGCGCCAGAGGCATCCAGTTTCGGCGCATCTTGACCAACGCCTGCGATACAAAACTGCGCTGCGCGATCTGCAGGCGCGTGCGTTGAACTCGCATCACATAAGAACGCGCGTCTCATAGATAGGCGCGTGGGAGAACTTTCGATTGCAGTGCCATTCATAATTTCCATTCCCTTGCACTCGTTACGGTGAAGGAACAATAGTAGCCTTGTGTGCGCGCGAGACCGTTCTTCCGGTGCTGAATTCGAGTGAAATCTTTCCCGGTGAGGTTTCGATATCAAGCAACTCGACAACTCGACCATCACCAAGATCGAACCGCGTCGCAACCCCTTGTGCCCCACGCGCTTCGAGATCCGCTGGCACTACACGTGCAAGCAACCACGCACCGAGAAACGGCAGCGGAAGCCGACCAATCGCGGCACGCGCCTGCGCGATTCGAACCCGCGCGCCATCTTGAGTCGAAACAACTTCTGGTTGCAGCGCGAGACTGAGTTGCAGTGGACCAAACGGTTCGATGAGCGTCACGCCAGCACTGCTTGACGAAAGAATGAGTTGCGTCGCGGGCTCAAGATCCGCGAGCGATGGGTCGTGCGCGATCCATTTCGGCAGTCGTGTCGCGAGCCATGCGTTCACATCGTTCGTTTCAATCGCGATTGCCCAGGGGTTTTCATCCACACGAATTGTGCGCACTGCTGCAGCGAGGCCCTGCTCAAAAAGTTCTGCGCGTCGCGTTGCATCGCTCGGCAAGCCCCCTTGCGATTCGGGCGGCAACATCGCGAGGATGACCGCTCCAACTCCAACACCAAACGCAAGTGCGGCAACGAGACGCGTTGGTCGCATGATCGCCACGATTACTCGAATCGCTTCACAGCAAGGGTGTCGTTCTGACCACCGAAGCCGAAGCTGTTGGAGAGGCAGATGTCGACCTTCGCTTTGCGCGCGACATTTGGCACGTAATCGAGATCAAGATCTGGATCAGGCGTGTTGTAGTTGATCGTGGGTGGAAGCATGCCATCGCGAATCGCGAGGATGCACGTGATGAATTCCACTGCGCCTGCGGCTGCGATGAGATGCCCCATCATTCCTTTGATGGAACTCATAGGAATGTCTTTGGCGTGTTCACCAAACACGCGCTTCACGCCGCGAGTCTCGATCGAATCGTTCTCTTTCGTACCCGTGCCGTGCGCGCTGATGTAATCAATCGCTGCGCGACCATCGGCTCGACGCGCCAGCGGATCAATTCCCGCTTGCGCAAGCGCTTGATGCATCGAGGATGCTCCGCCACGACCTTCTGGCTGAATGTCGGTGATGCGAAACGCATCAGCACTCGAACCGTAGCCCACAAGCTCCGCGAGTGGCTTCGCGCCGCGCGCGAGCGCGTGTTCGAGCCGTTCAAGCACAACCATGCCGCTGCCTTCACCCATCACGAATCCGTCGCGCGTTGCATCGAACGGTCGCGATGCTTTCGTCGGATCACCCTTGGATGTCGAGAGCGCGGTCAATCGATTGAACCCTGTCACGCCGAGCACATGAATCATCGTGTGCGTTCCACCGCTCACCATCACATCCGCATCGCCGCGAAGAATGAGCGAGTACGCCTCACCAATCGCTTGCGTGCTCGCCGCGCATGCTGTGAGACAATTGAGCGCAGGGCCACGAATGCCAAACTCGCGCGCGAGATGCGCAAGCGGCATGTTGGGCTCTTGCTCGACTTCGTACATCTGCGTGAGCACTTCATGCGCGGTCTTCGCCCAACGCACAGCATCAAGTCTGGTCGCGCCATCACTCCAGCCCGCAAGATTTGCGGCTGCATACTGCGGGAAATCGAGCACGCCTTCACCCGCGCCAAGGTACAGACCGACGCGCTTGCGATTCAATGCGCTAAACGCATCAAGCCCCGATTGCTTCCACGCTTGACTTGCCGCACCGAGCGCGAATTGCGAATTCAATCCTGCTGTCGCGTGCACTTTCACATCGGCGACAAACTTCGCAACATCGTAATTCTTGACTTCCGCCGCAAAGGTCGTGGGAAACGTGCGCGCATCAAAGCGTGTGATCGGACCCATGCCGCTCTCGGAACGCATGAGTCGCTGCCAGGTGGAATCAATGTCGTGACCGAGCGGAGTAATCCAGCCCATGCCTGTGACGACCACGCGATTGGAAGCAGTTCTTGAAGTCATGGAGCAATCGTTTCAATCAAGCTTCGAGACAATCGCGGCGCTGTTTTGTCCGCCGAGACTTGGAGTAAACACGAGAATGTGCCGTAACGCCGTCGCACATGAGGGCGCAGCAGTTGCAGCAACGCCAGCCGTTGAAGTGGAATTCAATCGAGCAGGAAGACGCTGTTCGGTGATGCACTTTGCAGCAACGGAAACTGCAATCGCGCCGAAGCCTGCAACCGTCGCGCCAATAAACGGCGCAAGCGTCACGAGTGGCAGCGTCGCCGCGCGCGCACCAAACACACGATGCAGCGCATCGGCTTCAATCGCGTCAATCGCAGGTACACCGCATCCGTAGGGAATCGCCGCATCAATATCGCTCGCACTCAAACTCGCATCGCGCAACGCTGCGTCAATCGCATCCGCGAGCGATTCGCCATTCGTGCCAGGCACGAGTCCAACGGTGTCTTCGCAGTACGACTGCGTGGCGCCTGTTCCTGCAAGCATCGCGTGCATACGCGCGCCTCGCGCCTTCGCGGTGTCGAACGCTTCGAGCACGAGAATGCCGCCGCCTTCACCAACGAGCGAGCCCGTTGATGTTGCATCGAAAGGTCGAATGATCGTCGTCGCATCAGCATCAGGCGGACACAGCGCGAGTCGATGCGCGAGTTCCTGTCGCAGATACGCCATCGGATTCAGTTTGCTGTCCGCACCACCAGAGAGGCACGCATCCGCGGCACCGCGTTCAATCACGCGCTGACTTTCCGCGAGACTCAAACCGCTCGACGCTTCATTGCATGTGATCGTGTTGGATGGACCCTGGCAATCGTGAATGATCGTCACATGGCACGCGAGCATGTTTGGCAGATACTTCAACAGCCACAACGGCGTGAGTTCCTGCATCCCCTGCTGTCCCCAATTTCCTGCATCAAACTCGTTCGCAGCGTTCTTGGCAGTCCAGAGCGCAGCGGTCAGTTCATCAAGATCCGCCGCGATCAAGCCAGCACCGATGTGACAACCGAATCGACTCGGCGCAATCGTCGCAACAGCTTCCGCATCCGTGCCGCGCGTGGTCAAACCCGCGTCCTTCACTGCAGTCACCGCCGCAGCAACCGCGATCTCAATATCGCGCGCCATCACCTTCGTTCCCTTGCGGTAACTCTTGAGGACAAAGTCTTTCACATCGAAGGAATCAGGGATTTGCGCGCCACTTGCTGCGCGAAATCCACTCGCATCAAAGGCGCGAATGAGCCCAAGCCCCGAGCGGCCTTCGACAAGCGCTTGCCACAAAGGATCAATGCCAATGCCAAAGGCGGTGGCAGGTCCAAGACCAGTAAGAACAACGCGTCGACGCTGCATAGGGCGCGGAGTATAGGTCAGCAACGGCGACCCCGATGCTGCGCAGATTTACGCTGTCAGAGCGCTCGGCGCGCGATGAGCATTGCGAGTTCGAGTGCTTGTTCGTAGTTCAATCGAGGATCCACGCTTGAGCGATACGCGCGCGACAAGTCATCGTCTGTCAATCCACGCGCGCCACCCGTGCACTCGGTGACATCTTCGCCGGTCAACTCGACATGCACGCCAGCGAGCACCGTGCCTTCATTGCGATGAATCTCAAACGCTTGTTCAACTTCCGCAAGCACATGCGCGAACTTCCGCGTCTTCACGCTCTTGCCTGCCCACGTACCGCTCGATGGAACCACCGACTCTGTATTGCCGTGCATCGGGTCGCACACCCACACCACCGCGAGTTGCG
>QWPV01000045.1 GCA_003671055.1 Planctomycetota bacterium
GATGTACATCGCCCTCAGCTACGACCACCGCATCATCGACGGCGCCGAAAGCGTCGGCTTCCTCAAACACATCAAAGACTGCATCGAACACCCCGAGCGCTTGCTCCTCGGCTTGTGAGTGTGGGCACGCGCGCAGGCGTGATCAACGACTCGTCGTCACTGCCGCAATCTTTGTTTTCGGCTCGTACGGGAGGTCACTGCCGTGCGGGACGCCGATGTATTCGAGGGCGCCGTTCATGATCTTTGCGGCGCAGGGGCCTGCGAGTGCGCCGCCGCCGACGCCGTCGCCGAGTTTCTTTTTGTCGGGGTCTTCGATCGTGACGAGGATTACTATTTTGGGTTGCTCGTAGGGAGCGCCCATGATGAAGCTCGACATGTATCTGTCGGCGTAGTAGCCGCCCTTGGGGGCTGCGAGTTGTGCGGTGCCTGATTTGCCGAAGGCTCGGTAGTGCAAGATTGGTTTGAGTCGCTTGCCTGTGCCTTCGGTGATGACCTTCTCCATTGCTTCGCGTGTTGCCATCACGACTGGTTCGTTGAGCACTGGAATTGCTGGCGCGTTTGCGCGTGCGCCGACGAGCATGCGAAGTGGAACCATCGTGCCGTCGCGACAGAATGCACTGAATGCGTGGACGAGTTGTAGTGCGGAGACGCTGACGCCTTGCCCGAACGCGACGGATGTTTGCGCGCGCGTGCGATTGGACCATTCATCGCGTGGCGGAAGTTGACCTGCAGTCTCGCCGGGGATGCCGATGTTCGTCTTGAGGCCGAAACCGAATCCCGTGAGCATATCCTTCATCTCTTGCGTGGACATGCGCAACGCGACCGTTGCCATGCCAGCGTTCACGCTCTTCACGAGCACGTTTTCCCATGTTTTCGTGCCGTAACTGGAACGATGTGCTTCGCGGATTGTGCGCTTGGCGCGTCCGTCGGTGAGTGTCATCGGACCATCTGGCAATCGAATCGTTTCGTTGGGCTTTGCGAAACCGCCCTGCACTGCCCACGCCCACACGAATGGCTTGAAGATCGAGCCTGGTTCAAATGGATCCGTCACCCATCGCATGCGTGCGAGTGATGGATCGATCTTCGCGCCTGGATCTTCGGTGATCGCGGTGCGACCCGTGTTGCTCTTGATGGTGTCACACGCTGCGAGAATTTCGCCGGTGTCGACATCGAGCACGATGCATCGACCGCCGGATGCATTCGCGGCTTCCACTGTTGCTTTGAGTTCGCGCTCGGCGATTTCTTGAATCACCATGTCAATCGAGAGCACAACATCTTCGCCCTCGGCACCAACTTGCAATCCATGCTCTGGAATCGTGATGACTTGACCGCGGTTGTCGCAGAGATATGTGACGCGACCACCAGTAGGCGAGAGCGCTTCTTCAGCGCGAAATTCGTAGCCTGACAAACCCTTGTGATCCGCCCCCACTTTGCCGATGATCGGCGCCGCGAGTCCACCGTATGGATACGCGCGAACTGGCTGAGGTGAAAGCACCGCCCCTGCGACCTTGGCGGTGCGAAGTGCATCCACTTGCGCGTCGTTGAGACCTTTACCGAGCACGATGTAGCGCGGGAACTTCGCCCACTCTTCAGTCGTGAGTGATGGCTTCAGCACATGCAACTCTGGATCCGTGCGCTTCGTAATCTCAGTCAAGACATCGGCTGGATTCGCACCGATTGCTGCTGCAACGCGCGCGGCGATGTCGCCGAAAGGATCAAGTGACGGCGGCTCCTTGCCCTTCTCGAGCAGCGCGCTCTTCTTCGATTCACTCGCGCGCTCCCATTTTTCAAGCGCTTCTTGTGCTTCACGATAGACAACTTTCGGATCGCAGTAGACGAACCAACCAGTGGTGTCCATCGCAACCACTTGTCCACGTCGGTCGTAGATCGTGCCGCGTGGGAATGGCTCCGCGAGCGTGCGTTCGTGCACACTCTGACCGTTCTTTCGCGTCATCGATGCTTCAAGTGCGTCTGACGGGTTCGTCTTCAACCACATCACGCGACCTGCAGTCAAGATCAATGCGCCCGCGATCGACACCGTTGCAAAGCGCGACCAGTATTGAATGGCGACCGCGCGCGGAGTGCTTTCGTTGGGAAGTCCAATCGTGCGATGCAACATATTCATCCGCCCAATTTCCCTTCGTTGTCTTCGTCAGCCGCAACTGTTTCGTCCTGCACAAGGCGCGTTGCCTTCGCGGGGTCGTAGCGATAGAGAATGGGTTCCCAACTAGTCGGCGTGTTCGCGAGAAGCGTGCGCACTTCGTCTGGTCGCACTGCACGAGCGATCTCGGCGCGCAACCGACTTGCTGCGCGCTCATGTCGATGGAGCTTGAAGTGCATGCGACTGATTTGCGCAGCAGCGTCGACGCGTTGCTGTCGGTTCACGAGCAGCGCGCCAAACGTTGCGCCCAGCGCGAGGATGATGAGGACGAGCTTCGCGAACATGTGCAGCAACCTCTGATGAAGTCGACGTGACGATGCGTTCAGTTGTTCGGAATACGCAGTGATGCACCGACGCGCAACGAATTGGGATTGCCGATGGGATCACCATTGGCCTGCGTGATCTCGTTCCAACGCGGACCCGAACCGAGTTCGCGCGCAGCGAGTTCATAGAGCGTCTGTCCCTTTGCGAGGGTCACCGTGCGGAACTGCGCGACTGCTCCTGCGTCCTGCATCACCTGTGGATCCACAGGGAATGCGTACGAACCAGCCTGATCCATTGGCTGCACCGCGATGACTGCCTTCGATGGATCGATGACTTCGATCGGCGGAATCTTGATTTGTTGTCCGATCTTCAGCGCGCTCGATTTCACGCCGTTGAGTGCTTCCAACTGCGCTGCGTACCGCGTCGTGTTGTAGTACTTCTTCGACACTACGCCGAGCGACTCGCCCTTTGCGATGACGTGGACGCGCTCTTGCGGTTCTTGAATGTTGAACTGTTGTGGTGGCTGCACGACAACTGCGTCTTGGGGACCAACGAGTGGCGGTTGGACGCGAACGATGCGCGTGTCTTCGAACTCTGGGTTGGTTGGTGGAAGCGGTTGATTGGCTTGACCGAACTCGCGCGGCACTTCAAGTTCACGAGGCAAACTCACTTGTTCCTTCGTGCGCAGTGCGATCGGCACGACCGCAGGACCCGTCCGTGCGGACAAATGATCCGACACCAAAATGCCAACGAAGAGGAGGAGTCCGAAACCGATGATGAGTGCCAGCTTGTTCTCGCGTGTCATGCCGTGCGTCCTTGCAGTGGAACTGTGCAGTGCTCTTCGCGCAGTGAGCATTCGCTGCGCGACTCGCACTCTTATTCCGGACGACCGACCGTGGCTGTCCGGAGTTTTGCTGAACGAGCGCGCGGGTTCTCCGCGAGCTCTGCTTCCGATGCGACCATCGGTTGCTTTCTCCCGACGCGAAGAATGCTCCGCTGCGAGAGTTCGACAAACAGGCGTTTCACCATTCGGTCTTCGAGGCTGTGAAACCCAATCACTGCGACGCGCGCTCCGAGGTTCATCCAAGTCGGCGAACTTTCATGCGCGCGTATCGCAGCGAAAGCGAGTTGCTCGAGAAACGCGCGAAGCGCTCCGAGTTCGTCGTTCACTGCAATGCGCAGTGCCATGAAGGTGCGCGTTGCTGGATGCATCCGTGAAGTTCGCGCCCTTGAGCCATATGCCTCACGAACGAGATCTGCCAGTTGCGACGTCGATTTGATCGGCGTTTGTGCGCGAATTTCGACAATCTTCGAAGCGATGCGACGCGAGTACGGCTCCTCGCCGAACTGAAAAATAATGTCTGCCAATTCACGCTCGCTGAGCCGTTCGAGAAACTGCGCCGCGGTCTGCCCCACCGTGCGGTCGAGACGCATGTCGAGTGGCGCGTCATGGGTGAAACTCATCCCACGCTCGGGGTCATCCATCTGATTGGACGCGAACCCAAGGTCGGCGAGAATCATGTCGGCACGAAGACCACGAGCGTCAAGTTCTCGACCCACTGCACTGAAACTTCCATGCACCGCGATCGGCGTGATGCCGGACTCTGCTTCGACCCGAGCTGCGGAGAATGCGAGGTTCACACGATCGATGTCAAACAGCACAACGCGACCATCAGGCGCAAGTTGCTTTGCAATGGCAGCTGCGTGACCGCCTCGACCTGCAGTGCAATCGACAAACGTCGCTCCGGAAATAGGCTGAAGTGACTCAAGCACTTCCCGAAGCAAAACGGGCATGTGTCCCGAAAAATCTGCTGGCGGAATCACGAGGCTTGCTCAGGCGCGACGGCGTTGTCGTGCGTGTGTTGAACTGACTCGTCGCGTTGTTCAGCTGCTGCGAGCTCGGAAGCCCAGCGACTTCGCAGCGCAATCTTCAGTGCCATCGCGCCGAAACCACCGAAGACGACGATCACGACGGCGTATACGACACGCAGACGCACAACCTGGTCAATTGCCAGCAGGCCGAGCATGACGCCGAGGATCGCGAAGATCAGTGCGATGGCGTAGAGCGCAAGCACCGCAGACTTCACGCGTCCATCAAACGCGCGCTTCAACAGATGGTGAATGTGATTGGCGTCTGGCGCAGACATCGGCAGCCCTGCGAGTTTTCGTCGCACGATCGCAAGCGCGGTGTCCATGATGGGCAGCGCGAAAATGATCAAGCCCGCGAGCACGAGGTGCGTGTCACCATCTTCGCCGAGCATCAGGATGATGACGACGAAGAGATATCCAATGAGCAAACTTCCACAGTCGCCGAGGAAGATGATTGCGGGATTGAAGTTCCATGGAAGGAACCCGAGCATTCCGCCAAGCAACGCGAGACAGAGCACGATGCGAACGCCTGCGAGTGATTCGAAGGGATCTCCTGTAATGCCTTGCGCTGCCATCATCATGCACAGCACAAGAAGTCCCGTTGCCATGATCGCGCTCGTTCCAGTCAGGAGTCCATCAAGGCCGTCGATGAGATTCGCAGCATTGCATCCACCGAGCACGAACATCGCGATGAGCGCGGTGCCGGTCCAGTAGTAGATATCACCGCTTGCGATGGCGACACCCGCGACATTGACGAGCAAAGTCTCTGGATCACCGAATATTGGAACGAGCACACCTTCTGCTACGCGTGTTCCGATGTCTTCAATCGCGAGTGCTGCAGCAGCCACAAGCTGACCCGCGATCTTCAGACGCGCATCCCACTTCCAAATGTCATCTGCAAGTCCGGTGAAGGTGATCGCAAGGATGCCGACCAACACGGAGACTGGCACCGGTGCAAGTTGTCCTGCAGGTCCGTCGACGATCATGTAGCTCGCGCCGAGCGCGAGGATGATGCCGAGGAATACTGCGAAGCCACCGAGATAGGCAATAGGAAACTTGTGTTCCTTTCTGCCCGCGTCGGGATGATCGATGATGTCAAGCGCAATCGCACTCTTGCGGACGAGTGGTGTTGCGATAAGTGTCACGACAAACGCCATGATGAACACGAGCGCGTAGCTGTTGAGCAGCTCAAGCGAGGCTTGCGCGCCCGCGACGAATGACCCAACAAGCGGCGCATTCTCGAGCGATAGCGGAACGATCGTCGGTGCTGCTGGAATCAACTGCATGACGCACCTCGAGCAGCGGTGTCGGACGCTGGCGTGTCGGCGGCGAGTGCTTTCGCGAGATCGCGAATCGTCGCATCAAGCGAGATTTGAGGCGCAAAGCCGATCGCGGCGCGGACGCGTGTGAGATCAGGTTGACGCACGAGTAAGTCGTCGAAGCCATGCGCGAAGGCTTGCGCGTAGGGCACTAACCGAATGCCTGAACGCGATTGGAGCACGGTGATCACGCGCTGGGCGAGTTCGAGAATGGAGATCTGTGTGTCGTTGCCGATGTTGAACACGCGTCCGGCGCACTCTGGTCGTGCGAGCAACTTTGGAAGCGCAATCACAACATCACGTGCATCGCAGAAGCATCGTGACTGCGTTCCATCGCCATGCACTTCGAGATCACGACCTTCAAGCGCCGCTTCCACGAATCGCGGTAGCACCATGCCGTACTCGCCGATCTGTCGTGGCCCGACCGTGTTGAAGAATCGCACGATGTACGCCGGCAACGCATGTTCGCGGTGATACGCAAGTGCGAGGTATTCGTCGATCGCTTTCGACGCTGCGTACGACCAACGCGTGAGCGTCGTTGGTCCGTAGATGACATCATCATCTTCGCGCATCGGGGTGCGAAGACCTTTTCCGTACACCTCGCTTGTGGACGCCATCAGGGTTCGACAGCCGCCGCGTGCAGCGAATCGCAGCAACGCGCTCGCCTGTTCGACGTTCGTCTCAATGGTGTGAATCGGTCGCTCGACAACGAGCCGAACCCCCACTGCAGCGGCAAGGTGATAGATCACATCGAAGTCGCGTGGATCAAGTGATGGCAGTTGCTGCGCAACATCGCCCTCGATCAATCGAAACCGCATGCACCATTCCTCATGCGCGAAGATCGCAGCGAGATTCGAGCGTCGACCCGTCGAAAAATTATCGATGACGGTGACTTCAGCGCCAGACGCAAGCACGTGTTCAGCAAGGTGTGAGCCAATGAACCCACCGCCGCCCGTGATCAAGACTCGCTCTCGGCGGTGTGGTTGGGTCATCTGCGGTTCTCACTGGGCTCTCTCGGTCGCGCGGCAACGATCGATCTTACGATCCGCCGTACTTCGCCATTGTCTCGAAGTTCTTGCGGAAATATCCGCCTGCTGTGTTCATTGGACGGCTGAGGACGACGCCAAGAAGCTGCGACTTCGAATCCGAAAGTTGTGCTGCCATGCGAGCGACAAGTCCGCGCTGCTCCTGGAATGCACGCGCCACGATGATGGCCGCGTCCATTCGATTCGCGAGCGCAACGCCATCCGCCGCAACGACCGCTGGAGGGACATCGAGAATCACAAGCTCGTAGCGCGCGGCTGCTGCTGCGAGGAACTCATCCATCTTCACAGTGCCGAGCAATTCGTAGATGCGTGAATCTGGCGTACCAGCGCCGACGCAATCGACGCCATCACACACCGAACGCACAGCCTCAGTGAATCCGCACGAGCCGCGTAGACAATCACCAAGTCCGACTGCATCAGGCTCAAGCCCAACTGCAGCAGAGAGATGCGCACGACGGAAATTCGCGTCCACAATCAACACCTTGCGACCAGACGCTGCTGCGCTTTCCGCAAGGTTTGTCACGAGACTTGTCGTGCCTGCTTCGGGCAATCCACTCATGCACATGAGTGTCTTCAACTGCCCAGCATCCATCTGCTTGAAGAGCTGACCTGCGATCTGTCGACAACTTTCCGCAAGCACACTGCGCGGCGATTCGCGAACGACTCGTTCAGCGCGCTCCGGCGAGAGCGGATCCTCAGAGAGGTCCGGCACCATGCCGAGCAAGCGCAGGTTTGGAATGCCTTGAAGATCCGACGCGTAGCGCACGCGTTGATCGAGAAACTCGCGGAGGAAGATGAAGCCAGCCACTGCGCCGAGTGAGAGTGCTGCGCCGAGCGGAAGCATGAGCTTCCACTTCGGGAACGCCAACATGCGAGGCGTGACAGCGCGTTGTGAAATCGTCACACGACGCGCATCATCACGCGCCTTCAACTGATCAATGCTGCCGATGACTTCGAGTTGCTTCGCGCGCAGCTCAACAAGTCGGTCGCGACGATCGCGAAGTTGCTGCACGCTTGAGAGCGCGCCAGCGAAGTCCTTCATGCGTGTCTGCTGCCGATCGAACTCTTCTTGGAACTTCGCGAGCAGCGCCGTGTACGTTTCCGCTTGATCGGAATACTCCTTGAAATCTGCGGAAAGATTGCGCTGAACCACGCGGCGCAGCAGCGCATCGTTCTCTTGCTTTGCCGCAGTGATCTGCCGTTGTGAGTCAAGCGTGGCTGGGTGATTCGGACCGAATTTCCGCTTGCTTGCTTCCGCGCCGATCATCAGAATGTTGACTGACTGCCCAATGTCGAGCAGTTGTGGGTCTTGCTCAGCTTTGCGGATGTCGTCGAAGGTCGGCTCGAGGCGACCATCCATCTTGTCTTGCGTTTGAGTCCGTCGTGATTCGGACAGTGTGAGGAAACTCTTCGAATCGTTGATCTGCCGCGTCGTGTCCTCAAGAATGAGGAGCATGTCGTTGCGGTCGTCGTTCAACGACGTCATCTTGTTCTCAGTGATGAAGACGCCGATCGCCTTGTCTAAGTCAGCCAACTCATTCTCTTGCGCCGTCAGCTGCTTCGCGAACGCATTGCGGTTCTGTAGGAATCGATCGTCAGCGCGGCGGCGCTCCTCGGCCTCATAGGTCTCCGCGATGCGATTGAGCACCACGGGAACGTCGTCAGCGACGTGCGTCGACCACGAGAGTTCGAAGTACGCAGTGCGTCGCTTGTGACCAGCACTTAGTTCATCTTCAAGGTCATCCACTGCGTCTGCAGGGATAAACGTTCCATTTTCATCGCGATAGTGCTGACTCCACACCGTCTGCTCGACATCGCGATTGGAGACCGCGCGCTCAAGAAGTTGACGCGACAAAATACGGGCTGCTTCCGTTTGACCGAGGCGCTCGACTGCTTCTTCCGTGCGATCGTCGTTCGTGGTGACGTCGGTCGATGAATCTGGTGACGCCTGCAATTCAAACAGCACGTTGCCCCAATAGAGCGGATAGAAGATTGAGCACGCAACCTGACCAACGGCACCGAGGCCAATTCCAGCAACGCCCGCGAATGCGAGGGTCCAGGCATGTTGACGGAGGATCCGCATCGGGTCGATGCGTGATGCTGTCGACACCGCCTGCGCTGTTCGCGGGCGATTGGGTGCGAGCCTTGGTTCGGTCGGTCTGGAGGGTGCGGCAGTCATGTAGATTCTCGGTCAGTTCCATCGTGCAGATGGCAGGGTCGCCTTGAGCAAACTCTTGTAATACCTCATGCTTAGGGGCCGAGCTTCCTCGACAACTCCTCGATCGCGGCCGAAGTCTCGGCATCTGGCTTGAGATTACGAGCACTGTTCAATGAAGTCCTGGCCTCTTCTCGCTTGCCCTTGATTTCGTAGGCCTGTGCAAGATGGAGCGACGCAGCAGCAGATGGGCGAAGCCCCGAAGCGCGTCCGAGGACCGTGATCGCTTCATCCACCTCGCCCGAAGCAATCAGGAGCACCGCGAGGGTATCGAGATACTCAGCGCGACCTGGCTGCATTTGCACCGCACGTTGAGCGAAGGGAATGCCCTTCTTGGGATCCTTCTCGCACTCATTGAGGAGGAACGCGTAGTTGTTGAGAATGGTGTCTGCATTAGGTGCAAGCGCGATCGCGGTCTCGAATGCTTGGATAGCGCGTGCGCAATCACCTTCACTCTTCCGAATGAAGTACAAGCCACCGAGCTGATCAAGAAGTTGCGAGCGCAACATTGGAATGGACTCAAGTTCTGCTGAAGCCACAGCCTGTTCGAGCATCTCAATGCCACGAGCGCGGCTGGACTCATCGCTAACGGCAAACTGCGCGAGGTACACATTGTCAAAGGCAGACTTCGTCCCGCCTGCGATCTCGGTGACGAGCGTGTCAAGTGTTGCGAGGTCTGCGCTCTTGAACTTGATCTGCACGGCAGCATGCCACCCACCGATGGGTTGTGTGTTTCCTGATTTCGCTAGTGCCGTTGCGGTGCTTCGCGACTCACGCAGGTATCGCATCGCTTCTTCGCGATCACCTTCTGTGAGAAGCGCGAGACCAACGATGGCCTGCAGAGAGGTGCTCTGTCGAATCAGGGCCGCGCGACCCCGCGCGACTGCGAGGACGCCCTTCGCATCGTTCGCGCGCAACAGCGCTTCCGCGGCACGAACATAGACATTGATGTCGTTGCCATACTCGGCTGCGCGCATGTAAGACGCGGCACCGTCGGCAAAGTCGCCACGACCGACCAAGAGATCGCCAAGCGCGATGTGCCAGTTTGCGTATCCGGGGAGAATGCCAATGCCCTCACGGAGGGACGCTTCGGCCTTCGACACTTGACCAGCGTCGATGCACAAACGGAAATATCGCTCACGCGCCTCGGTCGACAGCGGGGCGACTTTCAGGAAGCGCTCGAGCTCAAGCACAGCTCCCACAGCATCGCCGCGCGATAAGAGCACTTCACTTCGCACTGCTGATGCTGCGAAGTACGCAGCGCCAATCTGCACAGCTCGATCTGCGACGGCAAGGGCTTCGTCAGCACGCGAACGGATTCCGGTGACTTCAAAGAGTTTGCGCTTCAACTGCGCGTCTTGCGAGAATGGCATCGGGTTTCCTGGCGCGAGATCTTTCGCACGAGCGAAGAATGGAAGCCCCTTCTCATAGGCAATCACTGCCGCCGTTGAATCGCCTGCGTTGCGTGCAGCATCACCTGCGGACATCTCAATGACGCCGCCGAGCATTTCCAACTGAAGATCTACTTTGCCACCGATCTTCGATGCTGCCTCTGCAGCGGATCGCGCTCGATCAATGTTGTTCGCGCGGAGTGCCGTTTCTGCCACACGAACAAATCCGGTGCGCGTGGGCTGCGCGAGAACGACCGCCTCGAACAGCGGAAGCGCGCGCACGGGATCACGATCGTTAAGGAGCGACTCGCCAGCAGCAAGAGATGCAGAACGGCTTGTAGCATCATCTCGTTGCACGATCTCTACGATCGTCGCGTCGACCGTTACGAAATCGCCATCGAGATATGCATCGTGCATTCTCAGCAGCAGTGGATACCAACTGCCGGTCGGCCCGCATGCAGTGATGCAGGCATCGATGACTGCCTTTGACTTCACCGCTTGACCGACGTTGCGAAGGTACGTGGCGTGCGCCGAAGCAATCAGCGCATTCGTGGGATTCTTTGCCGTCAGATCCTCGAGCACCGCAATCGCCTTGTCGCGCCACAACTGACGCTGATCATCCATCTGCTTCGTTCGTTCGGCGACAGGCAAAGCAGTCCACGCTGCCTCGCTAAACATGGGCTTGCCTCGCTCATCGATAACATCCGCTCGCTCAGGCGTCGCACTTGCGAGTAAGGCGACGTACGCCATCGCATTTTGCGTGTCATCGGGGCTCGCGTCGTAACGCGTTGCGCGCATGCGCCGAGCCAATGGCTTATCACCTTGCGTCGACTCCAAACCAAGCCACATGTCCGCGATCTGGCTGTCCTCTCCTGCGGTGCGTCGAATCTCGCGCAGCACCGAGAGTGCGCGCGCGCTATTGCCGACGCGAATAAGCGTTTCAGCGTAGATACGCGCCGTTGCGACATCGTCTGGCCGGCGCTTGTAGGACTCTTCGAAAGCTTGCAAAGCACCATCGATATCGCCAAGCTCTAGGCGCGCGACGCCTAGTGCTCGATACACAGTCGATGCGTCAACGCCCGACGCGAGTGCGTCGTCGAGCACCTGTAGCGCTCCACGCGTGTCGCCCTTCACGAGCAACATGCGCGCTCGCATGATGGGCATCTGGGTTCGGTCGCGTCCACCCTGGGTCACTAGTTCGATCAGCGCATTCATCGACGCGTCGTCCTTCGCGATGAGCGCGTCTTGGAACTGCGCCTCAATGAGCATGGGATGGAACTTGTCCGCTTCGATCGCTTTCGCTTTCGCTTCGGGAAGCGCATCCTCAAGTTTCTTCGCGACGTCCATTGCGACCGCGGCTGTGGGAAGCCCCAAGGCCGTCTCATTCGTCGCACGCTCACGGACAAAGATCGACTCTTGTTTTAATCGCATGTAGAAACTAATTGCACGCTCGATCGGATCTGCGGTGGATTCCTCAACGAGCGAACGAACACGAGTCACTGGATCGTCTGAGGACCCAAACGCCTGAATCCGAATGAGCACGGAGTCTCCAGGAAACTGCAGCAACAACGCGCTGATCTCTGCGCGCGCCTTCTCTGGTGGTCCTTCATTCGCGCTCAATGTCGCGAGCATGCGAGCGAGTCGCACATCATCCGGCGCCAGCTTAGACACATCACTGAGCTTCCGCCGCCCCTCAGCGAATCGCTTTTCGTTCACGAGCGTCTGCACTTCACGCGCAAGCACAAAGATCGGATCGTTACCGCTAGCGAGCGTGATGTCGCCTTCGAGGTATTGGCGCGCAGCCTTCAGGAGCGCGAGCATGTCGGGGTCTTCGGGAAGCGCGCGAAGCACCATCTCGGCAGACGCAATCGCCTCGGGTGCTCGCGTGCTCTCGAGCGCAAGCTGCGCGTGCGCACGAAGCAAGATGATGTTCCCTGGCGACGACTTCAGCGCGAGCGTGATGAGATAGAGCGCCTGCCCCTTCTCGCCGATCTCTCGATTACAAAACGCCGCGAGCATCGCGATTTCAATATTCTCACGCGAGAGTGTTACCTCGCCTTCACCCGATGCACCACTAAACCCCTTGATGATCTCATTGAACTTTACGATGGCATCGAGGTACTTCTTCTTCGCGAAGGCAATCTTGCCGTCCACGCGTGCGAGGGGAAGTGGATTCGTCTTCGCGTCAATTTCCTTCTCGATTACTACGCGAATCTCTTCGCATCGTTTAATGGCCGCGTCGCGTCCAGCATCGTCGGTGGTCTGGCCAATGGAGTCGTAAGCGATGTCGAAGAGGAGTGATGCGGCTGACGCGCGGTTGTCCTCGAAGGTCGCCGAGAGAAGACCCGTTGTCGGTCGCACTGCATCGAGCAGCAGACGCGCTTGCAGTTCTGCCGTTGTGCGATCGGTCATGCGCAGCAGCGATGCGTAGGTCTGGCGTGCGAATAAGTCTTGTGGATTTCGATCAAGCCAAGCTTCGAGCACATCGCCCGCGGGTTCCACACCTGCTTGTTGACGGAGCAACGCGTTGAGCGTGTCCATCAGTTCTGCGCGCTGGGTTGCTTGGGCGGCGAAGGGCGCAAACTGCGCAGGGTCGACAAGCGCGTCACTCACGGTTCCTCCGACGGCGCGAAGACTCGCCGCAGCGAGGCGTGTTTGCAATGAATCTGGCGACACAAGGAGCAGTTCTTCGAACGCGGCTTGTGCAAGAACTTTCGACTCTTCTGCTTCTCGTCCGCGCGCAGCGTTGAGCGCAGCGGCCGCAACACTCGAGTGCAAACGGGTAAGCAGACTCCACGCAGTCGCTTGATCATTTCCTGCCGACGCCTTCGCGGCAGCAGTGAGATCGGCAACCACGGCTGCGCGTTCATCAGGCGTCAATACACCCACGCGACGGAATCCCGCGTTTCCACGATGCAACTGCGCGAGGGCCTGCAGCGGCGAATCGGATGGCAACGACTTGCTCATCTCATCCACCGCGTCTTCGATCGCCTTCCACTCACCTGCCGAATCCGAGAGTGCGGCGCGTGCTTCAATCTCCGAGAGATAATCCGTCCACGCTGCAGCGTCTGTTCGCTTCACGCGTGCTTCGCTTGCGATCACCGAAATGAATTGCTGGTAGCGCTCGCGTGCTTCGCTCGACGTGCGCGCGGTGTAGGCGCGCAACGCACCCTCGTACTTCCCGAGGTACTCGAGGTTGGTGGACTTTCGTCGTACTGCGCGACCGTACTGATCGACGGCCGTCTTCAAGTCGCCAGCAGCAGTCGCGCGATCACCCGCAACGATGTTGCGCGTGGGACCGAGTGGGATCCACGACCACGTGATCGTTCCGTTGTTCTGGAGGAACGCGAGCAAGATCCCGAGAGCCATCACGCTCGCAACCCCGATGAACGCAAGCGCCATGCCGCTCTTCATCTTCTGCTTCTTCTTCGCCGCTGGTTTTTTGATCGGTGTGGTGGCCATGATGGTTGACTTTATGGGCGGTTGATGAGGGAGAGGTGCAGTGCAGGTTCAGGGAGTTTGTGTGCTCGATGGCTGCCCGAGCGATTTCTGCTCCCAAACAGGCCAATCGGGGAGGCGCTTCATGACATGCGGAAGCAGGTCACCCAAAAACGCGCTCGTTTCTTCTTCAAACTTCGGGACCATCGTTCCATCGGCGCCATCGACGACGCCAGACATGGTGAGTTGAATCTTGCAGTAGTAGGCGTAGCGGTTGGTGAGATCGAACGCGATGCCTCGCACGCCGAGCGCTGAAGCCGTGGTACGACCGTTCGCGAGAAAGAAGTATCCACCGACCTGCCGGATGCGAGGGTTCGCGGGATCTTGAAACTCAAGCACGCGCATCGAGAGATCTTCAAGCGGCATCGTGACGCGTTCGAGTTCGGCGGTGAATGGGTCGCGCACGATTGCGGTGCGATACGGAAGACCCGTCGCGAGATTCGCAGGTCCCTCCAACGCTTGCCAATCCGTCATGTTCAACTGCACCGCGGAGGTGGTTGCTTCACGCGTCATCTCCAAACCATGCACGGCCCAGCATCGCTCAGGGATGTGCGGGACCGCGTCGATCGTTCCGGTGTAGTAGGCGATGTGCAGCATGATCACGCCGCGCTTCGGGTCACCATCAAGCGCATAGATGCGATCGAGATACTGCTTCGTGCCGAGTTCTTCGATGAGTGCATCCGCGTGTCGTGCATCCTTGCCAACACGCGACCAATGACCGATCTTTGTAGGAATCGTGTCAAATCCCTCGCGAAGCGGCACTGATTCCTTCATCAGAAACAGATTGAGCTGCGCAACAGCTGCGCGGAACCCAAGCGCTCCCACAACCAGCATGCCCAAACCCACGCCATACGCGCGATAGACGTTCGCCTCAAGCCGCATGCGCGCCCCCTTCGGTGTCGGCATCTTCTTCATCCGCTTCATCCTCAGCGGGCGTGAAAAGATATCGAATGACCCAAAGTACGCCTAAATACAGCGCAAGCGCAGGGACGAGCCAGACAAGTCCAATGAAGGAGTGAAACTCGCCCGTGGTGAAATTCACATCAAACCAACCGAGCACGCCAAGCGTGACCACGCGCAGAATGTTGACGCCGAGCGACACCGGAAAGCCCGCAAGCACAAGCAGTGACCGTTGCCAGAAAGAACTGAGACTCGTGTAGGCGATCAACACGCCGAGGGCGAGAAACGCGACAAGCATGCGCATGCCCGAACACGCTTCTGCGACATTGAGTGATTGCGGTTCCTCGTTGTGCCAGACGGTCAACACGTTGCCGCTTCGCTCTACATCCGTGAAGGATGCGAAGCAGTAATACGCGCCGATGCTCGACCAGTCCTGCATACGTTCGGTGACGGGACGGAGAATGCCATCGCTCACCTTCTGTCCAAACACGATCCAGTAGCAGATCGCGAAGAGCATGTACTTCGTTGCGCGCGTGCCGAGAATGAGCCAGCACAAACCGATGAGCGTGAGACCAACACTGCAGCCGCGTGCGTTGTGATGTTGCGCAAACCAACCAGGCCCAAAGGTTGCGAGTGCGTAGCCAAGGATGCCGAGCAGCACGACTGCCATCGCTGGCCAACACGGACGAAACGCGACGGCGAGGATTTGCTCGCGGCGTAGCCACACGAGGTAGGCAGAGATAAACGGGATCGCAAACGTGTGACCCCAGTCGGACGGCTCTTCAATCGACATGCGCCACTGCGCGACGAAGTACGTCCAGAACCCTACGACATAAATCCCAAGCAACAGCAGACCAAGCAACCACGCCTGCATCGGCTCAATCGAAACAACACGCCCGTTGCGTATCGCTGTTTCTGGTGTTGTGATTGCCGCGGTGGAGGTCATGCGCCTTGAGTCAGTGTGGTGAACGCTTCAGCAGGATTCGAACTCCTGCGGAGAGCACGTTGATCGGCGCACTCGACTCGAAGGTTGAGCAAACTCACGCACGATGCCATTCAAGATCCAAACGGATTATTCTCTGGCGGAGGTCCGAAGACGTCATTACCGAAGTTTCTGTCGAGCAAGAAGCCAAAGCCGTAGGTCATGCGGAAACCATTGCGAATCACCGCGAGCGGTGTCGCAAAGAAATTCGTACCGATGATGATGTGATCGCCTGGTCGAATGTAGATGTCAGGTTCCGCGCGATTGCGGATGGCCTTGAGGTCGACGCGAATGGTTGCCTCGCGATCCTCGCCGATCTTGCGCACCAAGTCGACGCGATCAGGAATCGCAATGGGCGAGAGTCCGCCAGCAGCACTCACGAATCGGCTCAAGGTGAGTCGCGTGTTGTCGTTCAACAACTCATACACGCCGATGCGATTGATCTCGCCATCGATGTAGATGAAGCCGGTCTCTGGTGGCTCGACGTAAATCTTGTCGCCAGGATGGATAACGATGTCGTAATTCGCTTCACCACGCGCAAGTGCTTGATACTCCACTTCAATGATGCGCGTGGCGTACAAGTTCTCTGCTGCGCCCGAACGTGTCACGGGGCGCGCGGTATGACCGGAATCACTTGCGTCGGGTGCGAGGTTTGATTCGAGCCACGTTTGCGATGCGAGGTCGAACACCCAATGCGTTGCGGGCGTCGGAACATTCTGAAGCAACTGCGCGGTACTTGGTCCTGCGGTGGTCACGACGGCGTCGGCGGGTTTCACTTCACGCACATCGACGCCTGTGACATCGTCGATATCGACTGTTGGTGGCACGTTCTGCATCGATGCACCGCCGCGAATGCCGCGCAATGCCGAAGGAGCAGATGTTGGCGCAGGAGTTCCTCGCGGCGCTTTAAATGGTGACGGATCTGGAGCTGTCACCGGAGCGATCGCCGGAGTCGCTTCTGGAGTCACAGGCACGGGCACAGTTTCCAGCGGTTTCGCGCGGTTTTCTAGCTGATTGATCAGCGCGTCAATGTCGACAGGCGGCGTGTTTGGATTGGTTGAAGCAGTGCCAGAGTTGCCCTCGCCATTGTCGCCTTGCATTTGGTCAGCGCGAACGCCGCCTTGCATGCTCGTACCGATGGGCGCATCGTCAAAGCCCTTGCGTAATCGATCATCGAGCGGTTCGCTACGAATGACGAACACGCGTTGCGTTGTCGGAACCGTTCCACCAGCAAGCGAGATTGCTTCCATCAAACGGAAGTCCGGACGCAAGAGTGGATAGAGACCAACCGTGTTTACCGTGCCATACACCTGAAACTGAAAACTTCGACCGCTCTCAAGAATGACAGAGACGATCGGATCAGCGATGTAGCCCTTCAACTTTTGTTCGAGCGCTTGATGCGCTTCTTCAATCGTCAGACCGCCGAGCACGATGTCGCCGATCGAGGGCAATCGAACGATGCCGCTTTGATCAATGGTGCGAAGCGCAACTTCGGTTTGACCGCGCGTCAGCAACTCGAAGATCTCAATGCGAATTTCATCACTCGGCGAGAGCCGATACTTCAGTGCACCCGGTTCGAGATCAGAGGGAAGGGGCGCAGATGCGTTCCCCCAACCAATCTGTTCAGACTCGATGACGTCGATGCGCTCAATGATCGGCATCGATGTGGGCGTGTGCTCGAAGTAACCCGTACGAGACGGGTCCATGAACGAATCAAGATTGCATCCCGTCAGCGTGGCGCCCGCGGAAGCAAGTGTGATGAATCGTGTGCAGATCTGAAGTCGTGGAGGGAATCGCATAGGGAACTCAACTAGACACATGGCCCATACGCTGGTCCGAAAAGTCGGAGTAAACGCAGAGTGCATGCCCGGAACAATGCCAAGATCGGCTCAGAACCATCTATCCTTTGAGAATACGCAGTCGACCCGCGACTTTATGCGCTTTCGACACCTCGGAGACCCCCGTGTCTACCTACTTAGATCAATGTGATTGCGTATCTTTCGCAACCGCTGTGCAGGCTTGCAACAACACCGCCATTCGAACGGCAACTCCTGCCGACACCTGTTCGAAAATCACGCTCGACAGCGCGTCATCCGCAACCGCATCATCAATCTCAACGCCGCGATTCATCGGGCCAGGATGCAGGATCAGCGCGCCAGATCGCAAACGAGCTCGCCGCGATTCAGTCAGCCCATACGCGAATCTATAGTCCGAAGCGATCCCTTGGCCAGCCGCGCGCTCCATCTGAATGCGAAGAGTGATGATCGCGTCAACTTCGCCGACGATCGGATCAAGATCGTGAGAGATCGTTATGTTTTCGCAACAAGTCAGGTTGCGCCAGCCGCTGGGAATGAGCGAAGGTGGGCCCACCGCAACGACATGCGCACCGAGAGCGGCAAGCCCGTGGGTGGTAGAGCGAGCGACTCGGCTGTTGGCAATGTCGCCCACAATCGCCACTCGCTTGCCGCGAAGGTCGCCGAGGTGTCGACGAAGTGTGAGCAGATCGAGCAACCCCTGCGTGGGATGCTCATGCCGACCATCGCCAGCATTCACCACCGCGCACTTCACATTGTCCGCCACGAGCGCAGCGCCGCCAGAGATCGCGCAGCGCACGACGAGCACATCAACCCCCATCGCTTCTATGTTTCGCGCGGTGTCGACAAGCGACTCGCCTTTACTCGCGCTCGAACCCGACGCGCCGAGGTTCACAACATCCGCGCCAAGCCGCCGAGCCGCGATTTCAAAGCTGACGCGTGTGCGAGTCGAGTCTTCAAAGAAGAGATTCGCAATGAGCTTGCCCGCCAACACCCGCTCCGCAGGCGTATCGCCGACCGCTGAGGGAAGCAATCGCTCGGCGTGATCAAGTAGCCCAGTCAACTGCATCGCACTCAGACCTTCTAGGGCAAGAAAGTCCGGACCAAACGAGCGTCGAATCACAGGTTGGCGCGGCACGGCGTGGACTGTAGCGGCGACTCCAACTTCGCGCGCGTTAGCGTTGAAAATCGTAGATGTTGCCAAGCGCGAGCAATCGCGTGAGTGCATCGAGCGCGCTGCGCGATTCATGCAGCAGCGCAGGATCTTCAAGGTCGTCTGCGTGCAGCGACTCGCGATAGTGCGTCATGACCCAGGCACGCAACGCAGCGAGCTTTGCGGGGGTCAGCAGCGCTTCTTGATTGACGACACGCAGATCGGCGTTGGTGAGCGGCACGCGCAGACGCAGGCACGCAGGTCCGCCACCGTTACGCATGCTTTCTCGAACATCCATGAAGATCGCGCGCGACAGCGAAGCAGGGTGATCGGCAACCACGCGATCAAGCGCCGCCTTTACGCGTGGGTTCTCTGCGCACTCGACAGGACATACGAGCGCCATCGTGTGATCAGGCAGCGTCACCAACTGGCTATTGAAGAGATAACTCTTCACGACTTCCTCGAGCGAGATCTCTTCGCGCTTGAGTTCGATGATTGTCAGTGTTTCACCAACTGCATCGCGGAGTGCGTGAAGGGTCGCGTCGCGCATTTCAAACGCATCTTCGTGGCAGAAAAGCAGGTTGCCGTTCCCAACACAGATCACATCGTTGTGAAAGACACCTGCGTCGATCGCATCTGCGTTTTGCTGGGCGAACACGCAGCGCGAGGAATCGAGTCGGGCGAGTTGCGCCACGCGCTCGCTCGCGGATCTCGTTTGTCGCGCAGGAAACCGCGTGGGCGTGCGCGATGCGTTCTGTGCAGCACCATAGACAAAGAAGTGCACGCCTCGCGCGTGGCTACTGTTGTCACTCGACGCGGTGAGTCGCGTGTGATTCGCGGCACCCTCGTCACCGTAGTCTTCGCTCGTGCTCGGAGGCAACGCCTCATGCACCGTAAAACGTGCTGGATTCGCGAAGATCGCATGAAGCGCGCGCGCGGTGATCGCGGGTTCAATCGCGCGGTGAAACATCGCGCGCAGATTCGCAGTCACAAAGTGCGTGCGACCATCCTCCGTGTCCGCGCTCGGCAGCACCGTCGCAGCATTCGCCGTCCACATCGCGCTCGCGCTTGACACGCGCGCAAGCAACACTGCGTTCTCTTGCGCAACCAGCGCCAGAATCTCTGCATCGCTTCCTGCGTAGCCATGCGCGCGCAGCGTCGGCATGTGCGGTCGTTCGTGCGGCGGAAGCACGCCCTGCACGAGACCAAGCGCCGCGACCGCTTCCATCTTGACAAGGCCCTGCAACGCCGCCGCGCGAGGATTGCTTAGCGCGCCTTGATTCTTCGAGCTCGCAACATTGCCATAACTCAGCCCCGCGTAGCTATGCGTAGGACCGACGAGGCCATCGAAGTTCACTTCAGGCATGCGAAATCACCCCCCATCACAGCACTGTTCCGCATGATCAAGCAACACCGTCCACTGCACCGCACGCAGACATCGGAGCGCAAGAAAGTCGGGGACCAAACAATCGTCGAATCACAGATTGGCGCGGCACGGCGTGGACTGTAGACGAAGTCAAGTGCACATTCGCCTGCATTTACCCTGCGTTGCTGACCATGGCGGGATCCGCGACGACTTGGAACGCAATGCTTTTCTCTGCGATTGTGGAGGTGGACTCGTCGCGGATGGTGAGTTTCATCACATAGCTGCCGACGGAGAGATGCGGCGAGAGGGTGACGATTTCGCCCACGAAGAAGTCGGCTCGCTTCACATCGCTGGCGTCGACGACTGCGGTCCACTCAGGGTTTCGTCGCCAGACTTCGACGCCGTCGCGTTCGGTGAGGATCGAGATCTTTGTTGCGAGTCGCGTGGTCCACTTTGCGTCTTCGAGGGAACTGATGAAGTGCGCGAGTTCGCTGTAGAGGATGACCTTCGGACTTGAGGCTGCGAGGAATCTGCGGTTGTCGATGGGATCGATTTGACCGAACGCTTGCACGCGCGTGCAGAGTTCGACGCGCGGCAAACTGAGGATTGGTTGTGGCTTGATCGATGCGAGGAGTTGCTCGATGGTGCTCACGAGCGCGGCGTCGTCTTTGCCTTCTTGTAACTCGCGACCCATGCGCACGAATGCGGCGTGGAACTTCTCTGTCATCGCGCGTTCGGTGTCAGTCAGATGCGCGGACAAGTCTGTCGGAAGTGTGATCGATGGATCGGTGACCGCGAGCGCGGAGAGTGCGAGCAACTGACGAAGTGGTGTCGCGCTCGTCGCTGCTTCGGTCTTCAAACTTGCTGCAAGTCGCGCGGCGATGCCTGCTGGATCAGTGGGGAATGCGAGTGACACCACTGGAGGCGCGACTGCTGAAAGTGGCGCGTTTGCAGCGGTTTGCTGCGGTTCTGTCGATGTCGTCAAGGGAATTGCTACTGGTGCAATCTGTGGTGCATCTTGTGGCTTCGCGGTTGTCTTCACGGCTGCAGCGGTCGCTGCTTCGATCAACGCGCGTTCAGCATCCGCACGCACTTGGCTCACGCGATCGCGTGCGGCGCCTTGCGTTCCATCACTCCATTCAACCTGAGGCATGGGTGCCGTTGGAGGCGGAGTCAACGTTGGCGCTGCGACTGGCGCTGCGTTGGTTGACGCAGGCGGTGTGGGAAGAGACGTCGCCGTTGCTTGCATCGATGCAAGCGCTGCGAGATCCGCGTGATAGGTCGCCGCGAGATCAGACAACGTCGCGGGAGTTTGCGCTACCACTCGCTCGCTCGCTGGTCCCGTGAACTCCGCTTGCGGGACGGAATCATTCTCTGGCAACGCAGTCACTTCAACATCAAGCGGCGCAACACCATCGGAGTTGTACGCAAGTCGCGAACTCGTTTCGCTCGCATCCTGCGTGTTGCCATCCGCACGAGGCGCACTCGAGCAACCACCGAAGAACAGCACCGCTATGCCGCCGCCGAGGAATGTTGTGATCATGCAATTCGTCGTCTGATGGCGCGTCGCGAGTGAGCGGGCCATGAGGCGGCGAGAACAAACAAGGGTAGAAGTGTGAGCCATACCGACGCCTCCATGCGTCTCAGGTTGAAGTCGGGATTCACCCGAACTTCGCGCTCTCGTGACTCTCGCGAACGCCCTCCGGGCGTCAACACACGAGTTTCACGACCAAACCAAACTCACGCCCTTTGACAAAGACGCGCACTACAGAGAAGGCACCGGCAGTCGCGGAACTTTCACGCAGAATCAATGAACGCTATCGGCAAAGAGGGCGGCAAAGCCTTCAATCGTTCTCGCGAGATCCCCCGCTTGCCCTTGCTTTGATCGCCGATCGAGATCCACAGTCTCCGCCAAGAGCCTCGCCGCCCGCGCGGGACCCAATCGGCGCGCCGCCCGCATGGTGGGCGCAGCGCTCTCGCCCCACAACTTCACGCTGCGCATAACGCTGTTCTCGGGCTCGCCTTGCGCGAAGAGTCGCGCGCAGTCGTGCAACTTGCGCGAGAGGTCGACGAGCGACCAAATGAGGAGTTGCTCAGGCGCCTGCGAAGTTTCGACCAGTTCGCGCACCTTCGACACCGCTCCGCCGGCGGATCCACGCAACACCGCCGACTGAATCTCCCACGCCTGCTCTTCACGCGTTCGACCGACGAGTTCCGCAACAGTCTTCGCGTCAATCTTCGGTGGCGCGCCATCTTTACTCGTCGTCGTCGCAACATACGACGCCAACTTCGCAAGTTCCGAATCAAGCCGCGCGAGATTCGTGCCCAATCGATCGACCAGCGCGTCAGCCGCCGCAGAAAGAAGTTCCGCACGATGCTCCGACGCCGCACGCTTCACGCACCAGCCCGCAGCAGTCGCCGCATCTGGAGGTTCGCACTTCACAATCGCGCCGCCCTTCGCAAGCACGATCTTGTCGAAGTTGCCAGGTCGCCACGACTCTGCGCGAAACACAAGCGTCGAATCTTCCGCGGGCGCTTCCGCATAACGCTCCATCGCACGACGGCGCTCTTCCACACCAAGAAACTGCTCCGCACGATCCACCACGATCAACTTGTGCGACGCAAGCAAACCAAATGTCCGCAACTCATCAAGCACTTCCGCAAGCGACGCACTTCCGCCATCAAAATCAAATCGCGCCACAGAAGCCCCCGCATGCGCATCCAGCGCAAGCTGCAAACGCTTCAGCCGCTCAACCACCTGAAAACTGTCCTTCCCATGAAGCACAATCACTCGCATCGTGTGGTTGAGATCTGCAGCCTTCGCCATAGTTTCGAGTGTACGAAGTCAAGCAACCGATCGTGCGCGTCGCATCAGTACGGCAGACGGCCCCCACTGCGGAAACCACTTGAAATGCATCCGTGCCTCGACATAATGCAAGGATGCCGCTGATCCAATCACTCGCCGTCGGTCTGCTTGCTTGCGCCGTCCATTGCCTTGCGCCCGCCGCGCTGGCCGACAGTTCGCAGCCCGGGGCTTTCGCCGTTTCGCAGCGCACCGTCACCGTCACGCGCGCGAGTGGCACGACATTCACCGCGCAGATTCGCTATCCCGCATCGAGCGCCGCCGCCAATGCGCCCTTTGCAACTGCGGCCGCGCCTGCGCCGGCAATCACCTTCGGCCACGGGTTCCTGAGTGCGGTCAACCTCTACGACTCAACGATGGATCATCTCGCCAGTCACGGCTACATCGTGATCGCCACCACTAGTGAAGGCTCACTTTTCCCGAATCACGCGAACTTCGCGCTCGATATTCGCCAGTGCCTCACTTGGCTCGAGGAGCAGAATGCGCTCGCGAGCAGCTGGCTTGTGGGTGATGTGAACACCGCGGCCTTCGGCGTGTCGGGCCACTCGATGGGCGGCGGCGCGAGCGCTCTTGCCGCCGCGGCCGACCCGCGCATCAAGTGCCTCGCCACTCTCGCCGCTGCGGAGACAAATCCGTCTGCGGCCGCCGCGGCGACTTCTATCCAGCTTCCTTCGTGCTTCATCACAGGCGCACAAGACGCCATCGTGGCACCGAGCTCGACGCTCGGCCAATACAACAACTGCGATGCGCCGCGGCAATTCGTATCGATTGCCGGCGGTTCGCATTGCGGGTTCGTCGATAGCGCGATCATCGCCTGCGATAGCGGCACGCTCCCGCGCCCAGATCAATTGGCCAAGACGCGATCGCTGCTGCTCGACTGGTTCGATGCACACCTGCGCCTTCAATCCAGCGCGTTTACTGCCGCATGGGGCGTGGGTACCCCGATTACGGGAACCACCACAACACGCGACGCGCGCACCACGCTCACACTCGGCGCCAGCACGCTCTCGGGAGCCGCGGGCACCAAGCCGCTCGAAACCACGATCACCATTACCAACATCGGACCTGATTCCACTGCGTTTGTCCTGCGCGCAAGCTCGTCGCCGTTTGATGTGAGCTTTGTGCCCGCAACCATTGCCGAACTGGCCGCAGGTCAAAGCGCAACCGCCACGGTGCGCGTTGCGTCGTCGGCCGCGGGCAACGCTTCGGTCG
>QWPV01000046.1 GCA_003671055.1 Planctomycetota bacterium
ACCGCGGAAGACAGAATGTAGCGAGCTACTTTGTTCATGAACTTGGTTTGGACTGGCGCCTCGGAGCCCAGTACTTTGAGGCCGCTTTGGTGGATTACGACGTGTATTCCAATTGGGGTAATTGGGCGTACTTAGCTGGGGTAGGCAATGATCCCCGCGAGAATCGTCAGTTTAACATTACTCGTCAAGCAAACACATATGACCCCACGGGCAGCTACCAGAAACTCTGGCTTGATTGAGTTCGAATTGGATGTTCTTTGAGCAGGCCTTGAAGCACCACGCAACACATCGAGAAACCCATTGTTAAACCATCTGATTCGTACCTGCCTCCCAGTGATTCACAGCGACTGGTATTGCATAACGAGATACACACCCGCCCTTCAGCCACATTGAATCACTACTAGGGAACGCCCATTGGGAAATGGCATCAACCGGAACCCAGAGATGACCGCAGGATTCATTACACCCGTGGTTCTCGTGTTGAGTTGGCTATTGATTCGGAGGATTCTCTGATTCGAGGCTCGAACCGCAAGGCGACACCGCTCCACCAGAGATTGCTTGGCACTTGAACGCCGTGAGTTTTGCGCGACTGCGCTGACATTCGATTGTGCGTTCATTCCAAAGACCATGACGCTGAGTAACACGGTCGGACGGAGGAAATTCAAAGTGTGCGTTCCTTTCGATGCTCGATGTGCTGAACTTGTGGAGTGCGTTTTTCAGGTCGAATACTGCGCGATCGAAGAGGGCGTGCTGCCGCGCCTGCATTGCATCGGCTTCGTCTGTGCGAATTCGTACAATGCATGTGTGCCAACGCTCCTCGCAGTGCAAGGACCTGACCGTGGTCGCGTGTTTCCGCTTCCGCCGGATGAACCGCAGCTTGTGGGTCGTTCGTCGGAAGCGCTTGGGTTGACGGATCGCACGATCTCGCGATTGCATGCTGAGCTCACGCCTGATGGTGATCGTTGGCTGGTGCGCGACCTTGGTTCGAGTCATGGCACGTTTCTGAATGGGATGCGAACTTCTGGGCACGCGGCGCTTTCGCTCGGTGATCGGTTGCGACTTGGTGATAGTGAGTTTCTTGTCATTGATGAAAGTGTTGGTCATGCGACGGTGCTTGATGATGCGCAGGCGACTTGTGCGTCAACGCGCTTTTCGCCCGCGAGTCCAGAGGGTCGCGATGCGCGCCTTGCATACAAACTCGCAACGCTCAGTGCTGAACCCACGTGTGCTGATGATTTCTTGCGTGAAGCCGCGCATGCAATTCGTGATGCTGCTGGACTTGCACACTGCACGATTCTTCGTGCGAGTGCTGATGGACTCGTCGC
This sequence comes from Planctomycetota bacterium, assembly GCA_003671055.1. GTDB lineage: Bacteria > Planctomycetota > Phycisphaerae > Phycisphaerales > SM1A02 > F1-140-MAGs142. The sequence continues at coordinate 1,326 of QWPV01000046.1, forward strand.
GCCGATGGGCATCGAGCACGCGCCACTTGCACTCGCGGAAGACGCGATTGCCACAGGCGAAGCTCTTCTCGCGCAGCATGCGGTTGCGATTCCGCTTGTTGCTACGAATGATCAAACTCCGGCGGCTGTGCTTGTTGCATGCGGTGATGCGCGCATTTCGAATCCATCCACACTCGCACTACTCGCGCTTGCTGCGCAACTCGTTGGACTCGGTCTCGCTGCGCGTGCGACCACGGGCGGCATGGATGGTCGGCTCGCTGCACTCGGCGAATCGATGGCGACGCTCTCGCACGCGATCAAGAACATTCTGCAAGGACTTCGAAGCGGTGCGGACGCTGTGGAGATGTCGCTTTCTCGCGGGGAAATTGGGCATGCGCGCGAAGGCTGGCCCATTCTGCAGCGCAACCTCGATCGCATTCAGTCACTCGTGCTCAACATGCTCGCATGGGCGAAAGAGCGTCCACTTGAGCCTGAGATGATTGATCTCAATGCACTTGTGACAGAAGTGCGCGAACTGCTCAGTGCAGCAGCCGCACGCAAACGCATTCGATTGCTGGTTGCACTCGATGAAGCGTTGCCGCCAGCACACGCGGATATGAGTGCGATCTATCAAGCGGTGACGAATCTTGCGGTGAATGCGATCGAAGCGGTGTCGGAGAAGGTCGGCGTTGTCACGATTCGCACGCGCTACGTCGTGGATGAAGACGCTGTGGAAATCACGGTGCTCGACAATGGTCGAGGTATTCCCGCTGCGCTTCGTGCTCGACTCTTCGAACCCTTCCATTCGACGAAGGGTCAACGAGGCACTGGTCTCGGACTCGCCGTGACTCGCAAGATTGCCGAGCGTCATGGCGGAAGCGCGCAACTCTTGCGCAGTGACGAACACGGCAGTGAAATTGCGCTCACGATCAAAGCGTCTCCTCGCGCGGACGATGATGCGCACAATCTCAACGATCTCGATGCGACGCGAGCGCCTCGACGAGCACAAACTGGCGATGTTCCATGGACTTTTGGTCCGTAGCCTCCGCAAGCCGTCGCTCTCGCAAAATTTTCTCACACGGATTGGGTTTATTGCTGTCGGGCTGAGCCCTTTTCTTGCCGAAGAAGGCTGCGCCTATCATCCGACCCACCAGTTCCCCCTGACCACTTCTCAAGACTCGAACGACAGAACGGTTTCTCACCGATGCGAACTTTCAACGACCCATCGTCAGTGCAAATGCCTTCCGCCCTTCCTCCGCACTTGCAGCGCGACACTGTCGCCAACAGTTCCTATCAGCGAACGCGTGAGATGGGTCTTGATGAGTTGATGCTTGAGAATCGCGTGATCTTCCTTATTGGAGAGATCAACCACGCCTCTGCTGCGCGAGTGCTCATGCAGATGCTCTATCTTGAGAATCACAAGAAGGGTCAGGACATCAACTTCTACATCAACAGTCCTGGTGGCGCGGTGGATGACACGCTCGCGATCTACGACACGATGCAATTCATCTCAAGTGAAGTTGCGACCTACTGCATCGGTCGCGCATACTCGGGCGGCGCCGTACTCCTCGCTGCAGGACAAGCCGGCAAGCGACACATTCTGCCGCACGCGAAGGTGATGATCCATCAGCCCTACGGTGGCGTGACTGGACAGACCACGGATATCCAGATTCAAGCGGAACAGATTCTGAAGTCGAAGCGCACGCTCAATGAAATCCTCGCCCAACATTGCGGACGCGATGTCGATTCGGTCGCCAAAGATGGCGAGCGCGACAAGTACTTCACTGCTGCTGAAGCGAAGGCGTACGGACTCGTCGATGAGCTCTGCACCTTCCCTGATAAGACCAAGCGCTGACAAACGCGTTTGACCATTGCACGCATAATTGCCCAATCCAGAACCCCCTCTCTACTCGTGAGCGAAGAATCCGATCCACCACTCCTCGTCCCGTATGTCATTGACAGCTCGGGACGAACTGAACGCGAGTTCGACATCTGGTCGCGACTGCTGCGGGATCGCATTGTGATTTGCTCAGGCGAGATCGAAGAGGAAATGGCGACGTCGATTTGCGCGCAACTGCTCTACCTCGCGAGCGAAGATCCAGAAGCGGAAGTCGCGATCTATGTCAACGGCGTGGGCGGCAGCGTGACGGACGGGCTTGCGATCATCGACACGATGCGCGCGATTCCCTGCCCTGTTGCGACGTATGTGGTGGGCTGCGCGCCGAGTATGTCGAGCATGATCGCGTGCTGCGGCACGAAGGGTCGACGATTCGCGACGCGCAATTCGTGGCACATGATGCATCAAGGTCGCATCGGTGGTGTGATCGAAGGCCAAGCGACGGATCTCGAAATCGAAGTGCGTCACATGCTCGCACTCGAAGAACGATGCAACCTCCTCTACGCTGAAATGACATCGAAGACACTCGCGCAGATCACCGAAGACTGTGACCGCGACCGCTGGCTGAATGCTGATGAAATGCTCGAGTACGGACTTATCGATTCTGTCATCGAGCGTGTGCCGCTGGGCAAGCGTTCGACGAAAGACTCGCCCGCAGACTCGATGACAGATTCCTAACTAACGACACCTTAGATCAAGACTGAACCCATAGACCGAAGGACTACGCGATGAGCATCATTCCAATCGTCATTGAGAAGACCGGCCGCGGCGAACGCGCTTACGACATTTTTTCTCGCCTCCTCAATGATCGCATCGTGTTCATCACCGGTCCGGTGGGTGACGGCATGGCGAATCTCGTCGTCGCGCAGTTGCTCTTCCTCGCGAACGAAGATCCAAAGGCAGACATCTCGATCTATGTGAACAGTCCAGGCGGCAGCGTCACCGCAGGCCTCGGCATCGTCGACACGATGCGCTTCGTGCCGTGTGATGTCGCAACCTATGTGATTGGTCAAGCTGCGAGCATGGGTTCCGTGATCGCGTGTGCTGGTACGAAGGGCAAGCGTTACGCGCTCCCCAACGCAGAGAACCTCATGCACCAACCGCTGCTGAGTGGTGTGCTTGAAGGTCAAGCAACCGATCTCGAAATCGAAGCGCGACACATTCTTCGCTTGCGCGATCAGATCTACGCGATCTACGCCGAAGTCACAGGTCAAACGAAGGAACGCATCGCGGAAGATTGCGAGCGCAACCTGTGGCTCTCCGCGCCGCAGATGCTTGAGTATGGCCTTGTCGACAAAGTGCTCGACAAACTCCAAGTGAAGAGTTGATGCATGCCCACAGGCACACCGAGTCTCTTTGGTGATGATCCAGAGAATGCGCTGGAAGATGCGCGTGGTGTCATGCCACCGCGCGGCACGAAGCCCTCACTCGCGAGCACCGCGCTCACACTGTCACCGCTCGCAGCACAGTTGCCGAGCACGCTGCACTTAGGAACATCAAGCTGGAGTTTCCCAGGTTGGCGCGGCATCGTGTGGAACGCACACGCAAGCGAAGCGACACTCGCACGCGATGGCTTGCGCGCGTATTCGAACCACCCGCTCTTTCGCACTGTCGGCATCGACAAAACTTACTACCGACCAGTGGCGCGCGAAGAGTTCGCGCGATTGGCTGCGCAAGTCCCCACAGGCTTTCGCTTCCTCACGAAGATGTGGCGCGGCGTGATAGATGATGATTCGTTCAGCGCACGCGGCGCGAACACGCCGAGCGCCGTTCTCGATCCTCGCATCGCAACCATCGACTGCATTCTTCCCGCCGTTGAAGGGCTCGGCGCAAAGGGCGGGCCGCTGCTGTTTCAATTCACACCCACAAACTACAGCAACGAGCGCGCACGGCGTGCGTTCATCGACCGACTCAGCAAATTCCTCGGAGCACTCCCCACACTCGACGCAAATGAAGGTGCGTTCTACGCCGTTGAAGTGCGCGATCGAAACCTCGTCAGCACAGAGTTGGGCGAAGTGCTCGCCACACATCGCGCCGTGCCGTGTCTCACCGTGCATCCATCGACGCCATCGCTCACCGAACAATCACAAGCACTCGCGCTCGATCCCACGCGACCACTTGTAATGCGCTGGATGTTGCGAGGCAATCACGCCTACGCCGAAGCCAAAGATCTCTACGCCCCCTTCGACAAACTCGCAGAAACCGACGACACAAGCCGCGACGACCTCGCACTCCTCGCAACCGCCGCACTCCAAGCAGGACTCGGCGCTTGGATCGTCGTCAACAACAAAGCCGAAGGCTGCGCGCCACTGTCCGTCGAACGCATCGCGCGTTGCCTTGCGCAACGGTTGGAGAAGTAACGTCAGTTGATCGAGCGATAGAAGGCGCGCATTGCGTCGGCGACTTTCGCTGGTGCGTCGTAACTGAGGACGTGGCCAGCATCGGAGATGATCGCGGACTGGATGTTGGGGACATCGCGGCGGAACACTTCAATCATCGAAGGATCTGTGAGTTGGTCGTTTGCGCCGTAGAGCACGAGTGTTGGCGTCGACAGTGAAGGGAGCAGTTGTTCGAGCCCGGTAGTGAGAAGCGGACGCATGTCCTCGACGATTCTGAGATATGCCTCGCGGCGTTCGATTGCGCGCTCGATAAAGGCTGCGCGGATCGGTGGCGGCATCGGTGGCTGATGCACGAAATTGAGTCGGAGCACTTCGCGCAGACTCGATTCGTCTTTGATGTCGAGTGGAATTTCGCCCGCGACGACGCGGCGCATGAAATCGTTTTGCTTGGGCGCAGTCACGCCTGCTGGCGAAAGCAGCACGAGTGATCGCACGAGTGTTGGATAGCGCACCGCATACGCAACGGCGAGTGCGCCGCCCATCGATGTGCCGACCACATCCACGCGGCCGAGTTTCTCGTGCACTTGAAAGTCGTGGATCGCTTCGAGGTAGAAAGCCGCATTGTGCACCACGGTGCCGTGCGTTGCGTGCTCACCGAAACCTGGCAAATCTGGAATGAGGACGCGCGCGTTTTCCGGAACCATCGACGCTATGGAAAGCATCGCCTCCGCGCTCGTTCCCAAACCGTGCAGCGCCAGCACGGTTCGCATCGACTCGGGCGCGGTTGTGTCTGGATCGGAATCAAGCACTCGCCAGCGATGTCCTTGGATTTCGACGCTTCGCTCGGAAAGCCCCGCATTCCAATGACCCGCGATCGTGATGACGCGATACAGCGTGTGCGGGTTGAACCAAAGCCACACACCGACCACGCTCAACAGCAGCGCGAGAGCAATCACGCCCTTGAACGATCGACGCAGCAACACACGAATCCTTGACGAAGCATTCGCAACCATGCATTGAGGATACGCGCGATGCGCAATGCTTCGGTAGTATTCCAAGTTATGACCGAGATCGAAGTTCAAGCGAAAGCATTCCGAGCGGACTATGCTCGAACGCGTGTGGAAATCGCAAAGGCAATCGTCGGCCACGAGCAAATCGTCGACGGTGTGCTCACGTGTCTCTTCGCTGGCGGGCACTGTCTGCTTGAAGGCGTGCCAGGCCTTGGGAAGACCCTGCTCATTCGCTCACTCTCGCAAGCGCTTGATCTCAAGTTCAGTCGCGTGCAGTTCACGCCAGACTTGATGCCCGCAGATGTCACGGGCACGACGATCGTTGTCGAAACGGAACACGGTCGCGACTTTCAGTTTCGCAAGGGACCGATCTTTGCGCAGATCGTGCTTGCTGATGAAATCAATCGCGCAACACCGAAGACGCAGTCCTCGTTGCTCGAAGCGATGCAAGAGCGCAGCGTGACAGTCGGTGGCGTGAGCCATCAACTCGAGCGACCGTTCTTCGTGATGGCGACGCAGAATCCGATTGAGCAAGAAGGTACGTATCCGCTACCTGAAGCCCAGCTCGATCGCTTCTTCTTCAAACTCATCGTCGGCTACTCCAACCGCAACGAACTCTCCGCGATCCTCGATCGCACGACGACTGGTACAGAGCCTCAACTCTCACGCGTGCTCGACGCTGCGGGAATCATCGCGTACCAGAAACTTGTGCGGCAAGTCGTCATCGCGCCGCATGTGCAGGATTACGCAGTGCGACTCGTGCTCGCGACGCATCCACAAGGACAATTCGCGACACCGATGGCGAATCAGTTCTTGCGCTTCGGTGCAAGTCCGCGCGCGGCGCAGACACTTGTGCTCGCGGCGAAAGTGAGCGCGTTGCTCGGGGAACGCAGTGCAGTGAGCTTCGACGACATCAAAGCCCACGCACTCCCTGCGCTCCGCCATCGCATTCTGCTGAATTTCGAAGCAGAAGCCGAAGGTCGCACGACCGACGAGATTATTCAAAATATTGTTGACACGCTCGTCACCGACGCGCGCGCCTGATTCGCAAGGACTCACTCCATCATGAAACTCCAACTCTTCACCGCCGTGTCTGTCCTCGCAACTTCAACGCTGTGCGCGTACGGACAAGAAGTCGGCGTCACAGCCGCTCCAGCCCCAGCCGAAACCAACGCGCCTGAATCCACCATCGCGTCAAACTTGAGCGGCGGATACGTGCACTTCTTCGACGCATCCTTCGGCTCTGGCACAACGGGAACAGTGAGTGAGAATCGTTTGTACGCCTCTTACAAATTCGGAGGCGATCTCAACGAAGACGCGAATTGGGGACTCGGATTCAACTACACAGGCGCGTGGTACAACTTTTCAGGCGCGACGCCGCTTGATCCTGCGCCAGGCGTTGAACCGTGGGGCGCCGTTACTTCGCTGATGATTAGCCCTGCGCTCGATGTGAAAATCAATGAACGTTGGAATGCATTCGGTCGCGTGTTCGTCGACTTCAGCGGCGAGAGCAACGCCGACGCATGGAACAGCACAACGGGCGGCGGTGCGATTGGCGCGAGTTACTCCTTCAACAAAGATCTCACGCTCGGACTCGGCGTGCTCGGTGCAAGTCAGATCGAAGACAACGCACTTGTGATTCCACTGCTCATCGTCAACTGGAAAATCTCCGACGCGCTTCGCGTGACGAATGTCGCGGGACCTTCTGCATACCCCACCTCGAACGGACTCGAAATCGTCTGGCGCATGAATGAGAAGTTCGAACTCTCTTTCGGCGGTCGCTGGGAATTGGATCGCTTCCGTCTCGATGATGATGCGACAAATCCCAACGGCGTCGGGCAAGACCAAGGGCTTCCGATCTGGATTCGCGGAACATTCTTCGCAACCAAGAATGCGCGCATCGATCTTCTCGGAGGCGTGCGCATCGGCAGCGAGTTCAATCTCTACGACCAAAATGGAAACGGGCTCACCTCAAGTGATGTCGATGCGCAACCGTTCCTCGGCGTGTTCGCGTCCTTCGCGTTTTGACAACACACTGACACTCTCCCGCGATATCGATGCTGCGTTTGAAAATCAGCGGGCTATTAGTTCCATGCATTGAGCAACGCTGCAAGATCTGCTGCGCCGACAACATCATCGCCGTTGAAATCAGCAGGACACAAACCGCTACACGCTCCCCATGAATTCAAGAGTGACGCGAGATCTGCTGCGCCAACGCTTCCATCGAGATTGAGATCTTCCACCGCGCGATCGATCGACGCCGCGGCGAGTGCATCCATTATGCCGAAGCCTCGGATGTACATCGGATCAAATGTTCCATTCAAGATCGCGTCTGAAGCGGTACTCGTGAGCGCACTTCGCATGGACATCACGCTGTAGGAAGGTCGTGCTTGCAAGATCAATGTCACTGCGCCCGCGACGAGTGGCGTCGAAAGGCTTGTGCCGCTGACCGAAATGAATCCTGCTGGATCATTGGGATCGATGGAGTACACACCCAATCCACACGCGAGAACTTCGGGCTTCACGCGGCCGTCCGCGCTCGGACCATCACTCGTAAACCACGTCGCGGCGCCCGTGATGTCGACAGCGCCACAAGAGATCACTTGCAATGCATCGGCTGGCGCCAAGAGGTGATTCGTCGAAGGATCGGAGTCGTTTCCTTGGTTTCCCGCGGCGGTCAAGCAGATCATGCCGAGAGACGTCGCGACATTCACCGCACGAGAAGTCACGCACGTGACACCGTTGAGTTGCTCAGGCGTGTACCAATCGATGTAGCCGAGTGAACTCGTCGCGATGTCCGCACCGTGCGCTTCGATGAACTCCATCCCTGCAACGTAGTAATCCTCTTCGATGGGAGTTTCGCTCGAAACATCCTCGGTCTTCGCGAGCACAAACTTCGCTTCGTATGCGCTTCCGAGCAGCACGCCGGGAAGATAGGACGCGAGCGTGCCGAGGATCGCGCTGCCATGCCAGTGTTGACTCGAATCATCGCCCGCTTGCATTGCGGTGTTGCCATCGTTCTTCACGAAGTCCCACTCCGCGATCACGTCGAGCGGATGTTCTATTGACGCGAATCCAATGTGGCTTCGCTCAAAGCCCGTGTCGAGGATTCCCACCACCATGCCCGCGCCGTGAAAACCACGCGCGTGCAATTCGTCGACGCCAATCTGCGCGAGTTGTGGATCGCTCATCGCGCCACTCCCAGCGACGCCGCCAATTTCGGCTTGCGCAAAATCAATCACGCTCAGGCGCTGCGAGTGGCGTACTGGAAACATGCCGCGCACGAAGGGAAGTTTCGCAATCAACTTCAACTCAGCACTCGTCACTTGCACGCTCGCAAGATTCAACCATCGACTCGTCGTGCGCAGTTCGGCGCCAGTTCCTTTGAGCGCATCGATGCGAGATTGCGTGATCGGAAGGTCTGCTGCAGAAAGAAGCGTGGCTTGTGAGGAGCGAAGCGCGCGGCGATCAAGAGCGCGAGTCGTCAGCGGCGTGTCCGACAACTGAATCCCGCGCCGTAAAACATCCTTCGGCGCAAGAAGAATCCACCACGCTTCTTCTGTTTGCAATTGCGACTTGCCTTCTGCGGCGAGCGCTGCTGGGACTACAACGCAAGCGGCAAGAATTGCAGATGCGAAGGCAACAAATCGGCGCGAGAGCCCAGCGTGCAGTTTTGAGTTCATCGTTGGACTTCCGGGGACACCATTAGTGTGAGGGGTGAATAGGCTGTTGCCACTAACTTCCGTTCACTTTCGCACAAGTGCTTGATCGAAACACGCGCGCCAACGAACCGTGGTACACAATCCCCCCTCATGCAGAACGATGCCAGAAACGTCACGCCTCAAGAGCAGATTGACCCTGTGCCGCGTCCGATCGCGCTTGTCACTGGCGCTTCGAGCGGAATTGGCCGTGATTTTGCACTTGCGTTAGCTGCGCGTGGCTACGACCTTGTTGTTGTTGCGCGTCGCGAAGATCGTCTCATCGCACTCAAGCGAGAGGTCGCTACTCGATTTTCCGCGCGAGCGATGGTGATCGCAATGGACCTTGCAGTGACCACCGCGCCGCGCGAGATTCACTCCATCGTTGAAGGCTCTGGTCTTGAAGTCAGCTACCTCGTGAACAACGCGGGATACGGCACGCGCGGCCGTTTTCTTGATGCGTCGTGGTCGTCGCACGCGGATTTCTTGCAAGTCATGTGTGGGTCGTGGTTGCATCTCACGCACTTGATGCTTCCCTTGATGGTGAAGCGAGGACACGGTCGCATCCTCAATGTGTCGAGTCTCGCATCGCTCACGCCTGAACCTCCGGGGAGTTTGTACGGACCTGTGAAAGCGATGATGACAGGTGCGAGTCGCGCGCTGCGCTTGGACCTCCTCGCAACTGGCGTCCATTGCACCGCACTCTGTCCAGGATTCACGCGCACTGAGTTTCACGACACACTCGGCTGCCGCGAAGCGATGAATAAGTTGCCGAAGTATCTCTGGCAAGACTCACGCACGGTGGTCGATGCAGGCATGCGTGGCGTGGAAGAAAATCGCGCTGTCGTTGTTCCTGGCCTCACCAACAAACTCATCGCGCTCATGTGCAAACTTCTTCCGTATGCACTGACGAGCCAGATGATTCCTCGTGCGATGAGCAGTGCACCGCATACGCCGCGCTGAGTGGATGCCACGATGACGTTGATCTGCGTTCCCATTCCAGTTCATGCACCCGAGGAAGTTCCCTCGCTGCTCGCTCGCTGCGCACGCGTTGCGGAGTGCGGCGCAGGCATGGTGGAATGGCGTATTGATGCACTTTTCGCACAACCCTTCGACTCTGAGGGCGAATACGAAGCTGCGCTTGATTGCATTGCGCTGCTCATCCGCGACAGCGTGCTGCCATCGCTCGTCACCGCGCGCACGGTGCGTGAAGGCGGTCATTGCGAACTTGAGCCCGAGCCACTCTTCCATTTGCTCGGTGAAATCGCGTCGCTGCAGATTCCGCCGCGCTTTGTGGATGTTGAATTCGCGATCGTGGAGAAACTTGGTCGCGTTCCGCTCGTGCGAGAGGGCGGCGCATCACTGCTCTTCAGCGCGCATGATTTCCAAGGACCGCCTGCGAATGTCGCACGTCTCTATGCGCGCATGGCTGACGATGATCGATGCGCGATCGCAAAGATTGCGTGGCGCGCGCGCACGGTTCGTGATTGTCACGATGTGTTTGAGATACTCGCGCTACGCGTGAAGCCCTCAGTCATACTTTGCATGGGTGAAGAAGGACTCGCTACCCGTGTGCTCGCGCCGAAGTTCGACGCCTTCCTCACCTTCGCATCAGAAGGCGCTGGACTTGAAAGTGCGCCAGGGCAACCGACGATTGCGCAATTGAAATCGCTCTACCGCTTCGATGCGATCTCGCGCACGACGAAGGTCTACGGCGTAATCGGGCACCCCATCGCGCACTCGAAGTCACCGGAGTTTCACAACACTCGCTTTGCTGAACACTCGCATAACGGCGTTCTCCTTCCGTTGCTTGTGCGCGGCGATTGGGAGAGTTTCAAAGCGGCGCTGTCGATGTTGCTCGATGACAAGTCGCTTTCCTTCCGAGGAGCGAGCGTCACGCTTCCACACAAGGAGCACCTCGTACGTTTCGTGTTGGAGCGTGGCGGTGTTGTGGACGGGACAAGCGCGTGGGTAGGTGCAGCAAACACACTTGTCGTGGCCTCCGATGGCTCGCTTTTTGCGACAAACACAGATGTTCCTGCAGGGTGCGGCGTCCTCGCTGATGCACTGCATGGCGCAGTGCGAAACAAACGCATTGCTGTGTTTGGCGCTGGTGGCGTCGCGCGCGCGATCGCGGGCGGTCTCGCGCTTGAAGGCGCGCGCGTCGTGATTATGAATCGGACGCATGAGAAAGCTGTTGCGCTTGCGGAGGCTCTTTCGCAAGATGGACGCGCGGTGCACGCGATGCGAGAAGATGCGTTTGAATGTAACACGATGGAGTGCGAGCGTTTCGACGCATTCGTCAACGCAACGCCGCTCGGGATGGATGGCGGACCTGATCCTGATGGCATCGCGATTCCAGACACCGTGCACTTTGACTCCGACTCGGTGGTCTTCGACACCGTCTACGCGCCGCGAGAAACGCCCCTGCTCAAACTCGCGAAATCGCGTGGCGCGCGAACGGTCGGCGGTTGGGAAATGTTCCTCCGACAAGCGGAATTACAGTCCCAACTCTGGCTTTCATCACACTAGGATCTCCCTGTGCAAGACGTGCCCACCATTGACGACGCCATCGCGTTTCTTCACGCGAACCTCTGCGGAACAATCCGCTTCGAGAGTGAGTTCCGTCCAATCAAGATCGTCGTGCAACCCGATGGAAAACTTGTTGCCTCTGTCATGAGCGCGATGCTGCAGTCCTTTGATACGACGCTCTATCTCCCTGACGAAAACGAAAGTGGTTTGCATCTCGAAGTATCACTCGAGGAGTTTCAACCGAAAGGCGATGACGCGCTCCTCTGTGATCGTTGGCAGATCTACCACGGCGAACCGCCAGATGTTCGTTGGGCGCGCATCTCGATCGATGCAGCGCGCTTTGCTGGATTGTTCCTCGACGGCGACGCGCTGATGCTCGCGAATCCTCTCGCGGAATGTTCGAGCAAAGTGCTACGCGAAGTGAATGCGGACAAGGTCTCGCTTCGACGATTCTGCGCTGAGCATGCGGGAATGGAAATCGACGAGCCCGTCCTTGTGGGCGTCGACGCGTATGGCTTTGATGTGCGCCGCGCATTCGATGTCATCCGCATCCCGAGCGAGGATTTGCTTGAAAATGAGGCGGATCTCCGCGAAGAGTTGCGCCGTCGTGGATTCTCCCTCGGAGCAAGGTAAGATCGTTCATTATGGCGATGACCGAAGGTGACAAAAAATATGCGGGCAGTCTCAACAGCGCGATGATCGACGGACCTGAGGGTCACGCCGCTCAGGAGTACGCGAATCATTTCGGCGAGCCTGGCTTCGACGACATCACCAAGGTGTACATCGCGCAGCGTTACGACGGGTACACCGAAGAAAATCAACAGTCGTGGCGCACGCTTTACGATCAGCAGATGGCGTACCTCGCAGTGCACGCATCGAGCGTGTACTTGTCCGGCGCACGATCGATCAATCTTGTGCGCGATCACATTCCATATCTCGAAGGCACAAAGAGCGTCAATCACTTCCTCCAGAAGTTGACGGGCTGGCAGAGCCGCGCGGTGCCTGGCTACTTGCCCGCAAAAACATTCTTCGCGTGTCTCGCGCGACGCGAGTTCCCCACAACGGTCGTCATTCGACCGAAGGAATCGCTGCACTACCTCCCCGAGCCAGACATCTTCCACGACATCTTCGGTCACGTGCCGCTGCACGCAGATCCAGTGTTCGCAGATTTCTTGCAGACCTACGGCAAAGCTGCCCTCCTCACGAATGACCCCGCACACACCGAACGCCTCGCGCGATTGTTCTGGTTCACTGTGGAATTCGGCCTCATTCGCGAAGACGGCGAAATCAAGTTGTACGGATCAGGGCTCATCTCAAGCCCAGGCGAGTCTGTCCATGCATTGACAAGCAATGAAGTGGAACGCCGACCCTTCGATCTCGAAACAGTGTGCAACACCAGTTTCGAAATCGACCACTATCAGCCAATTCTTTACGTGCTCGAAAGCTTTGCGCAACTGCGCGACGCAATGAACACCTACGCCACCCGACTCATCGAAGAAGCCGAACGCGCGCCCGCGAGGTCGATGGCGTGAATCCATGCCCGACGTTCTTTGCCCCCGCAGCGTGGGACGCGCTGAACGCGCTCGCAGATGACGTACGACCGCTCGGCGCAGAACTCTTCGTCTTCGGGTCGTTTGCAACCGGGCGACAGCGCAATGGCTGAACAACCAATGACAGATCGCGAACGAGCGAAACGCCTCGCTACTGATCTCGCAAGAATTTTGGCTGCGCTCGATGAACGATTGCAACGCTCAGTCGAGCCCTTTGCAGCGGATTCGGCGATCCTGCATTTCAGCCTCGCCTTCGAAGTGTCTTGGAAACTGTGACAATCGATCGCCGAGGGAGAAGGCGTTCGAGCAGACAGCCCCGCTTCTGCTTTCCGCGCGGCATTCAAGCTGGGATTCATCAGCGACGAAGAAGAACTCCTTCGACTCGTTCGAACGCGAAATCAAATTATCCACATCTACCGCGCAGAATTTGCTGCTGCCGTTCTCGCCGAACTGCCCGCGCATTTCATCACCTTGCGCACGCTGCTCGCTGCATCGCTGCGCCAACTTGATGTGTGACCGACTGCTTGATACGGCTCCTTCTCGACGCAGAGAAATCGTATTGAAATGTGGTGAATTCGGTATAGTCCACATCCAATGCTCAGGGTGACAATTGAAACTTCGTTGTGGAGCCGATGCCGGGCTCCTGTTGCGACCACTGTGGGTTCGATCTTCGTGCTTGCTATTGCTGCGAGTTGCAGGGTTGGGCCCGATTCGACACCGTTGCAATCGCCTGATGGCGGCGTCGCGACGACTGCGACATTCGCGCCTCCTGTGATGACGGTTGCTGAAGTCGCTGCCGATGCAACTGCCGCGAGCGCAACTGATGTGACGGATGTGGTGGATGTTGAACTCTGGTGGAAGCGGTTCAACGATCCAACACTTGATGCGCTGATTCTCAAAGCCGACCTTCTCAACACGAGCATTGCTGAATCGTTTTCGCGTATTCGCATCAAGCAAGCGAGCCTCGGCGTGAGCGAGTCGGAGTTGTGGCCGACGCTCGCTGCGGGAGCTGGTTACGCGCGTGTGCAGCAAAACTTCTCACAACTCGGCGCACTCGGTGTGGATGTCGATCCATACGACCAATGGAGTTACGGTCTCTCGATGCCCTCGTGGGAAATCGATCTGTGGGGCCGCATCGCCAGCATGGTTGCCTCCTCCACCTCAGATCTTGAGGCGAGCGTCGATGATCTACGCAGCGCGATGGTGTCGGTGCGCGCGCAAGTGGCGACGGTGTACTTGCAAGTTCGCACACTGCAAGCTCGCCTTGATGCATTAAACGCGTCGATTCGAAATCTTGAACAGACACTCGCGCTCACGCAACAGAAGTTTGATGCCGGTACGACCACGATGCTCTCCGTGAGCCAAGCGGAGACGAACCTCGATCTCAAGACTGCACAGGTTCCATCACTCCGCGATGCGCTTGCGCAGTCCACTGGTCAACTCGCGGTGCTGTGCGCCACAAATACAACGGAAATCACGGCGATTCTCGGCGCTGCGGCACCGATTCCAACTGGTCCCGACGTCGTGAATGTTGGCCTACCTGCGTCGCTGCTTGAGCGACGACCAGATCTGCGCGCGGCCGCGCTGCACTACGACGCGCGGGTTGCGATGATTGGCGCTGCGGAAGCGTTGAACTATCCCGCCCTCTCGCTCAGTGGCGATTTCTCCATCTCCGCAACCGAGTTCAACGGGCTGGGCGATTGGTCGAACAAAGCGTATTCCTTCGGTCCCTCGCTCTCGCTGCCGCTCTTCACAGGGTGGAAGATTTCTTCGGAGATCATTGGTGCGAAGGCGCAAGCGGAACTCGCGTTCAACTCGTGGCGCGGAACGCTGATCAGAGCGATCGCGGAAGTCGACACTTCCATTGCAGCACTCGCGTTCGCTCGTGAATCGAATGCGCGATACGTGAGGGCGGTCGCGAGCGCGTCCGAAACCGAACGACTCGCAGCGATGCAATATCAATCGGGCACGACAACACTCGAGAATCTTCTCGACGTGCAGAACAATCTCTTGAGTGCTCAGGACTCGCAAGCGCAAGCACAAGGGCTTGCAGCGCAGTCGATCGTGGAACTCTACAAATCTCTCGGCGGCGGATGGGGCGACGCAGTACCCACGCAAGACAGTGCGAAGACTGATGCGAAGACGGCGATCGCGAGTGCGCCTACAAGTGGCGCCTCCATAAGTCCAGTGGCAAAGGCTGAGTCAGGAAGTAAGGAATGATGATGAAGAACGAACCAATGACGATTCTCACCTACACCGCGCTTTGCGGTTCCATTGCCACACTCGCTGCTTGCGAGAAGCCGAAGGCAGCGATGCCCGCGCCACTGCCGCCCGCGGTGAGTACCGCGATTGTCGCCACGCGCGACATTCCGATGACGCATGACTTTCCAGCGACCATCACGTCGCCGCAGATGGTCGACATCAATGCACGCGTGAGTGGCTGGCTTCTCTCGCAAGACACGCCTGATGGCGCGCACGTCAAAAAGGGTCAACTCCTCTACAACATTGATCCCGCGCAATACAAGATTCAACTTGATGCCGCGAACGCGCAGGCCGCGCAAGCGAATGCGCAACTTACAGTGTCGCGCGGACAACTCGATGCCGCGGTTGCTCAAAAGGTCTACGCGCAAGCGACCTACGACCGCAACAAGGGTCTCGTCGCTTCCGGCGCGGTCAGCAAAGAGAGCTGGGATCAAATCACTGAGAACCTCGCTGCGGCAAATGCAAGTGTCGAGCAAGCGAATGGAAACATCGCGCTCGCGCAAGGAAGTGCATTGAGCGCGAACGCAACCATCGAGAATGCGAAACTCAATCTTGAGTGGTGCGTAGTTGAAAGTCCACTCGATGGCATCATGGGTGCATCAAGCTACTTCCCAGGTTCACTCGTCGGTGATGCATCAAAGCAGTTGCTCAACACCGTCGTCCAGATGGATCCGATGTGGGCGAGCTTCAGTCCGAGCGCGAATTTCCTTCCGACCATTCTCGCAAACCAGAAGGTTGGCGATCTTCCTGCGATCGTGACACTCACTGGCGCGTCGAATGTGCCGGCGCCTGGTCTTCCGCTCACGCTTGGTGTGGACTCGCCGCATGTCGAGGGTCGACTCGTGATGGTGAACAACCAAATCAGCGGCACGAGCGACACGATTCTCATGCGTGTTGAGTTTCCAAACGTGACGGGTGTCTTCCGACCTGGCGCGTATGCAACTGTCACCGTGCAACTCGGCACGCAAACCAATGCGGTCGTCATTCCCCGCACCGCAGTATTCGCGCGACAAACAGAGCTCTTCGTGTGGGTTGTGAAGGACGATGAAACTGTGGAGAGCGTTGCGGTCGACGCACAGTCGATGTACGAAGACGTCCTCGTCATCAAGAGCGGCGTTGCGCCCGGAACGAAGATTGTCTCTGAGGGTGTCGGCAAACTTCGTGCAGGCATGAAGGTGCGAGACATGGGAGCAACAGCTCCAACCTCACCTGCGAAACCAGCAACACCTGCGCCTGCAGCATCAACCGGCGGAAAGGGCTGATTGCACGATGTCTTTCCGCTTCTTCATTGACCGACCCATCTTCGCCACTGTCATCGCACTCGTGATGACCTTGAGCGGCATCATCTGTGCTGTCATTCTTCCGATTGCGCAGTACCCAAACATCGTGCCGCCGACGGTGCAGGTCACGGCGACTTACAACGGCGCAGATGCGAGCACTGTTGCACAAGTTGTCACGCTGCCGCTCGAGCAACAGATCAACGGCGTCGAAGGCATGTTGTACATGTCATCGACCTCGACGAGCGCAGGCGTGTCGACAATCACGATCACGTTTGAAATTGGCTACAACCTCGACATCGCCGCGGTCGACGTGCTCACGCGCGTGAATCAGGCGATGCCGCAGCTCCCCGATGCAGTGCAGCGCGTCGGTGTCAACATTGCGAAGCAGTCGAGCAACATGACCGCGGTCGTGAGCTTGTATTCGCCGAACAATACCTACGACAGTTCGTTCCTCTCCAACTACGCGAACATCACCATCGAGCCCGTGCTCTCACGCGTGGATGGCGTGGGAAATACCACGATTTTCGGTCTCGAACAGTACGCGATGCGTATCTGGCTCAACCCTGAAAAACTCACGCAGCTAAATCTCACGCCCGACGATGTGCTCAAGGCCGTTCGCGCGCAGAACAATCAAGCGTCCCTCGGTGCAGTCGGTGGCGAGCCTTCGGTGGGACACCCATCCACGACGCTCTCGATTCAAGCGAAGGGTCGCCTGACGAAGACGGATGAGTTCGCAGACATCATCATCCGCACGGAGGCTAACGGTGCGATCTTGCGCATCAAGGACATCGGACGCGTTGACCTCGGCAGCTACCAGTACTCAAGTTCTTCCACGCTCAACGCGGGCGCAACGGCGACTATCGCGCTGTATCAACTGCCCACCGCCAACGCGTTTGATGTTGTGGACAAGACCAAGCTCGCGATGGAGCGACTCAAGGCGCAGTTCCCGCCCGACCTTGAGTACAAGATCGCCTACGACACGACGAAGTTTGTGAAGGCGTCGCTTGATGATCTCATCAAGACCCTCATCGAAGCCGGCATCCTGGTCCTCATCACGATCTACGTGTTCTTGCAGTCCTTCCGCGCCACGCTCATTCCGATGATCGCGATTCCAGTGTCGATCGTCGGCACGTTCGCGATGATGGCGGTCTTCGGATTCTCCATCAACACGCTCACGCTGCTCGGACTCGTACTCGCGATCGGCTTGGTCGTCGATGACTCGATCATCGTTGTCGAAAATGTTTACCGGCAACTTGAAGGTGGCATTGAAGATCCGAAACTCGCAGCTGAAATGGCGATGAAGCAAGTCGGCGGTCCGATTGTTGCGACTAGTGCCGTGTTGCTCGCAGTGTTTATCCCCGCCGCACTGATGCCCGGCATCACCGGACAACTCTACAACCAGTTCGCACTCACTATTGCGTTCTCGGTTGCGTTCAGCGCGGTGAATTCTTTGACGCTTTCGCCCGCACTCTGCGGCGTGTTCCTTCGCAAAGAGAAGCCCACGAAGTTCTTGCCGTTCGTGCTCTTCAATCGTGGCTTCGATTTCGTGTCGTCGCATTACGCATTGCTCGTCCGTTGGCTGTGCAAGCACTGGTACGGCATGGTTGCCGTGTTCATCCTCGGATGCTTCGGTGTCACGCACTACCTCCGAATCACGCCGACCGCGTTCATTCCCAACGAAGATCAAGGCTACTACTTCGTCGTCTTCCAACTTCCACCAGCGTCGAATCTCTTGCGCACACAGGAGATCTCGAATCAACTTCAGGCGATGGCGCGAGAAGACGAAAACGTCACCGATGTCATTCAGATCAACGGGCTCAACTTCCTCACGAGCGCGCTGCAAACCAACACGGGCTTGCTCATCGTTGTGCTGAAGGATTGGGATCAGCGTGATGTGTTTACCGGAAACGTCAGAGCGATCTTGCTACGCGCCGTGCCGAAGATGCGCTCGATCCCCGATGCGCTCGTGATGCCACTTCCGCCGCCGCCTATTCCTGGCCTCGGCAACGTTGGCGGATGGCAATTGCAGGTTGAAGCCCTCGAAGGACAGAGCTTCGAAGAACTCGCGGCAGTATCCCAAGCATTCTTGGCTGAAGCGACGAAGGAACCATCACTTTCTGGCCTGACGAGTCCGTTCTCTGATTCCGTGCCGATGGTGAATCTCGAAATCGATCGCACGCGTCTGTATGCGCTCGGTCTCTCGATCGATGATGTGTTCAGCACACTCGGACAAAGCTTCGGACAGTCGTTCATCAACAACTACAACGATTTCGGTCAGGTCTACAACGTGATGGTGCAAGCTGATGCGCCAACACGTATGCGTGTTGCGGAAATCATGGACCTTCGCGTGCGCAACTCAAAGGGCGAGCAAGTCCCCTTCGCGTCGTTCGCAAAGCCTTCGATCAAGACGGGCACCGACAACGCAACGCACTACAACCTCTACAACACGGTGCAGGTGAATGGGCAAACCGCCGCAGGCTACGGCTCTGGCGACTCCATTCGCGCCATCGACCGCGTTGCAGACGCATCACTGCCTGAAGGATTCACCTACGAGTGGACAGGCACAACGTTCCAAGAGATCGAAGCAGGAAGCCTTGCGCCTCTGGTGTTCGGCATGGCGATCATCGCGATCTTCCTTCTGCTCGCTGCGCTCTACGAAAGTTGGCTGTTGCCGTTCAACGTCTTGCTGGCGGTGTCATTTGCTGTGCTCGGTGCGCTTCTCGCGCTCCACATCGCGGGGCGTCCACTCGATGTCTATGCACAAATCGGCTTGGTCATGCTTGTCGGACTCGCGGCGAAGAATGCAATTCTCATTGTCGAGTTTGCGAAGGAACGCGCCGACACAGGGGAGTCCGTCATGGATGCAGCAAGCGAGGCATCACGGCTTCGCCTGCGCCCCATCATGATGACGAGCTTCGC
Source organism: Planctomycetota bacterium (assembly GCA_003671055.1). Classification (GTDB taxonomy): domain Bacteria; phylum Planctomycetota; class Phycisphaerae; order Phycisphaerales; family SM1A02; genus F1-140-MAGs142. The sequence goes on from QWPV01000046.1 coordinate 20,792, forward strand.
GTTCATCCTCGGCATTCTTCCGCTCGTGGTCGCGACAGGTGCTGGCGCACAAGCACGCCACTCCATCGGCATCACGGTGCTCGGCGGCATGCTCGGCTCCACCATCATGGATCAACTCGTCGTGCCGAGTTTCTTCTACATGTTCTATTCGATACGCCGCAAGCTCGGCGTTGGAGTGCCTGAAGCGCCTCCGGGAACGCTGCCTGTGCGCGAGCACCACTAAGCGTTCTCCGCAAATCTTCTGAAGGATCACGAATCACTCATGCGCTACGCTCTAGGCATGAGTGATTCGCTTTCTATCACACGAGATGAATACGCAAGCCGACGCGCGCGAGTGCTGAAGCAACTCAAAGACGCTGTTGGGCTTGTTTTCGCAGGCGAGGCGGATGCGAGCATCCACGGTGAGTTCCGTGCGGGCGCGAACTTCGAGTACCTCACAGGGATCACGAACGAAGCGGGCGCGATACTCCTCTTCGATCCGCTCCATCCAATGGATGATCGCAAGGTCATTCTCTTTCTGAAGCCGCTGAACCCAGAGCTTGAGAAGTGGGATGGCTTCCGCATGGAGATTTCCACCGCGCTGAAGGAGCAGTACGGCGTGAAGACCGTGATGCGCACCACCGCGTTCGCGCGATTCCTTCTCGAGGCAACCAAGCGCACGAAGCGTTTCGCACTGTTGCATTCGCTCGCTGCGCATACGTCTGCTGTCTCGCCCGATCTCGAGGTCTTCCGTAAGTCTGCGGAGCGCATTCCTGGTTCGAGCATCATCGATCAGTCGCAGATGCTCGCGGTGATGCGCGCATCGAAGTCGAAGGCGGAAGCCAAACTCATGCAGTGCGCTGCAGATATCACTGCCACGGGATACAGCGCAGTGTTGAAGGGGCTCAAAGTTGGACAGACTGAATTCGATGTGCAAGAGATGCTCGAACACGGCTATCGATCGAATGGCTCACGCCGCGCTGCGTACCACACGATTGCGGGAGGTGGATTCAACGCCACCGTCCTCCACTATCACGGCAACCACGCGCCTCTCGCTGATGGCGATCTCATCCTCATCGATTCCGGCGCGGACTTCATGGGGTATGCGTGTGATGTTTCGCGCACATTTCCTGTCAACGGCAGATTCACGAAGCGGCAGCGCGAGATCTACGACATCGTGCTCAAAGCCCAACTCGCAGCGATTGCTGCCACGAAAGCGGGCGTGACATTTGCTGCAATTGATAAGGCCGCACGCGATGTCATCTCGAAGGCTGGCTATGCCGATGCGTTCTTCCATGGAACCGGCCATCACCTCGGACTCGAAGTGCACGACATCACGCCGGATGGCCCGATTCCAGAAGGCGCGGTCATCACGATCGAGCCTGGCATCTACTTGCCGAGCGAGAACTTCGGTGTTCGCATCGAAGACGACATTCTTGTGACCAAGAAAGCGGGCGGCGTCAATCTCACTGAAGCGATTCCGAAATCCGTAGACGCGATCGAACGCGCGATGAAGCGTTAACGCGATGGTGACGGCTACTCAAACACCGACGGCATAAACGTGTGCAGCGTCAGGAGCGCGAGCGACCATACCACCGGCAGTGCGCTGATGATGATCGCGGCGATTGCGAGGAATCTGCCAGCACTCCGTCGAAGGCGCGCGAGCAATTCGCACATCACGATGACCCACATCACGAGCGCGAACTTGAAGGCAACTGCGCCTTGCATGCCCCAATCGTTGATGATCAGTGCGGCAACTGGGTTTACTTCGACACCATTCATGTCGAGGATCTTCCATGTGAGCATGATGTCGAGGCTCGAGATGAAGATGAACCACACATACGCGTTCTGAAAGTGCATCTCTGGACTGCGCACGAAACCGAGTGGATCATGCGGAAGTGAGATGCCGCACTCTGGGCAGCGCGGCAATCGCGTCACCGCGTGCGGATCGAGCGCGTGGCCGCAATCAACGCATTTCCCGTACTTCTCGCGCTTGCGTCGACGGAGCGCGAGTGGAAACGCAACTGCTGCCCACGACGCACTCGTCCAGAATGCAAGATCAGCGACGATGCCCGCGACAAGTGGTCGGTGCGGAATGAGAAGGTCACGCCCATCCACAACACCGAGGTGCGTTGCACATCGAAACTCAGGAAGGGCGCTTGCTCCTCCGTTCTTCAAGCGGTGCCAAGACTCGCTCGCGAACGCGCGAAAGGGCCAGCCCGTGAGCGTCGTTCCGATGGAGTAGAAGTCGTCCACCTCTGCGAGTGGTGCCTCAGTGATCACCGAATGCGGCGGATGATGCACGCGCGTCGACTCGGAGTCCCTCTCGCGCAATCCACCTGTGGGCCACCGATCCAATGATTCGCCCAACCTGCCGGCGCGATTGACTAGATAGGTATCGGCAAGAAATCCGCGATTCACTTCGATGAATGCATAACCCTGCGCTGGCGGTTCGAGACTCGAGTCGTACTCGCTCTTCCAGTATGAGAACGTCTGCGCGCCTGGCCCGATCCCACGCATCGCGAGCAGCAAAGGCAATCCACTCGCCATAAACATGGTCATCGCGGCGCCGCTGAGCGCGAAAGGAAACGCGCGGCGAGCGCGAGAGATCCAAGGACGCATGCGCACACGATACGCGACTCATGCGCTCTCTCCAAATCCTGCCTTCGATCAAACCACCCGGTCGTCACTCGCAATGTTGAACACTGGCGCAAGATTCACTTGCACCAGCTTACTCACCTTCGTTTCCTGCACCGCTTGCGCTGTGTCTGGATCAACGTAATCAGAGTGGCATGACGCCTTCTCACCGAGATCCGCACCCACTGCCTTCTTCGTCTTTGATGCGAGCTTGTGAATCTCATCAGGACTCAACACGCCGCGCTTGGCGAGGATTTCTTGCTGCTCTTCCGTGAGTGCCGCGCTCTTCACAGGTTTGCCGCGCTGGTACTCCTCTTCTTTGCCGCTCGCGAACTCTTGGATTTCCTTCGAGATGCGCACGCTGCACCAATCGTGTCCGCACATCGCGCAGAAGTCCGTGTCGACGTCGAGATCTTCATCGTGATAGGCGCGCGCGGTGTCAGGATCGAACGACAACTCGAAATGCTTCTCCCAGT
>QWPV01000047.1 GCA_003671055.1 Planctomycetota bacterium
GTATTGCGCCAACGCAACGTCTTTGCCGTCAAGATCCTTCAAGACGACAGAATGCATCGGGCCCATTGGCTTCGCAGGAACTGGAGCGGCCACGGGTACAGCGACAGGCGGCGCGGGAGCGACGACGACAGGAACAATTGGTGCATTCTGAGAACCGTCGCATGCAAGCGGCACGCAACTCAACAATGCAAGTGGAAGAACAGCAACACGGAGGGCGCGCATCCGTGCAGAATAGTCGACAGTGCAAGCACAAGTGCAAGACCCATCCTCAACGCACGGCTGGCGCGTCGCTCTCGATACGGGCGGCACGTTCACAGACTTCGTTGCGTGGGACCCTGCTGGCAATGAGCGGCGGCTCAAACTGCCCTCCGATGGATCGCTCACCGGAATGTGCGTCGCGCAAACTGGCGCAGAACTCTCGATCACCACGCAGTACGGAATGGCGATGCACCCGCGGTACTTCGTCGGCATGATGCTCAGCGTTTCAAATGTCGACATCGGGATTGTCGTCGACTACGTAGACGATTGCGTGAAGCTCGCGCAGCCTCCCCGCGAGCCGTTGGCAACGCCCGTCGCTGTGCGATTCGCTCCACCACATGTGGGTGGACTCGACGCACCAGCGCTTGGTGTTCGCATTCTCACCGACACTGCGCCCGGCGCGCCGCTTCCGGCTCTCGCGTTGCGCCTCTCCACCACGCGCGGCACGAACGCGCTGCTTGAAGGTCGTGGCGCGCGAGTTGGTGTGCTTGTCTCGGATGGACTCGATGGCCTACTCGCGATCGCGGATCAAACGCGCGATGATCTCTTCGCTCGGGTTCCGAAACCTCGCGTTCCGCTGTCGACGCTCGTGCGTGCGATTCCTGAACGCCGTGTAAGTCGCGTGCATGGGTCGCTCGCAACCGATCGCTCCACGCTGCGTGTTTCGCGCGACGAACTTCTGCGCAGCGCAGCGGAACTTCGAAGCGCTGGCGCAGAGATCATCGTCGTGAGCCTCGCACACGCACTCGAACATAAGCGCGAGCAAGAATTGTGCGCAATGCTTGAGGGCGCTGGATTTCGCGCGATTGCTGCAAGCGACCTCGCGCAGCATGGACGGTTGCTGACGCGCACGGAAACTGCTGTCGTGCACGCAACGATTCACGACACCATGCGGCGATTTGTCGATCGTGCGAGCGACAGCGTTTCGCAAGATCGCGTTGAGATATTCACGAGCGCGGGTGTCCTCCAGCGCGCTGCAACATTTCTCGCGCGCGACACATTACTCAGTGGACCTGCTGGCGGCGCGAATGCAATGCTCGCAGTCGCTGCACGGCATGGACTCGATCACGCACTCGGCTTCGATATGGGTGGTACGAGCACCGATGTTGTGCGCATTGAGCACGGGCGCGTTGCGCTTCGACAAGAATCTCGCGTCGGGCGTGCGTGCGTCGCTGCGCCATCGGTTGCGATTGACACTGTCGCAGCTGGGGGTGGATCAATCTGCACGCTGCGTGATCGTGAACGCCGCGTGGGTCCCGAGAGCGCGGGCGCGTGGCCGGGAGCTGCAGCGATGCAGCGCGGTGGACCGCTCACGCTCACGGATGTCAATCTTCTGCTCGGTCGCATTCCATCGAACATTGGAAGTCTCGCACTCGATGTTGACGCGAGTGCGCGTGCGCTCACGGAAATCCTTAGCGCATCGGCAACACCTGAAGTGCGCGAACAAACGCTTCGTGCGTTTCTCGACATCGCCAACGCACGCATGGCACTCGCCATCGAACGGCTTGCCGTGCGTGATGCGCACGATCCTTCCACGCACACGCTCATCGCGTTTGGCGGTGCGGGAGGACAGCATGCCTGCGCCATCGCAGATCGATTGCACATGCAGCGCATCGTGTTCCCCAAGCATGCGGGATTCCTGTGCGCCATCGGCGTCGCGCAAGCACATCGTGCGCAGTTTGCGACGGTGTCGATGTTGTGCGCGCTCGATGAAGCACATATGCAGCAACTCGCGGACGGTGTTGCACGCGCGCGGACTGATGCGACAGCGGCGCTCCTTTCAAGTGATGACGGTGCGTGCATCTGCGATGCGGCGATCGTGTCGCTTCGACTTCGCGGTCAAGAGAGTTCGCTCGAAGTGCCGTTCGCGTCGCTCGCGTGCATGCGTGATTCGTTTCTCGATGCGTTCAAGCGTCGCTATGGCTATGACGCACCGCAACGGCCGATTGAAATCGAGAGCGTCGCAATCCGCGTGTCCATCGATACTGCATGGACGAGTGGATCGGTCGATGCACCACGAAGCAACCGCCGCGAACACCCCGAGCACATCATCGATCGCAACTCGCTCGCGCCCGCAACGCAACTTCACGGCCCGCTCCTCGTGACCGACCTCGGTGACACCGTCGCACTCGACGAAGGCTGGAGCGCAATCGTGCACGCGAGTGGCGACCTTGTTGCTACCCGCGCGTCGCGTCCACCTTCCCGCGCAAGTGCCGCAGAAGGCGAACTCTTCGCCGCTCGACTTGAAGCCATCGCACTCGGCATGGGCGAGATGCTCGAACGCACCGCGCTGAGCCCGAACATTCGCGATCGACTTGATTTCTCGTGCGCGGTGCTCGATGTAAATGGCACGCTGATTCAAAATGCGCCGCATCTGCCTGTGCATCTCGGTGCGCTCGGCGTGTGTGTGCGCGAAGTCATGCGTGTGCTGACACTCGATGAGGGCGATGTTGCAGTCACCAATCACCCAGCCTTCGGTGGCTCGCATCTTCCCGATCTCACCACAATCGCACCTGTGTATCTCGAAGGAACTCGCATCGCGTTTGTTGCCGTGCGCGCGCATCACGCAGAACTCGGTGGCACGCGTCCTGGTTCATTCCCACCGGATGCAACATGCCTTGCGGAAGAAGGCGTCGTCTTCGCGCCCTACAAAGCAATCACTCGCGGTGTGTTTGACGAAGCGCATACACGCGAACTGCTCACGACTGCGCCGTATCCCTCGCGTCTCCCTGAAGAGAACCTCGCAGATCTCAGCGCGCAATTTGCAGCGCTTGCTTACGGCGCGCGCAACATCGCTGCGCTCGCAATCGAACTCGGTCGCGAGGGTTTCGCAACGCGCGCGGAAGCAGAACTCGTCTCGTCGCACAAACGACTCGCGCGCGCGATCGCTCGATCCGACATTCCGCCCTTTCACACCCCGCGCCGCGTGTCGCATCAACTTGATGATGGAACGCCCATCGCACTCGCGCTCGGCACGCTGCCTGACGGTCGCTTGCGCATCGACTTCAACGGTTCGGGTGCCGTCCACCCGCGTAACTTCAACGCTCCGCTGTGCGTGACGCGTGCCGCCGTGCTTTACGCGCTGCGGTTGTTCGTCGATGAACCCGTGCCGATGAACGAAGGACTGTTGCGCGCGGTGGACTTGTGCGTGCCTGAAGGCGTGCTGAACCCGCCGTTTTCAAGCGATCCCGCGCTGTGCCCACCAGTGGTTGCTGGCAATGTCGAGACGAGTCAGCAGGTTGTCGCGGCGATGATCGATGCGCTTGCACTCAGCGCGCAGAGTCAAACGACGATGAACAACGTGCTTTTCGGCTCGCCTACATTCGGCGTGTACGAAACAATCGGCGGCGGCGCGGGCGCGGGAGCAACACATCGCGGCGCGGACGCGGTGCATGTACATATGTCGAACACGCGGCTCACAGATATCGATGTGCTTGAACGGCGCGCGCCAGTCGTGATTCGGCGCCATGCGGTGCGTGCGAACTCTGGTGGTGCTGGACTGCATCGCGGTGGCGACGGCATCGTTCGAAGCTACGAGTTTCTCGCGCCGGTGGAATTGAGTTTCTTCGGTTCGATGCGCACGCAATCGCCGCAGGGAAAACACGGTGGGCTCGATGGATGTGCAGGCACGGAAGAATGCACAACTCGTGATGGCGCGTGTTCGATGCTCACCGGCGGAGTACACGCACTCAATCTCGACGCAGGAAGCGTGTTCACCGTCTCGACGCCAGGCGGTGGTGGCTTCGGCCACTCAGCGTGAATGCAGCGTACGAAACGGTGCGCGCGAATAGTCTGCGGGAATGTCGATGCGTTCGATGCTCACTGCAAGACCCGTGTCGAGACTCACTTCTACAACAGCGCCTTGTAGTGCTTCGCCGCCGCTTCCCATTTCGAACGGAACATGCATGCTGCTCGTGAAATGACGAAGCACTTGTTCCGCCTTGCGACCAATGACGCTGTCGTGCGGACCTGTCATTCCGACATCGGTGATGAACGCAGTTCCACCTCGCAGCACGCGCGCATCAGCCGTCGGAACATGCGTGTGCGTACCGAGCACTGCAGCAACACGCCCGTCGAGGTAGCGTGCAAGCGCGCCTTTCTCGCTCGTTGCTTCCATGTGCGCTTCGACAAGCACCAACGGATTTCGCTCAGGAATCGCTGCCAGCATTTCATCCGCGCACGCAAACGGGTCATTCGCAAGAATGCTCGGCATCAACACGCGTCCGAGCAGCGTGAACACATACAAATCGCGCGCGAAGCCTTCGCTTGCAGGGATGCGAACGATGCGTTTCCCTTGCGCTCGGGCCGAGAGATTCGCAGGACGACCGATGGGTTTCGTGGGATCTTCGAGGATCGGAACAATCCGCGCATCGCGATAGACGTGATCACCGAGCGTCATTGCATCGATGCCGAACTTTCGGAAGGTCTCGTACAAATCAGGCGTCAAACCCGATCCATTGCGCGCATTCTCAGCATTCGCGACGATGCGCAGTGGTCCGTACCGCTCGCGAAGCGTTGGAAGTTGTTGCTCCAAAACCATACGACCAGGTGCGCCGTTGATATCTCCAAGAAATGCGATACGCCCAGTCGACATGCGATGTACACTATCACGCGATCACTCCTCGCCTTGGTCGTCAACGGTGAGGATTCCTCCGCGCAACTTGCACACCAAGCGCGCAGAGACGATTCGAGTAAGCACTTTCCGGGAACTCTCTTTCGAGAGCTGACACGATGTTGCCACATACGGTTGCGCACAGCAACGATTCCGCCAGTCTCCCTTCGCAAGCCATGATTATTCAAGGCATGCAACTTCGCCATCGTCAACGCCCTGAGTGGGGTATTGGCACCGTCACCCGCGTGGAGAATCTCACCCGCGCAGGCATTACTGATCAACGCGTGTGGGTTCGTTTTCCAAACGGCGGGTTGAAAACGCTCTTGCGAAGTGCGGCAGATCTCGAAGTCATCGGCGGTACTGCGGCAGCGGATCACACCTTTGCTGCGCGTAATCACAGCGCGGATGGCGGATGGCTCGGCGCGATCTCGACAAAGAAGCCTGAAGCCGCGATGGCAGAACTTCCACCCGAAGCAACCGATCCATTCATTCCGCTTGAGCGAAGGCTTCAGCATTTGCTTGGCCTCTATCGATTCGCCGCAACTGGTTCGAGCCTGATGGATTGGGCTGTTGCGCGCAGTGGTCTTGATGATCCGCTGTCACAATTCACGCGAACTGATCTCGAAGGCCACTTCAAACTCTTCGTGATGGATCGCGATGCGCAACTGGGGAAACTGCTCCACGAAGCGCGCAAGAATGCGATCTCCATTGATGCGATCGCTGCGCAAGCGCCCCCTGCCGCGCGCAAAATGCTGCAGCGATTTGGGGCGATAAAGGCGTAATCGCGTCTCTGCACTTGCTCCGCAGGCGGCGTACATCGCAGTGCCCGCACAGACCTACCTTCAAACGACCCCTGACGCATGAACTCCTTGCAAGGCGCTTCCCTTGCCCCGAATCGGGGGTATCTATTGTTCTGTCCGCAGCATTGCGGGGAGTTAGAACAACAGAAGATGTAAAGGAGTCAACGCCATGGACGAGATGACATTCCAAGAGAAGATGAACCAAATCCTTGATCGCATCCGAGACCTTCCGGGTGCTGAGCGAGCAACGACTGAAACCACAGACACCACCACTGCTCGCCGCGCGCAAGTGCAGCAGTCAGTCGGCGAACTTCAAGAAGGGCTCGATTACCTGCGCCTCAGCGTGAAGTACCTCGTGTTCGATCTCGAAGCAACACGACGCGAAAACGCTTACCTCCGTCGCATGCTCGAAGCCAGCGCACGCGATTCAGAGAAGCGACTACGCAACGACGAAGAACGACCAGAATCTCGCGATCAGTGGGAGTGATCAGCGCACGCACGCTGCAACACACCAGTGCTTCAGACAGTTTTTCGGAGGGGAGAGAATTTCACAGCGCATTCGAAAACCACCACGCATGGCGTGAGGAGAGACACACAAGCGCCGGGATTCGAATGCAAGGTGAAATGTCAGAGTTAGGGAACTTGTTAGAGGGCCGATCCAGATGACAGGCGGACACACCCGTGTCCGCCTGTTGTCATTTTCGGGGCGCGCCTGAACCGCGTGATGCGCACATCACTTCGTCGTCGCTGGCAGCCCATCATCACCAGCAACCTCGCGCATCAGTACATTCTGAAACCACACTGGATCGGAGCCGCCTTCGAAGCGGAGATGTTTTTCGCCATCGGGAAGCGGCGCGGGTGATGCGCTCTGTGTTCCGTTCAGCCACATCGTGACGTTGCCGCCGACAACTTGAATGCGCACTTCGTTCCATGATCCTGCGGCGCGTGGTTGCGGCGCGTTGGGGAGTTGCTCGCTGTAGTTGAGCATGCGTCCTGTGCGAAGTGCTTCGGTGCGTGCATGCGCGTCGGAACCGACGACGACGTTGATGCGTGGATTCGTTGCGCCGTCGGACTTCCACTGACATGTCAGTTCGAAATCCTTGTTCCCCACACTCGCGTGCAGAGGATCGCCGCCAACGTGTTTGAGTTGGTTGTCATCAGCAATCCATCCCTCGGGCGCGCGGCCATCTTCATGCGAGATGCCGGCGAGCGTTTGGGGGTCGAAGACTGGATGAAAGCCGTCTTGCGCAAGCGGCGCGGAGATCGGTGGCGATTGACACGACAGCAGAAGCGTCGATGCGCACAGGCTTACCCATGTTGTGCGTTGACGCGAGTTTGCTCGAAAGAATTGCATGATTTAGGAATGCCCTGTTTGCACGACTGGCTGCGCGTTGGTTTCACCGCAGAGGACGACGAGAAGATTGGAGACCATGCGCACGCGATCGGCATCGCTGAACTTCGCAATGTTGCGCGCTTCGAGTTGCACTAATGCCATCTCGACCATACCCACCGCGCCTTCGACAATCTTGGTGCGCGCTGCGACAACCGCCGTTGCTTGTTGCCGACGGAGCATCACTGCCGCAATTTCTGGTGCATACGCGAGGCTGCTGATGCGAGCCTCCATCACTTCCACGCCGGCTTGTGCGAGTCGTTGATGCAGTTCATCGCGCAACTTGGCGCCGATGAGATCGGTGCTGCCGCGCAGACTTGGTGTCTCGTGATCATCAGGCGCGTCGTAATGAAATTGACTCGCGAGATTTCGCAGCGCGCTTTCCGCTTGCACTTCGACGAAGCACGCGTAGTCGTCGACGTTGAAGAGTGCTTGCGCAGTGTCAACGACTTGCCACACCACAACTGCAGCAATCTCAATCGGGTTTCCATCGCGATCATTCACCTTGATCGGATGACCACGGGTACGCGCGCCCTTCGACACCAACTGACCGGTTGAGGGGTTCGTCACGTCACTTCCGACTGAACTTCCAGTTTCAAAGGTGCGCACACGAAGGCTGACCTTGCGCTTACTCGAGAATGGCTTCACCCAATGAAAGCCCACACGTCGAACGGTGCCCTTGTATTTTCCGAAGAAGAGAATCGCGCGGCTATCGCCTGGACCTACAACGAAGTAGCCAAGCCAGATTGCGAGCCAGACGAAGATGCCGATGATTGCCACCACAATTCCACCCACATTCGGCGGGGCACCATTATTCAATATCGCGTCAACAAGCATCACGATCGCGATCAGCAGCAGCAACGTGTGAAAGGGAAACACCAACCAACCATTCCAAGGCGAGAGTGTTCGTTCCTCGTGATTCGTCGTCGTTTGAGACATGCCATGCACTCCTTTGGTTCGCGAATGCTCTAAACGCATTGCCTCGCGATTGCAAGATTCTACCGTTGCGGTTGCGCGCGCATCGGAGGCAAGAGCCTTACCATGCGCACCCCATGGCCCCTGCTGCAAGCGCTCAAAGCGCGCTCTCTATCCGAGACCTCGCGTTCGCGTATCCGTCCGATGGACGCGAGGTTCCATTCCAACTCACGATCAAGCACTTCGAGCTCGCGCGAGCAAGTGAATGTTTACTTGTCGGTCGATCCGGTGGAGGCAAGAGTACGTTTCTTCAACTCGTTGCCGGACTTCTAGAGCCGCAACAGGGAACAGTCAAACTTGATGACATCGATCTCTTCGCACGATCGACCAACCGCGACTTGCTGCGCGGCGCCAAACTTGGATTCGTCTTTCAAACATTCAACTTACTCCAAGGATTCTCCGCGCTGGAGAATCTCATGGTCGCGCTTATGTTCAGCACACTTCCAAAGAGCGAATGGCACGCTCGCGGCATTTCGCTGCTTGCTGCGCTCGGCATCGACAAGCCCAACACTCGCGTGGAAGAACTCTCCGTCGGTCAGCAGCAGCGCGTCGCGATTGCACGCGCATTGGTGTGCAAGCCAGCACTCGTGCTTGCGGATGAGCCGACGGCAAGCCTTGATCCTGAGAATGCGAAGATCGCCATGGAGTTACTCCGAGAGCATTGCAGAGTCGAAGGCGCGGCGTTGTTGGTGGTGAGCCATGATCCATCACTCGTTCCACTCTTCGCTCGCGTCGAAAAGCTTCAATCGCTCGCAACAGCAGGAGGCGCACGATGACAGATTTCACAATCGTCCTGCGTAGCCTTCGCGTGCGACTCTTCTCGACCATCGTGACGGCGTTACTGGTTGCGACGAGCGCTGGATTGCTGCTCACGATTCTTTCGCTGCGGAGTGCAGGCAAAGCGGCGTTTGAACGCGGCAGCGGCAACGCGCATCTGCTCGTGAGTGCAGATCAGAGCCCACTCGTCGCGGTGCTCAACGGACTGTTCTATGCGAATCCACCTCGCGCGCCATTGAGTCAGGCGAAGGTATCGGAGATTCGACGACTCTTTCCGTGGGACTTCATGGTCGAGACGCAACTCGGCGACAGCTATCGCGGGTTTCCAGTCCTCGCGACAACGCCTGAGTTTTTCACGAAATTTGAACCTGTTGTCGGTGAGCCGTGGGCTCCTGCGTCGGGCAAGTTCTTCGACGGCAATATGCAGGTCGTGCTCGGCGCTGCGTGCGCGCGCGAGACTGGACTTCGCATGGGCGCGAAACTTGTGCTCACGCATGGCTCTGGCGCATCACGGGAAGGTGGCGAGGGCGAGGAGCATGGTCACGTGCACCGCGAGTACGAGTTTGAAGTGGTCGGCATTCTTAAGCCCACGGGTTCGCCGCACGATCGCGCGTTGTTCGTTTCACTCGAGAGTTCTTGGATTCTCCACGCGCATGACCGACGCGAGCGCGAGGGACTCGAAGGCAAAGTCACGGCTGCGGATCTCCTTGAAGACGATCGTAAAGTGACAGGTATGCTGCTGCGACTTCCGACTCGCAGCGGCTCGAATGTGTCGAGCGCACTGCAGCAAGTGTTCGACACGCTGCGACGCGATACATCCATCACGGTTGCACAGCCTGCTGATCAGATCGACAAGCTCTTCAACATCGTCGCGAATGTCGATGGCATCTTCATCGCACTCGCGATCGTGACGCTCTTCTCAAGCGCGGTTGCGATTCTGCTCTCGATGGTGAACTCGATGGCGCAACGACGCCGACAAATCGCGGTGCTGCGCGTACTTGGTGCGAGTCAGAGTCGAGTGTTTGGGATCGTGCTCACCGAAGCTGCGGTGATTGGACTGCTCGGTAGCGTCGCGGGCATTCTGGTGTCCGTGATCGCGCTCACGATCGCAACCGCGTGGCTCCGCGAAAGCCTCGGCCTCATCATCGCGCCGGATTTCGATCCGCGCGCGTCGGTGATTGTCGCAGCAGGCGCGGTTGCATTGAGTGCGCTCGCGGGATTGGTTCCTGCAGTGATGGCCTATCGCACAAGTGTTTCAACGCAACTTCGGCCACTCGGTTGAGTACTGGGTTTTTGAGCCATTCACGATGAAGTACCTATGAAGTTTGTTTGGATCATCATTCTCCTTCTCCTCGTTGGTGCACTCGTTGTGGTGTTTGACTCCCCTGCGCCCACGCGCGACAACGCGGCGTCGCGTGAAGCGGAAGACGCACTGCTTGAAGAAGCTGCGAACAGCGTGATGGAGCCAACGATCGTGACCCCGACGCAGGTGACGATTCCAGCAACTCCGTCGCAAGCACTCGCGAACGAACTCAACGCATCGGTTGACGAGCGCGCAGCGACGCGAGTTCTAGAGACCGAAAACACAGACGGCGCAAGTGCAGTCGATCCGAGCGCTCCTCGCACTCCCGCGAATGACCTCGCTATCGGAAAGCCTGCGGCGATCGCCGAAGGAAAGTTGCGCGTGATTCCGTCGAAGTTTGAACGCCTCCCTGACGGCGCAATCGTCGCGGATGATGTGTGGAAGATCACCGGCGATGGCACAGCAGACAATCCGTACCTCGTGAGTTGGGAGTTTCTCGCGAGTGCAGGCGACACCTACACGCCTCGGCTGAACGACTTCGGATTTCCTGAACGCATTCTCCTCTTGCACGGCAAGTACATTCGCGTGGCTGGATATCTCGCGTTTCCACTTGTTGCACCGACGAGTTCGGAATGCCTCGTGATGCTCAACCAATGGGATGGATGTTGCATCGGCGTTCCACCAACGCCCTATGACGCAGTCGAAGTGAAACTCGTTTCGCCGATGCCTCGCTCACAAAAACATGCGATGGCGTATGGAACCGTCGAAGGACTTTTTGAAGTCGACCCCTACATCGTCGAGGGTTGGCTTGTGGGTCTCTACATGATCAAAGACAGCACTGTCGAACAAGGTCTTTAAGGATTCATTATGCGATTGACTTCATGTCTGCTCGTCACTGCACTTTTTCTCAGCGCTAACACTACGAGTGGCGCTACGCAAGAAGCCGTTGTTGCTCCAGTTCCCGCTGCGCTTCCCGCGCCGCAAGCCTATCCATCGGATGCTATGACGCTCGCGCGAATGGAAAAGCTTGCGGAGGATCATCCAGGTTGGATGACAAAGTCGACGATCGGAAAGTCTGAGCGCGGCGTTGCCATCGACGCATGGACGATCACGAAACCCAACGCAGGGAGGCGCCCTGCACTGTTAGTCGTCGCAGGGATTGACGGCGTGCATCTCTTCTCCACGCAATGTGCTGTCGCTGCCGCCGAAGCGGCGCTTGCAGGCGACCAAGGCGCACTTGAGCATGCGAGCCTGATCGTGATTCCCGTCCTCAATCCCGATGCACGCGCAATCGCGTTTGTGACGAGCACGCCAACTGCGAGCACTGTGCAAACCGTCGACGATGACCGCGATGGCGTAAGCGATGAAGACGCGCCGCAGGACATGAATGGCGATGGAGTCATCACGATGATGCGATTGAAGACGCGTGCGGGGCGCACGTCAACGCACCTTGTTGATACGGTGGATCCACGCATCGTGCGCACTCCTGACGCAGCAAAGCACGAGCACGCAACCCACGAACTCTTTGTCGAAGGACGAGACACCGATCACGATGGACGCATCAGCGAAGATGCACTCGGCGGAACCGACCTCAATCGCAACTTCCCCCACCGATGGCCGGAGTTTGCAATGGATGCTGGCGCGTATCCACTCTCTGCAATGGAATCGCTTGCGTTCGCGGAGTTCGTCGCCGCGCATCCGGAGATTGCGTCGGCAGTGATCTTCGGTGTTGCAGACACGCTCGCAGAATTTCCTGATTCGAAGGACATGGACGCGACAGGCAACACCCCGTTGCTCTATCACGCGGACGATCATGCGATGTACATGGAGATGGCGAAAGCGTGGAAAGATGCGTCGAAATGTGAGAAGGCGATTGACATCGCACACGGAGATCTCGCAGGATCACTCGTGCTGTGGTTGGCGGATCATCGAGGCATCGCGGCAGTCACAACGAGCGCGTTCGCTCGACCTGATGCACCGGAGCCCGCCGAAGACGCGCCTGCTGTCATTGCCACAGGTGATGCCGAGCAACAAGCGTGGCTTGAGTATTCTGATCGCGTGTTCGGTGGCAACGGGTTCATCGCTTGGAAAGAGTTTGTGCATCCCGACCTCGGCGTGGTCGAGATCGGCGGTTGGCGACCGTTCTTCCGTGAGCAACCAAGCGCGATCGATGCCGCAGCAATTGCGCTCGCACAGGGCGAGGGCGTGAAAGCGATCCTCGCACTCGCACCGCGTCTCGAGATTGAATCACTCACGGTGACACCCGTATCGAACGGGTTGGTTCGCATCAACCTCTCGCTCACAAACACGGGCGCACTTCCCACCACGACGAAGATGGATACGACGGCACGCGCGCGTGGACCGATCCTCGTGCGCATCAATATCCCGCCATCGCAGTTTTTCAATGGAAAACCAGTCGAACGCGTTGAACGCATCAGCGCGGGCGGCTCGGCGCAATTGTCCTTCACAGTGCTCGGCACGCCTGGCCAGCGCAGCGTGCTCAGTGTCGAAGCGCCAGGCTTCCCTCGGATGGAACGTGAAATTCTGTTTCCTGCTGCAACGGAGGCCGCACGATGAAATTCTTTACCGCAACACTCTTACTCGCCTCGTTGCTTGCTGCACAAACGGCACACGCTGTTCCTCAACAACGCCCCGAAGCAAAGACCTCGCTGCGCTTCGACCACTTCCGCGATTGGACGACGATGCTCGCGGAGATGGATGAACTCGAGAAGGCGTTTCCAACGCTCTTCACGGTCGTTGAGATTGGTCGCTCGTCGCTCGGTCTTCCGATCGTCGTCGGCATTCTCGAACAACGCTCCACTGGTGCCGAACTCGACAAGCCTGCGATGTACATCGACGGCAACATTCACGGCAACGAGGTTCAGGCTGGAGAAACCGTGCTGTATTCCGCGTGGTACCTGCTCGAGCACTACGGGAAGAACGACGCGATCACGCAACTCGTGGATCGCAGCGTGTTCTACTTCGTGCCGAGTGTGAATCCAGATGGTCGACAGAATTGGTTCGATAAACTCAACACATCACATTCCGCGCGGACTGGCCAATTGCCTACCGATGACGATCGCGACGGCGTGTGCGATGAAGATGGACCGGATGATCTCAACGGCGATGGATCCGTCGGGCAGATGTGGCGACGCGATCCCACCGGTGCGTATCGTCCGAGCGAGCAAAACCCCAACGAGATGGAGTTCATCACCCCCGTGTTGAAGTCCGATGGAACAGTGCTTCGCGGTGGTTGGTCGAGCGCGGGCATGGAAGGCATCGACAACGATGGCGATGGACTTGTGAACGAAGACGGTTCTGGCGGCTACGACCTCAATCGCAATTGGCCTGCAGATTGGCATCCTGAACACGTGCAGAACGGTGCGGGAGATTGGCCATTCTCCTATCCAGAATCGCGCGCGGTAGGTGCGTTCATTCGCACTCGTCCCAACATTGCAGCAGGACAGGCATATCACAACGCGGGCGGCATGATCTTGCGCGGGCCGGGTTCCGCAACGCGCGAGGACGACTATCCGGCAGCAGATCGCGCAGTTTATGAATCAATCGCGAAGACGGGCGAAGAGTTGCTTCCTGGATATCGCTCCATGGTGATTCACTCCGACCTCTATCCAGTGCGTGGTGGATTCGTGAACTACCTTGCAGAGGGTTTGGGCATCGTGAGTTTTACGAATGAGTTGTGGACTGACAAACGCATCATGCAGAATGGCCAAGGAGCATCGAGAAAACAATCGCAATTGTTCGATGAGAAGTTGCGCTTCGATGCGACGAACATGCCATTCACAAAGGTGATGCATCCAACCCACGGCGAAGTGCTCGTGGGCGGCGACACCAAGTGGGCCTCGCGTATTCCACCATCGTGGATGCTCGAAGAAGAGTGCCATCGCAACTTTGCGTTCACGATGCATCATGCGGGCGAGATGCCGCGACTGCGCTTTGCTGACCCCGTCATCAAGCGACTTGGACCGACGCTCTGGCAGCTCGATCTTGAAATCATGAACGACGCGCTGATTCCTTCACGGACTGCGCGTGCTGCGGACAAACACATTGGCATGCCCGACCGACTCGAGGTGCGTGTGCCCCAAGGCGCGCGTGTTGTTGCGAGTGGATTCAAGAACGGACGATTCGATCTCAACTTCGCCGAGCAACTCGACACGCCGTCTGTGCTTGACTGCGAACGCGGCGTTCCTTCGCGGAGCACCCTGTTCACACGATTCCTTATCGAAGCGCCAGAAGGTGCTGCGTTTGATGTGCAATACCGCGCGGAGAAGGCAACGGATCGCACGCAGCATGGCACGCTGCAGGAGACACCGAAGTTGAGTCCAACGCCGTGACACAAACGGCCGACGACGCAGCGGATCTCCTCATCGTCGGCGCAGGCGCTGCAGGAATGATGGCAGCGATCACTGCAGGTCGTGCGGGCGCGAAGGTGCTCATGTTGGACGGCGCGCGCACGCTCGGCGCCAAGATCCTCGTCGCTGGTGGTGGTCGATGCAATGTCACGCACTTTCAAGTGAGCGAGCGCGATTACGCGGGTTCCACGCCGTCTCAGATTCGCAAAGTCCTGCAGCAGTTTCCCGTGCGCGATGTGGTCGCGTTCTTTGAAGCGCTCGGCGTTGAACTCAAACGCGAAGACACAGGCAAACTCTTTCCGACGACGGATCAAGCGCGCACCGTGCTCAACGCACTCTTGCAAGCGTGCGCTGATGCTGGCGTTCGAATCCTTCATCCGCATCGCGTGGACTGCGTGAGTTGGGATGCGTCATCGCAGTGCTTCATCGCGGAGTCGGCGAGCGGGAACGTCAGCGCGCGCCGATTGCTGCTCGCGAGTGGAGGCAAAGCGCTGCCGAAGTCTGGCTCCGATGGCGCGGGCTACAACTTCGCGCGCACGTTCGGGCATTCGATGACATCGCAAATTGTCCCCGCGCTTGCACCGTTGCTTCTCGCGCCAGGTCACTGGCTTCTCGCTTTGAGCGGTCTCGCACTCGATGTTGAATTGTCGCTCGTGCTTCCTTCCGGCGCGCCCTTCAAATTCCCCGCTCCGCAAGGCGCGATCAGCGTGCAAGGCGCATTGCTCGCCACGCACTTCGGACTCTCCGGCCCCGCTGCACTGGATATCTCACGACATTGGACGCACGCACGCACCATCGATCCGAGCGTGCTACTCAAGGTGAATTGGATTCCTCAGCATCGCGAAGATTCACTCGACGCCGTGTTCGTCGCATCGAAAGGAGTGAGTGCACTCAATGTCTTGCGCCCCTTCGCTCCCGAACGATTCGCGCGCGCGATCTTGGAGGTTTGCGCGATCGATCCCAACGCGACGCTACAGCAACTCCCGCGTGAACGCCGACTCGCACTCGTGCGCGCACTCGTCGCGATGCACGTCGTTGTCACAGGCGATCGCGGCTTCACCTACGCAGAAGCAACCGCTGGCGGCGTGCCGCTTGATGAAGTGGATCTCACGACGATGGAATCAAAGTTGCAGCGCGGCCTCTACCTCGCTGGAGAAATCCTCGATGTCGACGGACGCATCGGCGGCTTCAACTTCCAATGGGCATGGGCCAGCGGGTTTTCTGCGGGAAAAAGCGCAGCGGGAGTTGCAGTTACTTCGAAGTGACTCCTTCCATCGGATCAGGATTTTCTGCTGATACCGTCGGTACCGCCGCATCAATCTTGCGCGACGACGCGTGAACTTCCTTCACCTTCTTCGCAACCTCTCGCAACATGGGATCGATCGTCCACCACGTACTCTTCATGAGTGACTCATGCCCGCCCTCATACAGATAGCGCGGTGGCTGCCCGAGAGCCTCCCACAACATCTGTTGGGTTGCGGAAGGCACGACGAGGTCCGAGTCTGCCGTCAGGACTGCAATCGGACAACCACGAAGCGCAGCTGCTGCGTGCAATGGATCGAACTGGCAACCCTCGTGGTATCCAGCAATGAACGCGGGATCCTTCTCAAGTCCGCGAAGCATGGTCAATGGAAGGATCGTTGTCCGCAACACATCGAGACCGGACCCACCGCCCGCGATGAAGACTGCGCCATCGAACGGCACTCTTCCCGTCGCGAGCAAACCAACCGCACTCATCACGCCCAAGCTCTCACTCACGACGAAAACGGGCGCATCGCGAAGCGCGACGTCTCGACGACGGAGGGCGTCAATCCAAACCACCGTCACCTCCGCTGCCATTTGAATCACGCTATCGACAACGAAGCCAAGGACGACGCCTCGCTTATGAGGGTCCATTCCTTCAGTCACATCGATCGTCGCCTTTGCGAACTCGAACAACGGTGGGCGAAGTTCGTACACAAGCCAACCTTCATCTCCGAGTTCGAAGTCAAGGCTCGCACCCGCCATCATCCCTGGGAGATAGATGCAGATCCCCATCGGCGGACGCACCATGTTAGGGTCGTCGGGATCCGATCGAGGGAACATGTGCTCGATGACGGATGCGGTGGAAGTCGTCATCCAATCATTCGGCTGCGGAGCGTCTTTCGCAACCGCTCTTAGTACGGCGCGCATGTCGACGAAACTTTCGTTCGATGGGTCAGGGGGAAGTTCTAGCTCCCCGCTGATTGCGACAACGCTTGCAGTGCCAAGTGTGAACTCGCCCGGCGGTCGAACCAATCCAGGTCCACAGCCCGACCCGACCGCCATGCTCGCCACGCCCACCATGACACCACACACAATCCGCCACCACACTCCGTCCCCTGGTCTCGTCCATTGATCGATTCGCATATTTCCTCCTGTGATTTCATTCCCGATGTTTCGCTACATGACTGCGCGTCCGATGCTTCCCTCAAAAAGTCACAGCCCACGCTGCTACCAATTGACTTAGCGCAGCATAACGAGGTATCTGGCACAAACGAAAAATCCCGCCAAAACTCCAGCTTCTGCGCCGAAAATTCTGCGGCAACGTTCGCGTCTCGATCGCAATCCCTGTGCGCCTAACGTCAAATCACGTCGAAGCGCCCTTGCCAGGAATCGCAACGGGTGCTTCTGGTCGCGGACCAAACTCGACTGCCTCAGGCATGAGCACTTCGTCTGAAGTCAGCGCCTGCTCCCACGTCACATCTTTGCCGGAGTACGCAGCCATGCGACCCATGATGGCGACGAGCGTGCTCTTCGCGACTTGCTCGCCTTCGTTGAGTGGACTGCTCGTGCGAATCGCGTTCTGCAGATCGACGTGCTCTTGCAAGTATGGGTTGGTCTGCTTGCCGTTGAACTTCCATGCCTTGGGTCCAGTCAGATTCGCAACCCCAGAGTTCAGTTCGGCCATACCTTCGCTTCCTGAAATGATTTCCTCGACCTTGCCGTCGGTGCCATCTTGTTGACGACACATGCTGAGCACAAAGCGATCTCCGGGATAGACATACTCCAAGCCGAAGTGATCGAAGATGTGACCGTAGAGCTTCGCGTCTGTGCGTGATTGACGACCACCAACACCGCGCACCAGCACAGGGTCAGCTTGCATCACCCACTGCATGACATCGAGTTGATGCACATGCTGCTCGACAATGTGATCGCCCGAGAGCCAGGAGTGATACAGCCAATTGCGCACTTGATTTTCGACCTCCGTCTTCGTCGCCTCGGGCGAAACGTTCCACAGACTTCCCATGTTCCAGTAGCAGCGCGCAGCGACGACCTTGCCGATGTCGCCACGATGAATGCGCTCCATCGCTTCGATGTAGGACTGCTCATGACGACGCTGCGTGCCCGCCACGACCTTGAGTCCGAGTTCCTTACTCTTGGCTGCAGCAGCGAGAAAACGGCGCACGCCTGGTCCGTCGACTGCGACTGGCTTCTCCGTAAAAATGTGCTTCTTCGCTTCCACTGCCGCCGCGAAGTGAATCGAGCGGAATCCTGGCGGCGTTGCGAGGATGATCACATCGCAATCTGTTTCACAGACTCGCTTGTAGGCGTCGAAACCAGTGAAGAGAAACTGCGCCGAGACTTCTTGGATGCCAGCCTGCACGAGTCCAGCATTCGCGCGCGCGACTCGCTCTGCGAAGAGATCGCCGAGCGCAACCACTTCGATTGTGTAGCCGCTGGTTTTCCCTGCATCGATCGCGTTGAACATCGCACCTGTGCCGCGACCACCACAGCCGACAACGGCGATCTTCAACTTCGGCGCTGCTGATTTCGCGTCCTGCGCGTGCGCGCGTGCACTCAACAGTGAAAATGCCGTTGGAAGTGCAAGGCCTGCAGCGATGCTCGTTCCGAGAAATGAGCGACGCGTGTTTTCAATGTGCAGAGGGTTCATAGGGTTCATAGAGTTCATGTTCCTTTCACAGGCACGGAATCACTGACAACGCGGAAGCCACAGAATGGACCATCTGCGAGCCACCAGATTGACTTTGGAAACTGCGGGTCACTGGAGTTCCAGTCTTCACTCGGCGTCAACTCGCTCGCGCAACCTACTGCGGTGCGTGCATCTTGAAACGATCCGCCCATCATGCGTGGGTTCTTCGCATCGTTCACCCATTCACCCGCGTTGCCGTAGAGATCGAAGCAACCGAGCGCGTCCGCTTTCTTCTTGCCACACTTGTGCGTGGTGTCAGGCGAGTTTTCATTTGTCCACGCGAACTCCTCGATGGCATCCGCTGGAATCTTCGCTTGCGCGCAAATCAGCTTCCACTCGGCGTCGGTGGGAAGCCGCGCGTCGATGCTTGCCTTCGCAGCAATCCACGCAGCGCATTGCGTCGCTGCCTTGTGGCTCAATGAGATTGCAGGAAATCCCTTGTGACCGAATCCGCGATCTGCGGCGACGTAGGGCTTGGTTGGTTTCGTGACAGCCTTCGATGCGTCGGTTGCGAACTTGTCGTCAAGTGCGAAGACGAAGACATCGAAGAGATCCCACGGGATTTCGATCGTCGAGACAAACTTCGTCGATCCATCGGCCGCAGTGAATGGCACGAACTCCAATTCACCAGTCCAACCTTGCAGCGAAACTTTGAACGCGCCTGACGCTGTCGAAGGCGCGACAACGGGAGCCGCGCTCTGTGCTGCACCAAACAAATGCGCCGACAGTACGAGGAGGAGTACTCCACCAACACTGTCGGCGCGCAAGGCATTCGAGTGCGACTTCATTGTCATGCACTCTAGAGGAAGTTGACTTCAGATTCAGCCTGTCCATGCGTTGAGGAGCAACGAAATGTCCTCAGCGCCGACCAGACCATTGCCCGAGATGTCTGCAGTCGCATCGGCAGAACCCCACGCATTGAGCATGATGGTGAGATCCGATGCATTCACCGCACCATCGCTGTTGAGATCGCCGAGGATGGGGTTGGGACAATCGAGATTGAATACGCGGAAGTCATCGAGACCTGCTTCCACCACGCTGCCTGAACCAAGGTCGCGCGCAAGGAAGCGGATGCGAACCTGCGCAGATGGCGTGATGAAGTCGCGAACACGGAAAGACTTCTGGACCCACGCCGCAGCATTCTCGGTGACGAGTTCAAGTTGCACCCATGTTGCGCCGTTGTTTCCTGAAATCTCGATAGGCATCGAATCAAGGCCGCTCGATGCGCCTTGATTGTTCGAGTACCAGCGCCAGTAGGAAATCATTGGCTCATCAAGACCCAAGAGGTTGATTGCAGGTGAAACAAGTGTCGTGGTGCCGGCGTCGACATCCGCAGCACCTACCGCGCCACCCACTGTGCCATTGCCGGTGATCCAACACTTCGTACCAACGACCGTGCGATCGTCTTCAGGCTGTGCTGTCGTTGCGACTGGATCCGCGAGGACCCAGAGACCGCCCGTCGCGTTGTCGCCTACTGCGCCAACTGTCCATGTCGACGTGCTCTCGAACTCATCGAGCAAAACTACAACCGAGCCGAGCGCGTACGTCACAGTTCGCGTCGTTGGGTCGGTGGACGTGTCACCAGCATTGTTCGACGCAGTGAAGTTGTAAGTCGCGAGCGTTGTGCAGTTATCCGTTGGGAACGTCGCGCGGTAGACACCGCCACCAATCGCGCTCATCGCAACATTAACAGCCGCGCCATTGGATCCGGTGATGGTCATCCGCACGCTCTTCGGATTGATCGACTGACCCGCCGCCGCGAAGACGCGCATATCTATAGTCGTCGTGCCGAGCGGACTGGCGAAGGTCGGCGCAGTGCCAACGAGTTCGAAGTTCGCAGCATCCACTTGCAACTTCCATACGAAGAGCCCGCGCTCAAGATCGCTGCCGATGATCGTGCCGCTTGGGAAGAAGGGCCAGACATTCCAGAGACCATTGAAGTTCGCAGCGTCCGAACCTGGATAGGTATCGAAGTACGCAATTTCAGGCGGATTCGTCGCGCTCACGCCGAGATCGAAGATGCGCATGCCCGAGCGGTAGTTGGCTTCGTAGCAAAGGTTGCCCGCCGCGAACAAGTTGTGACCGATCGATGCGTTGCCGTTGGTGAACTTGCCCACATAGGTCGGTGTCGCGAGCGTCTGCACATCGATGACGATAGTGTCGCAGGTTGTCGTCGTGTTGCCTTCGTCGAGCTCGTCGTTGATGTAGAAGTACTTCAAATCAGCCGACAGCCACCCTTGATGGCAGTAACGCGCGCCTGGATACGTGGCGAAACCAATTTGCACTGGTGCAGCCTTATTCGTGACATCCACAATGTAGAGACCAGTGTTTGCGTTTCCGCCGTTGCCACCGCCGCAGCAGAATGCAATCTGCTTGCCCGCGTATGGACCGCTCGTGTAGGTGTGCGGCGTCATCTCATGCACATAGATCGCAGACCACGCGCCAACGTATGGCGGGTTGCCAGGCGTTGTGTTGACGTCATACATGCGCAGACCGTTTGATCCTCCACCTGCGCGGAAGAGTGTTCCGCTCACGGTGTCAATCGCGAGTGTGTGCGTTGCACCGTTGGTGCCGGTTGGCGTGTTGATCGTGCCAAGCACCGACACCGTGCCGGTTGCATCGAGTTGCGACATATCAAAGATCTGCACGCCGCTTCCACCTTCGGATGCGCAGTAGCAGATGTTGCCGAAGACGCGCATGTCGCGCCAAAGACTTGTTGGACCAGTGCGGAATGCACGGAACTGCGCGTTCGCCGGATCTGTGATTTCAACCCACGCTGTGCCGCTTGACATTCCGATGATCGCGTACTCGCGACCTGCAGGCGAGATGTAGCCCCAACAACTGTTGCCGCTCGTCGCCGCTGCGTCGAGTGTGTTGAGTGGGAACCAACTCTTCAAAGCAACGCCGCTGGCTGCGAATGTCCCGCCGGCGATGCCGCCTTCAGATTCGCGATAAATCGGACCATAGACTGGCCTCTGTCGGTCGCGCGCTTTCCCATCACCTTCATGTGCAAAGGAGGGAAGCACAACCATCGCGGCGGCTGCGAGAAGAACGAGCGAGTGCTTCGATCGAATCTGCATGAAGTGCTCCGAGTGGGACAGAAAAGGCGAATGCATGTATCGCGACAACGCGCGGCAGAGTTCGTTGTCTACTCAACAACTCCAACGCGCTCATGGGGACTGAACAAATGTAAAGGGATAACCGTTGAATGGAAACGAATTCAATAATTCTTAGACAGATTTTGAGTGTAAAGTCGCTCTGTGCTAGTGCACTACGAGTCAATCGGGCTCGGAGTTCTCGATCGAATCAAGGGATCGTAAAAATGCAACGAGGTCGGCCTTCTGTTCGGCGGTGAGCCCTAGGGGTCGAAGCACCGCTTCACGATGGTGATCAAGCGCGACTGCGCCATCGAGCGTGTTATAGAAATCCACCACCGCGTCAAGTGTGGCAAATCGCCCATCGTGCATGTACGGCGCGGTGCGCGCGACATTGCGCAAACTCGGTGTGCGCATCTGACCCCATGTTTCTGGATCAGACTTCAGCCCTCGTACCAGCGTCGCCTGCTTTCCATCTTGGTCATCGCTGAACGCGCCCGCTGAACTGTATGGATCGACTTTGAGTTTCGGTATCGCGCCATGCCGACCCGAATCATCAGGCAATCGACCGTCTGCGCCAGGAAGTCCGAGGTTGTGAAACTCTCCATCGGTGAACTCAACGCCCGAGTGACATTGATCGCACTTCGCGACTTCATGGAAGAGCACCCAACCACGAAGCTCGGCAGCAGTGAGTTGCGCATCGCCACGCGCGTGACGATCGAAGCGTGATGATTTCGCGTCAAGCGTTCGTTGAAACGCGCCTAAAGATTTCACCATGCGCGAATAGACCTCGTCGATCGCTGCACGACGCGACGGCACGAGTGCGTCCCAGGCGATAGATGCTTCGTCCATGTCCGCGCCAAGCCGAAGTGGTCGCGCACGCTGCGTAAATTCGACAGGCGGCAATCCGAGTGGCATCTCGCCAAACGCTGCGGAATACGCTGCGAAAAGCGTTGGATCATTACGCACGAGTTGCACCGCGCTCGTGCGATCGAAGTTCATCTCCGCCGCCGCTTCAATCGGTTCCGCTGCTTGCGACCAGAGCGTGTCCGCGCGTCCATCCCATGTTTGCCAGCGTTGCCGCGCGGCGCCAAGCACCGTGGGCGTGTTTCGTTTTCCCGTTCCCACACCAACTGCAAGCGGCACACCATCCGTGAACGCGCGTTCAGGATCATGACAGGTTGCGCAACTCACCGCAGCGTTGGAGGAAAATCGTAGATCGTGAAAGAGGAGAGAACCAAAGGCCGCTGCCTTCGGATCATCCGCCCAACGATTCGTTCGATCAAGCGGAATGGCTCCGCGCGTGGCGAAGGGTTCAAGCGACTTCGTGAGCCGCAACTGTGCGTCTTTTTCCGTGCTCAGACTCGTGATGTGCGAAACGCCGACGAAGATTCCAACCCCGCACACGAACAACAGCACACGCATCACGATGCTGTTGCGTTTGGGTTGCGCGCTCGGAATCATCATGCGTTGCTCATGGCATCAGATACAAGAACTGCGCGCGTTCCGTCATCGCGCCATCGGTCGCGTCGATCACGATCGACCATCGCCCTGGCATG
Organism: Planctomycetota bacterium; assembly: GCA_003671055.1. Lineage (GTDB taxonomy): Bacteria > Planctomycetota > Phycisphaerae > Phycisphaerales > SM1A02 > F1-140-MAGs142. The sequence continues at coordinate 23,092 of QWPV01000047.1, forward strand.
TGCAGCAGCATGCCTTTAGCCAGGAAATGACCTGGACCGAGTTGTTGCATGTTGGGAATGACATTCATGCCGTGACCGTGCTCGGGCATCTCTGCGTCGATGGAGCACTGCACGTTCGACGGGGCGCCGGTCTTGTAATTGGTGATCCGAATCTCAACGTCGAATGGATCCGCTTTCGGAATCACTCCGACGACGACCCGCCAATCGACCCAATAGGTTGCGTCCGCACTCGCGGCTCGCTCCCACTTCGCCCCTCCTCCCGCGATTTGCGGATCATCACATCCGATGAAGTACGCGAGCACCAATAGAAATGCAGGCACTAGACGACTCATGATTCGTTCCCCGTCGTGTCAGTGGCTGGGGTGCGCTTTCGTGTGTAGAAACGCCCGAGTGATGTTGTAAGCGTCCATGCACCCTGCGCGTTGAAGAGTTCGAAGCGATGGTTTCCTCGATCGACCACCATGAATCCATCAGCGAGCGGCGCGCAAGAAAGTGGCAGCCAGAATTGTTCGTCGAGCTCGCCTCGTTCACCGATCACTCGTGCGATGGTTGTTGAAGTTGCTGAGGAGGGCGCGCAGAGAAACGCTTGATCTCGTGCGGAATCGCTCA
>QWPV01000048.1 GCA_003671055.1 Planctomycetota bacterium
GCGCAAGAAAGTGGCAGCCAGAATTGTTCGTCGAGCTCGCCTCGTTCACCGATCACTCGTGCGATGGTTGTTGAAGTTGCTGAGGAGGGCGCGCAGAGAAACGCTTGATCTCGTGCGGAATCGCTCACAACCAACGCACCAGACGCCGTCGCGCACACACCCATCGGACGCACGAGTGGAATCTCGCCATCGTCAGAGTGAAGCGCGGTGACCTTTCGCCACTGGTCGCCGTTGCGCGAATCACCGCCAACCCAGAGGCACGCGCTCGCGGGGTCGACGATCACGAACTCCTCTCCAATGCGGCAGAATTCCACAGCTTCGCGCGCGTCTTTTGGAAGCGGAATCCGCAGCGAATACGCAAGCGTGTTGGCGAACACGAGGATGTCACGATTGGCCGCATCAAGCGCGTAGATCCAAGCGGAATCAATGTGGATGTCGACAATTCTCGGCACGCGCGCAGGCTTGCTTCCATCGTCGTACCTGAACTTCGTGAGATCAAGCGAGCGCATGAGTCGCGCGCCGAACGCATCCCAGAAGAGCGGTTTCGTGCGGTCGATTGCGCACGACCAGATGTCGAGCAATCCACGCGACTCGTCCGCGATCACAAATTTCGACATGCCGGGCAACACGCCGAGCGCACTCACTGACGGATAGCGTCCCGGACTCGCGCCGCTCGCGCCAACCGTCGCGACGTTGTAGGGCGGCACTGATGCTGTGTCGAACAGAATCACCGCGCCCGTCTCAGGCTCATGCAGCGCGAGCAAGTCTCCTCCACACGCTGACTCACTTCCGAAGTGACTCGAAACGGCACCCTTGCCACTACCAAGTCCATCATCCACCCACGCGTCTCCACCGGTCGTAAAGAGTTGCACGCGATCTTCGAAACCTTCGGCAATCGCGGCGATGCTTCCATCATGATTGAGCGCGATCGAATCTGGATAGTGAATGCGCCCGTCACCTTGTCGAGGCACGACAGCGTGCATGCCCCAGTAGCCGATGAATGCGCCGCTCTTCGCATCCACGATCGCAATGCGATGATTCAAGTGATCTGCGACGAATACACAACCACCGCGCGCGAAGAGTGCGCGTGGCTCGGTGTATTGGCCAGGAAACGAACCTCGCTCGCCGAAGTGTTTTGTCGCACCGCGTCCGAGGTCCGCGACGCAATGCAATCGATGCTGTGCCGCGTCGCTCCACCACAAGTTTCCAAGTTCATCAAACGCAACGCCAGTTGGTCGCGTGCCAGAATGTCGCGCGACGATTGCATTGTTGGGCGCCGCAAGATCGAAAATGAGCACTTCACCGAGACCATCGTCAGCGACTGCTACAAGTGTGCCTGACGCAGCAACCGCGCTCGGTGTTCGCAAGACACCTTCACCGAGTGTGAACTGCGTGCTGCCGTGATAAATCGAAATGCGACCCGCGCCTCGCTCCGCGACGAGCAGCGCTTCTTCGTCACTTGCCATCGCGATGGGCCATTGCAGATTCGCGAGTCGCTCAATCTTCTGCGCGACATTCTTGTCGTCGATCCATTGCACCGTGTTCGTCTCACCGCTCGACACGAGCAGCACTTCCCCGCTTCCCTCGATGCCGAGCGCACTTCGAAGATCAGCACTGATCCAAGTCGTTCCAACCGCGCCGTCGATGCGATCAAGCTGCCGCAGTGGCTGCGCGTGCGCCGGACAATCCTGCGCTCCGAGGAACGCACTCACTAGCGAGAGAATCGAAACGAGTGCCATAGGTGAAGCGTATCCATCGACACGCGCAGCGCCAATGCGTGAAGCCGATACCCTAAAGCAGTGAACCAGAATTCTGAGCAGACAATTCCCTCGATGCGTACACCGAAACGAAGGGAGCGATTCCTCTATGCGTATCTCATCGCGGGGACGATGGTGCTCCTGTCCCTACTTGTGACGGCAGTGCTTTCTCGAAGCGATGATCCCCACGCAATCGTGCCCCAATCGCTTGCCTGGATGCTTGGCGCGGCGCCCTTTGCACTGTTACTTCTTGCGATCGCGACGCTGCCGCTGCTCAAATCGACGGCGCATTGGTGGGAATCAAACACACATCGATATGCGGTCTCGCTGACTGCCGCGCTCCTCGCAGTCGCCTACGGACTCTTCAACGACAGCGTGGGCATCGCAGCGACGAGAGTTGAGCATGCAGTCGTCGGTGAGTACGTGCCGTTCATCGTGCTGCTGCTCTCGCTCTTTGTTGTCGCTGGCGGCATTCGCATCACCACTCCACTGCGCGGAACACCGAGCCACAACGCATTGATCCTCACTGCCGGCACACTCGCGGCGAGTTTCTTTGGAACAACCGGCGCCGCGATGATTCTCATTCGACCGCTGCTCGTCTCCAACGCGCATCGAACGCATCGAGCGCACACGGTGGTCTTCTTCATCTTCCTTGTCTGCAACTGCGGCGGCACATTGCTGCCCATCGGTGACCCACCGCTCTTCATGGGCTACCTCAAAGGCGTTCCATTCTTTTGGACGCTCACACTGTGGAGGGAATGGCTCGCTGTGAGCGCGGTTGTGCTCGCGGTGTACATCGCGATCGACATGTGGTTCGTGCGCAGAGAGACGCGGAGCGCGCCGCCGAGTTCATCCGAGCCTTTCCGCATCGAAGGCGGACTCAACTTCCTCTGGCTCTTCGGCATCCTTGCTGCAGTCGTGATGGTGGATCCTTCGCGCGATATTCCTGGCACGTCGATTCGTCCGTTTCTCTACTTGCGCGAACTGCTGATGCTCGGCTGTATGGCGCTGAGTCTTCGATGCACACGGAAAGCCACGCGCGAGGCGAATCAGTTTTCGTGGGGCGCGATCATTGAAGTCGCCGCGATCTTCATCGGCATTTTCGTGTCGATGCAAGTGCCACTCGAAGTGCTTCGCGAAAGCGGTCCAGCCCTCGGGCTCACACAAGCTTCGCACTTCTTCTGGACCACAGGATTCCTCTCAAGCGTTCTCGACAACGCACCCACCTACATCGTGTTCCTCGAAGTCGCGAAAACTTTGCCTCTAGACGCGACGCACACGATGATTCCGCTGACGGAAGGCTTTGTGCGCGAAGATCTCCTCACCGCAGTCAGCCTTGGCGCAGTCTTCATGGGCGCGCTCACCTACATCGGCAACGGACCGAACTTCATGGTGCGTTCGATCGCAGAATCAAGCGGCACGCGAATGCCAGGCTTTTTCAGTTACGCAATTTGGGCGTGCGTGATCCTGATCCCGTCATTTCTGTTCGCAAGTCTCTTCATTGGATAGTTGAGCGGTCAGCTACTCGCGCGTGGCTTTTTCATGGAAAAATAAATCACGCTCTGCACGACCACGCTCTCGCCAAGCAATCGACCGATACGCTCGGTTGCTTGCTGCAGCGTCTTGAACTTCCCTGAATCAAGTTCGCGCTCGAAGTCTATGAGTGAGTTCTCCACTGCAAGCATCATGCTCGCAAGGACTGCCCACTCTTCACGCGTCTGCGGCCAAAACTCTTGACCTTGCACAAGTTCGACAGGAACCGTGACGCGCCAACCATCGTCCGTTTCAACGAGCGCGATAGTGCCGCCGAGCGCAGGCTCATTGCGCCACAGCAGCGCAGCGGTTCCATCACCGAGATCTTCAGCACTGAGTTGCTGCCGCTTGTCTGCGAGAAATGCGAATGGATCGAGCACGATTCCTTGCACCATTGGTCCGAGTCCGAAGCGATCAGCTGTCTTCGTGGAGTCCTTCAACTCTTTCGCGAGATCAATCGCGTATCGCTCCTTCATCTTCTTCGCGACTCGTCCAAGTTGTCCGAGCATCTCACTCAACTTCAACTTCACATCACCAATCGCACTCGCTTCAGTGACGCCATCCGAGAAGGTGATGTCGCGTGCGCCAATCTCAATGAACTCTGGGAGTCGCTCAAAGGCCCCTTGATCGGCGACCTTCGCGACGGAGTCAAGCAAGGCGGTTGGCGTTGAGCAATCGAACTCTTCCTGCGTACAACCGGTCAGGATGGCACACATGCACGCAACGGCGGGAAGAAGTCGGTGGCGGGAACGCATGCCTGCAGCGTACCCGTCGATCTCTCGTTCGGCATTGACCTTCGTGAAATTCTCGCCCTACACTGCGAGTTTCCGTTCCCCACCATGCACGAGATGACGATCACACTCAACGGCGAATCTGTTTCGCTCGACGCAAACGCGACGCTCGCCGACGCGATCGCGAAAGTTGCGCCGAAGTCGAACGCCTACGCGATCGAAGTCAATCGACTTCTCATTCCCCGCCGCGAACATGCACTGTACGCACTCGCGCAGGGTGATGAGGTCGAGGTCGTTGTGCTTGTTGGAGGCGGCTAAGGATTTCATCCATGGCAAACATTTCAGATTGCACCACGACCGATTCCCAAGCAGCTTGCGCGTTTGCCATTCCACCGCTTCGCATCGGGCAATTCACGCTTGCGCAACGCCTCATCGTCGGCACTGGCAAGTACGCGGACTTCCCAACCATGCAACGCGCGCTTGCAGCAAGTGGATGCGATGTCGTGACGGTGGCAGTACGGCGTGAACGCCTGCTCGATAAAGACGGACGCAGCATTCTGGAGTTCATCGACACAGATCGCTACACCATTCTGCCGAACACCGCTGGTTGCTTCACCGCCGAAGACGCTGTCCGTGTCGCGCGACTCGGTCGCGAAATTCTTGAGCAACTCAACAACGCGGGAACGCATTGGGTGAAGTTAGAAGTCCTCGGCGATCGCAAGACGCTGCTGCCTGACCCGATCGGCACACTCGAAGCATGCAAAGAGTTGGTGAAGGATGGCTTCACCGTGTTGTGCTACTCAAGCGATGATCCAATTCTCGCCACGCGATTGCGTGACGCGGGTGCAGCGAGCGTGATGCCTGCTGGGAGTCCCATCGGCACCGGACGCGGCATCGCCAACGCGCCGAACATTCAACTCGTGCTTGAGTTGTTGAAGGATCCAACCAACGGTGGCGATCCCAACTATCCCGTGATCATCGACGCAGGAGTTGGAACACCGAGCGATGTCACGATCGCAATGGAACTCGGCGCCGATGGCGTACTGCTTAACACAGGCATTGCGCACGCAACTGATCCTGTGCGAATGGCGAACGCGATGCGACTCGCACTTGAAGCTGGTTACCACGGCGTGCGCAGCGGGCGCATCGGGAAAAAGCTGCACGCGAGTGCGTCAAGTCCGTGGCAAGGCGTGATCACGACGATTCCAGGCGAGTAATCACGTGCCCGTGAGCGAAACGTCAGCCCAAAGACGCGTCGCTTCATCACCGCGACCGTTGGCAGTCAGCACATCGCGCAACACCGCGCGCACTTTGTTTCGCATCGTCGTGCGCGGACCGATGAAATCTCGCACGAGACCTTCAGCGCGAACAAGTTGCTCTTCGGCTTCGACCGCTCGATCGAGTCGCGCAAGCGCGTGCCCACGCTGCCACTCAAACATAAGTGTCCATGGTTTGTGCTCGCGACCTTCTGCGCGTTGAATCGCAAGCAGCGCGTCAAGTTCAACGAGCGCTTCTGCAAATCGCGCCTGCTTTCGATACATCTCAAGCGTGTAGGAACGCGCCTGCACCGTGAGTTCAGCTCGTGGACCGTTGATGCGTGTCGAGCGGTCTGATGCGCGCGTGTAGTACTGCAACGCGAGTGGCGCGTCGTCTGCGTCTTCTGCGTACTGACCGAGTGCGCCGAGGCAATCGCTCGCTGTGTCGACATCGTCTCGAGTTTCAAGTACCTCGACGAGTTCCCGCAGCATGCTCTTTGCGCGTTCGACGGACGCTTCATCTTTCAAATCTTGCAGCGACCACGCTTGCACGCAGCGCGCCTCAAGCGAAATCTTCGAGTCCGCGCCCAAACTCTGCGTGGCACTTTCCTCTGCAATCGTCGCCCATTCGAGTGACTTCGCAGGATCTCGACCGGTTCCCTTCATCCATTCAAACGCCTGCTTGAGTGCAAGATTTGCAGTGACTTCTGCATTCGCGCCGTTGACTTCCACACTCAACTCATACGCCGCGCGCTCAATCGCCCGGACCGCTGGCGCGTCTTGCGTCATCCCGAGTGCCTTCACCGCAGGAATCAGTTGGTCGACGAGGCGCCGACTCAATTGCTCCGCGCGCGCGCGATCTGCTTGTGCGTCAAGCGCGATGAAAATTGCGCCTGCACAGAGCGCTGGGAGCACAAGGATGCTGGTTGCAGAAACTGCAGCAAGCGCGGGATGTCGACGAGCCCATCCGCGAAGTCGTCGCGCAACACTCGGCACGCGTGCATGAATCGCATCACCGTCAAGCGCGCGCTGCAGGTCCGCCGCAAAATCTGCCGCCGATGCGTAGCGAGCCGCGGGATCATCCGCGCAAGCCATCGCGACGATCGCGTCGTAATCCTCAGCAATTCCAGGAACTGCATCGCGTAGTCGCGGGATCGGCTGCTCCGCGACCGCGCGAATCGCTCCATGAATCGTCAACTGCGAAAACTGGCGCGGGGCCTTCTCCGCGAGCAATTCATACAGCACAGCACCGAGCGCGAAAACATCGCTCCGCACATCCACGCTCTTGTTGTCGCCGCGGCACTGCTCCGGACTCATATAGATGAGCGTGCCAAGAATTTCACCCGCCTCGGTTGCCGCGCCTTGCACGCCCGCATGCGCAGCGCCCTCGACCAATCGCGCGAGCCCGAAGTCGATGACCTTCAACTGCGCCGCAGACGACACCAAGATGTTGGTGGGCTTCAAGTCGCGATGCAACACGCCCTTCGCGTGCGCAGAAGCAACCGCCACACATGCATCTCTAAACAGTCGAACACGGCTGCGAAGCGGCAACTCGCGCGCGTACTCGGCGAGACTTCGCGCACCAGGCACAAACTCCGTGGCAATCCACGGCGATGCAGTCGTCGCATCTGTTCCCGATGCATAGATCGAAGCAATATGCGGATGATCCACAATCGCAAGATGCTCGGCTTCAAGTTCGAATCGTCGACGAAGCCGCTCCGTCGCAAGATCCGCGCGAAGAATCTTCAACGCCACTGAACGCGAAGGCGTTTTCTGCTTCGCTTCAAACACCCAACCCGCACCGCCTTGGCCGATCATCCGAACAATCGTGAAACCACCAACTACCGTGCCAGGCGCAAACAATCGATGCACGCCACCGGGCGCGTGCAGCAGCGCGTCTTGCGTAAACTCACGCAGTCCTTCGAACACGCCGCTCACCGTTGCGCCAACATCAAGGCTCGTGTCCTCATGCAACAACGCCGCGAGCCGCGAACCCAACGCTGGATTTTCCGCCTGAATCTCCTCCAACCGTCGCGCCCGCGCCGAAGAATGCAACGGCGCAAGCTCATCAAAGAGTTGTTCAAGCGATTGCATCACGCTGCGACTCCATCAGATCCGTCAAGCTTCCCACGATCGCGCTTCAAGCGGTCTGCGAAGAATGCGTGTGCGAGTCGGAGGCGGCGCGACACTGATTGCGCGGACAATTCTAGAGCGGCGGCGGTTTCGTCGTTGTTGAGTCCGAAGAGAATGCGGAGGCGGAATGCGTCGGCAGCCTCGGGGGCTTCCGCTTCAAGTTCGCTGAGTCCTTCGAGCATCCAAAGCGTGCGGTCATCATCTCGCGTTGCGTCTTCGGAACTTCCTCCGACCCCACTTACGAGCAGATCGAGCGACTGTTGCATCGCGCCTGCGCCGCGTTTCTGCGCGTGTTTTGTTCGCGCGTGTTCGATGAGGAGTTGATCAAGCGCGCGCACGACCGAGCCGAAGAAGTGCTTGCGTGACTCCCACTGCTGCGCGGCGCCTCCTTTGAGTTTGAGATAGACCTCACTCACCAACACGGATGGTTCGAACTGCGCACCAGCGCCGCCGTGTTTGAATGCGTGTGCGGCGAGCGCGCGAATCTCTGGGATCACCAATGCCCACAGCGCATCACGCGCGTCGGCATCCCCTTCCGCGACCTTCTGCAGCAAGTGTGTGAGTCGATGATCCACTGGGTGCCATAGTAATCGCGCTGCTCACAAGATCGGCGCGAGAATTCCGCAAAGGTTCTCGAGAATCCGGTGGTGCGCGCCTCGTCGGTTCCATCGCGCTCGATCAATCCGCACTGAGTCGTGGATGTAGCCGTCTTGCAGGCGACGGATCTCGGAACTGGCGTCGGAGTCGTAGAGCACCAATGCCAATTCGAGGTTCAACTCGAAGCTTCGCCTATCTAAATTCGCGCTCGTCATCAGGCTGATCTGACCATCTACCACAATGGTTTTCGCGTGAAGGAGGCCGGGCTTGAACTCCCAAATCTCAACGCCCGCCTCAAGTAATCGCGAGAAAAAGTGACGGCTTGCGTGCTCGACGAGCCAGCTGTCGTTGCGTCGAGGAACCACAAGGATCGTGCGCACCCCGCGTCGCGCTGCCGTCGCGATCGCTGCGTAGGTCGGCTCATCGGGCACGAAGTATGGCGTTGTGATCACCAGTTCCTTCTGCGCGAGATGGACCATCGTCACAACGATCTGCGGCATTGCACCGGGGTAGGTGGACGGGCCAGTCGCGAGTGCTTGCACGATTGCGCCGCCAGCCTGATGTTGCAGTGCGATCGGCATGGTGCGCGAGAGGTCGCGCCCAGTTTCGAGAAACCAGTCTTCCACGAAGATACGCTGTAGATCCGCAGCAATTGGACCCTCTGCGCGTACTGCAGCATCGACCCACGGCGCGAAATTTTTCTTGATCTTGAAAGCGCCGTCCGCGAGATTGTGGCTCCCGCTGTACGCGATCATCGAGTCGATGACGACGAGTTTGCGATGGTTGCGCAGATCGATCCGATTCAAGAACGCGCGAAAGAGTCCTACTGGAAGCGCGGCGACAACTTCAACCTTCGCATCACGAAGCTCGTGGCACGCGCGCGATTTGAGAAACGATCGCGAACCTATCGCATCAAGAATCAGCCGGCACGCGACACCTCGTGCAGCTGCACGCTTGAGCGCGAGAAAGACTTTATCACTCGTGACATCATCGATTGCGATGTAGAACAGCACATGTACGGTCGATTGCGCACGATCGATATCGGCTGCCATCGACTCGAACAATTCGATTGATCGACGGATCGCCTTCACCGTGTTGCCGGTCAACGGACCATCGCCAGAGATCGACGATGCAAGCGTCGCCAGCCCTCGATGCGTGGGACGAATGTGCTCGAACACGTGGTGCTGATTGATGCGCGCGCGGTCCGTGTCGACACGAAGTTCTTCGAGCCGCTTGAGCACCTGCTTACATCGTTTCTGCCGACTGTGCGAGAGCCATGGAGTGCCGAATGTCCAGTAGATCGTGGCACCAACCAGTGGAAGCGCAAGCACAAGCATCATCCAGCACAGAAGCACTGGACCGCTCGACCGACGATTGAGCAGCACCGCTAAGAGCGTCCCGAGTTGCAGGATGATTTCAACACCAATGAACAGCCGCGCCATCGCAATCGAGCGTTCCGTCAACAAGTATTCAAGCGGGCCAGTTGTGAACAGTTCCATCGGACGATCTTTCACTCAGAGCAGCTTCAGCACTATGGCGCAGTGTCGCATGCGACGAGTAGTTCGCGCAGCCGAGCGTATACTCCCCACTTCTGCCCTCATAGCTCAGTTGGATAGAGCAGCGCTTTCCTAAAGCGCAGGCCGCAGGTTCGAGCCCTGCTGGGGGCGTGTGCATATTTGAGCGCAAGCGATGAATTCTGCCCCAAGCGGCAAATTCATCGCTCACTTTCGTACGGCTTGGCGAGTTTTAGCGTTCGCGACTGACCGCGCGTCGAATCCAACTCGCTGCCCGACATTGTCGGCGCGCGGTTTCGCTCTCTCTGGTACGGCTCGGCGAGTGAATCGCCTTCGCCTGAGCGAGAGTTGAGCGCGAGCGATCGTGTCGTGCTTTCGCTGTTTTCCCTTTTACTTTTATGCTTTCGATGCTTACTGGTACTCGGCGTCGAGGTCGGCTTTTGTGACTCGCTTTTGGAATCCCTTGCCGGATGCGCGATCGACTTTTGCTTGTCGAATGTAGAGCACGCAATAAAGGCTGCATGCAATGATCCAGAGGAGATTCGCAAAGAGTACGGGGTACATAGAACTGTCCTTCGGATTGCCGCAGAGCGGAACGTGAGACGAATGAACGGGATCGCTAAAGACGCAGACGGGCGACGCAGACCAGCAGACCCTGACGCAGACTAGTGCCGATGGGCGGACTCGAACCGCCGACCTCCGGGTTATGAATCCAGCGCTCTAAACCAGCTGAGCTACATAGGCAAGGAACGGGGTCTCAGTATAGCCGAGAGATCGCGTGCGTTACGCTCCGTGCCCCACTCACTCGCCCCGCGGCCGGACCACTGTGCAAACACCGCTCCTCAACCTCGTGCTTCTCGAACCTGAGATCCCGAACAACACGGGAAACATCGGACGAACTGCAGCGGCGCTTGGATGTCGGTTACACGTCATTCATCCGATCGGTTTCGACATGAACGAGAAAGCGCGGCGCCGCGCGGGGCTCGATTACTGGCACCTCGTGGACTGCGTCGAGCACGCGTCGTGGGATGCGTTTCTTGCTGCGGAGAGTCCGAAAAGATTCTGGCTTTACACGGCTCGGACCACCAAACCTCATTGGGAAGCGACGTTTGAAGCAGGCGATTACCTGCTGTTCGGAAAGGAATCCTCGGGGGTTGATGAAAGCGTGCTCGCCTGGTTCCGCGCAACCCACGGCGAGAGCCAAATGCTCACGCTTCCGATGCCCGGTTCCGACGGACTTCGCAGCCTAAACCTCGCAACTGCAGTCGCGATCGCGGGCTACGAAGCGCTGCGGCAGTTGCGTGCTTGACCGCTTGCTACCGGATTTTCCCAACTTCTGCGAAACAAACTGCGCCCCGCCGCCGTATTCTCCATGAACCGGATGGGCGTGACGAGGCCGGGAGCGATGCTCCTGACCAATCTGCGCCTGCTGTCGTATTGCAGCAGGCTCGTTCGAGGACGCCTCCATGACGACCACTACTCCATCCCTAAAGCAGACGCAATCTCACGCGAAGCGCGCCTTCACGCTCACCGAAATGCTTGTGGTGATCGGCATCATCGCGCTGCTCATCGGCATCTTGCTCCCCGCACTTTCGAAGGTGCAAGAGCGCGCGCGTAAAACTGAAACTGAGTCACTCATGCAAGAGTTCGCAAAAGCGTGCGAACTGTTTCAGCAGCAGCACGGCTACTACCCGGGCATGGTGCCCGAGACGATTCTTGCTGCGGATCCAAAGATTTCCGGCACCGAGAATGCGGTGCTTCAACTGTGCGGCGGTGGTATCCCGCAAGATGATCCGCTCTACAACGATGCGTCCTACAACGCTGGCGCTGGCTGGACCGAAATCATCTTCAACGGCGGAACTGCAGGCACCTATCGCATCAAAGTGAATCCAGCGAAAGTCGGCAGCGGCCCGCGCATCCGCGGCGTCGACATGCAGCCCTACTTCGCGCCAAAGTCTGGATCGCTCGCACCCGCAGCGGGTCAGTCGCTGACGGATGCGAATGAACCGGACGCATTTGCTGCAGATCCCTACCGCATCCCCGATGTGCTTGACTCATGGGGCAATCCGATCATCTATCTCCGTCGCATCCGCGATGTTGGCCCATTGGTTGGGCTCGCGAGCAACTCGCAATTCGCATCCGCTTCGATGTTCCCCTACAGCACCTCGATGCGACTGGGTGACCTTGAGCAGAGTCAGGCTGGAAGCATCTTCAATATGGCTGCCTCAACGCAGCGCGACGCAACGGTTGCGCAAATCATTCGATCGAGCGCGTTCGGTAAGAACGATGCACCGCTCTTCGGAACGGCAAAGGGTTCGATCGCTTTGTTCTCTGCGGGAAGAGACGGAATCTTCTTCTCGCGCATCGATGGTCCAGGTTCCATCACACTTCCAAAGGACGACATCGTCACGACCACGCAAAATCCAACCGGTCCCGACGTCGTCAATGAGTACGACGACGTCCGCGTCTTCACCGGTTCGTAACGCTCGAGCAATTCCCTCATAAACGAACACGGGCGGTGACCAACTGGTCACCGCCCGTGTGATTTTACGCTCGTGTCTTTCGCAGAATCATGGATTCATCGGCTCATCGTTCGCTGGCTGATCCTTCGCTGGCTTGTCTCCGTCTTTCGAATCATCCTTCGACTTGTCCTTTTTGGACTTCTTCTTCGCGTCGCCATTCTTCGCATCACCCGCGCCGCTCGCATCAGGTGTCTTCACTGGTGCTGCAGCATCAGGCGTCTTCGCGCCATCTTTCATGCCTTCATTACGACGCTTCATTTCACTTGCAGCCTTCGCCTTGAACTCTTCGACTTTCACCTTGAGTGCCCCGCGTTGCTCATCATTAAGCATGCCATCGACTTCCTTCATAAGCGATTCGAAGTTAGGACGGGCCTTCTCGAGTTCTTGAAACTTCGCCTTGAGCGCAGGATCCACAGGCTGATCCGCTGGTGCGTTCTTGCGCGCCTCCTGCATTTCCTTGAGCCTCGGCGCAGACTCCTTCTCAAATGCTTGCATCTTCGTGCGAAAGCCATCCATCGCAGCTTGAACCGATGTGCGCTGCTCTTCGCCGAGATCAAGCGACTGCACGGCTTGCATGTACGCGCGCATCGCCATCGGGCGGCTGCCCTGCTGCATGCCCTTGCCCTGTCCCTTGCCCTGTCCATCTTTCATCGCGCCATCTTTGCCAAATGCGCGGTTGCCTTCGAGGCCAGCAGGTGGAACCTTTGGACCTTGCAATGTGTCACCAGTGCTTGGTGGCTTCGGCGCGTCTTGGGCGAGCAGTGACGTGGCAGATGCGATGAAGAACACGCTTGCGAACGGAAGTGCGAATGCGGTGTGCTTGAGCAATCGAGAATGCATGTGGAATGGACCTTTCAAAGTGTGCGTGGTGCGTGACCTGGCAGCAGTATCGTCAAAGGTGAAAAACGGATGCCTTCGTCGGGTATTGCGAATCGAACGCTGCAATCGGAAGATTCAGCATACGATCGCCGTTCCACCTCCGTTTCGAGTTTCACCCCAATGCCCCTGACCCCAACGCATCTCACCGAAGCCCTCAAGACAGTTCTCGACCCTGACCTCGGCAAGGACCTTGTCACGCTCGGCATGGTGAAATCGGCTGTGATGGAGGCCAATGTCGCCCGCATCGGCATTGAATTGACAACCCCCGCGTGCCCGATGAAGGACAAGATTCGCGGCGACATCGAAGCCGCTGTGCAACGCAAGGCGAAGGAAGTAGGCGCGAACGCTCCCGAAGTGATCGTGGATTTCACTGCCGATGTGCGACGCCCAAACGAGAAACTTCGAAGCGAAGCAAACCCACTTCCGAATGTGCGACAGATCATCGCAGTTGGCGCGGGCAAGGGTGGCGTTGGAAAATCTACGATCGCCGTCAATCTCGCCGTGTCCCTCGCACGATTCGGCGCGCGCACTGGTCTGCTTGATGGTGACATCTACGGACCGAGTGCTCCAACAATGCTCGGCTTGAATTCGCTCGGCACCGAAACACGCGGCAACCTGTTGGTGCCGTTCGCTGTGCATGGCATCAAAGCGATGACGATCGGCAAACTCGTCGACGCAGACAAGCCACTCATCTGGCGCGGACCAATGGCGCACGGCGCATTCAAACAACTCGCGACACAAACTGACTGGGGCGATCTCGACTATCTCATCGTCGACCTTCCACCGGGCACGGGCGATGTTCCACTCACGCTGTCGCAACTCCTTCCACTCACAGGCGCAGTCATCGTCTGCACACCGCAACAAGTGGCACAAGATGATGCACGACGCGCGGTGCGCATGTTCCAACAACTCGGCGTCGAAGTGCTCGGCGTCGTGGAGAACATGAGTTTCTTCGTTGATGATCAAGGACGCGAGCACGATCTCTTTGGCCGCGGCGGTGCGCAAATCATGGCGGAAACGATGGAGATTCCGTTCCTCGGCGCATTGCCGCTGCGTCCCGAACTCCGCGTCAACTGCGACGCTGGAACGCCACTCAAAAATTGGGACAACCCATTGCTTGCAAACGAGATCGATCGCATCGCGAAAAACATCGCAAGCCAAGTGAGCATCGCAAGCCTCGGCGGGAAGTACCAAATGCCGACGCTGAGTGTTCGATGATGAGTTCGATGATGGGTTCAGCCATCTTCCCTCAGCAATTCGCGCTCGGTGTGTGCATCACGGCGTTGCAGACGGATTGCCGGATGCTTGCCGTGCTCGCTCACTAAACAAGTAGTACGCACCACTCGCAATCCAGAGTGGTCCGACACAGGCGCAGCCAAACGATGCTGCAATGCCAACGATTGCGGAGGATCCTTCCTTCGCCGCAGCGCCCCATTGATCGGCGCGAAGATCGCCAATGAGAAAAAGCGCGGCGATGCCACAACTCAGCGTAAACAACGCGGGCAACAGCAATCGAAGTATGAACGCACGACTCATCCGATGACATTTCCTAAAACGTGTAACAACTCGGTGAACGACCGACCGCTCAATCCATCAACCAATGGATTCCCGAAAGCATACCGCGAATACAAAAAATCGAAGCCGCGAGTGCATTCTCATCGTCGCACCATTCGCTAGGCGCACCACGCCGGCGACCCCGCGCGCACAGAAATCCCATCCACTTCAAGCCGCTCCGCATGGAGGTGCACCCCCCCTGCAGCGGCAGCTCCGCCGTAGAGCGTGTCACCGATGAGCGGCATTCCGAGATACGCGAGTCCTGCACGGATCTGATGGCGTCTGCCTGGACCGATCAATTCGACTTCGAGAAGCGTTGCGTTCGCGTGATTCGCGTGCGTGCTCTCGCGCACGCGCCAAAGACATTCGCCGACCTGTGCCTCAGTGTGCGTTATTCCGCACTGGCGTACTGTGACTTTCGCGCTGCCTTTGTGTCGGCTTGAAAATTCGAGCGTGAATGAACCACTCTCGTGCTCGCCTTCAACGAGTGCGAGGTAGGACTTTCGAATCGCCGCGCCGCGACCA
The DNA here is from genome assembly GCA_003671055.1 of Planctomycetota bacterium. Classification (GTDB taxonomy): domain Bacteria; phylum Planctomycetota; class Phycisphaerae; order Phycisphaerales; family SM1A02; genus F1-140-MAGs142. Next base: position 15,002 of record QWPV01000048.1, read on the forward strand.
CTGAAGGCGTGGCGTAGACGAGTGCGTGTGAATACGTTTTTCGCGACGAGCAGGCATCCGCTCGTGTCGTAGTCGAGGCGATGCACGAGTCCACACTCTTCGAGCGCCGACAACTCGCTGCGATGGACGCGAAGCCACGCCTCAACCGTGTTTTCGTCTCCGCCGCGCTGCGCGACCGTGTGCATTTTCGCGGGTTTAAAGAGCACGAACCAATGCTCGGTTTCGTGCAGCGTCGATGGCGTGAGTGAGGGCGCGTCCGATGGTTCATTCGTCACAACGCGGCAGACTCTACACTACGAACCGCCTGCTGCACCTGAGGTACGCGTCCACATGCCCTACTACTCAAAACTCGGCAAGATCCCTTCCAAACGCCATATTCAGTTTCGTCGTCCCGACGGCGGTCTGTACTCCGAAGAGGTGTTTGGCACGGAAGGTTTCACTGGTCCAACCTCGACGCTCTATCACATCCATCCACCGACGCAAGTGATCGGATGGAAGCCGCTCTATTCGACGAAGGTTGAATACGTCGAGCGCGAAGTGATGCGCATGCGTCATGTGAAGAGCGCGCCGCTTCCGCCCAAGGGTGATCCGATCACTGGGCGCGTGGTGCTCTTCGGCAACAAGGATGTCGAGATGAGCGTGTGCGTGCCAGTCGACGCCATGAAGTACCACTTCAAGAATGCTGCTGCGGATGAATGCATCTTCATACATTTCGGGAAAGGCACTGTGTTCACGCAGTTTGGTGCGTTGAAGTTTGGACCCAAGGACTACATCGTGATTCCGAAAGGCACGATCTATCGCATGGACTTCGACGCGGTTGCCGACGGTGAAGCCGAGCCTCGATTCCTCGTTATCGAGAGCGTGAATGGCTCACACATTCTTCCGCCGCCTCGGTACATGTCGAAAAAGACTGCGCAGTTTCTCGAGCACGCGCCGTACTGTGAACGCGACTTGCGCACGCCGCAACTTCCACTCACATTCGACAAAAAGGGTTCGTATGAAGTGCGCATCAAGAGCCGCGACTTCGTGCACGGCTATACCTATCGCTATCACCCGCTTGATTGCGTGGGTTGGGATGGCTGCTACTACCCGTACTGTTTCAACATCGACGACTTCAGCCCGATCGTTGGCAAGCATCACATGCCACCGCCGACGCATCAGACATTCGAAGCGCACAACTTCGTCATCTGTTCGTTCTGTCCTCGGCCGCTCGACTTCCATCCGCTCGCGGTGGTGGTTCCGTACAACCATTCCAATCTCGACTCTGATGAAGTGCTGTACTACGTCGAAGGAAACTACAAAGCGCGGCGCGGCATCGAAGTTGGTTCGTTGTCACTGCATCCACAAGGCATCGCGCACGGGCCGCATCCTGGCACCGTTGAAGCGACGCTCGGTGTGACGCACACGAATGAACTCGCGGTGATGTGCGACACATTCGCACCCCTGTTTCCCACGCAAGCTGCACTCGACCTTGACGACCTTGCGTATCCGCAGAGTTGGGAAGAAGAGCCCGAAGCTGCGCTGGCGCGATTGCGAGCAGCTGCGACTGCTGCGCCTGCTGCGCCGGCAGCAAAGTCGAACGCTCGTGTTGCAACCAAGAAGCAGCCTACGAAGAAGAAGTCTGCTGCGTCGAAAGCGAAATCGTCGTCGACACGCGCAGCATCCGCAAACACCTGGTGACCTTCGATGTCCTCTCTCGCAATGATTCCGTTTCTTCTCGTGTACACGCTCGTCTTCGCGGATCCACCGATCGCGACTCCCCCTGCGACGCCAACAACTCCAGCGGTGACGCAGCCCGCGAGAGGCAACCCCGCGACGATGGACCCGAAGTCCATTCCGATTGCGCCAACCGATCCCGCATTCAAAGGGAATCCCCCCGGCGGAATCAAACTGCAGAAGGCCGTGCGCGATCCCACACTTCCGCCTGAATTACTTGAAGTCCCGCGCGACTACACCGCTCCGCTCACGGTGCAGACCGGACTTCCTGTCACCGACCTCGTGCTTCGCGGAAGCAAGGGCGAAGCAACATTCAAGATTGAAATCGCGAGTGACTTTGAATCGCGACGCATAGGCCTCGGTGGACGCACGGAATTCAAGTCAGGAACAGGCATGCTGTTCGTGCACCCAATCACATCGACCTACGGCTACTGGATGAAGGATGTCGCATTCCCGATCGACATGATCTACATCGACTATGGTGGAAAGGTTGCTGCGCTGCATCGCATGAAGCCAGATCCTCGACGCGAAGGCGAGGATCCCACGATGTATCAGAACCGACTGAAGCAGTACTCATCAAATCGACCTGTCAATTTCGCACTCGAGGTTCCCGCAGGCTCGATCGATGCACTCGGCATCACGCTCGGACGAATGGTCATCAACGATGTGCCCGCGATGCTCAAACTGTGTGAAGGCAAGCGGCAGCAGTAACGCTCGGGATCAATTGACTCTTCGCATGCGAGCTTTCGCGCGGCGGTGGAAGTGGTACGAAGTGCCCCCAGCGCGCGACATTGATCAATGCGCCGCACGAGTCGATCCAATTCGACATGCTCGCAAGGCGCATGTCGACGAGTCCGCTCAATCGCTGCACATCGAGCGCTTGCCGGTTCTCCGCTTCTACGCGCAGGAGTCGAAACTCTCGCTCTCCCGGCCGAATCCCGAGCATGACTGTGCATTCTCGGCAACCCATTCGCTCCACCGCAGCAATTGCAATCTTGCGCGCGACGAGCGGACCAGCGCGATCGACCTTCCAGAAATCCTTGCCGCTCATCGCTCCGCCACCGATCGGCACGCGCGGACCATAGAAGTCTGCGACGAGCTTCTTCCCTGAAAGACCGTTGTCGCCATACGGTCCGCCCCCGATAAATTCTCCCGCCGCGTTGATTTCCGGTTGCGTGAAATCTCCAACATCGAATCCAGGAACGCGCAACGCAAACGCGTGCAGTGCATCGTTCACGCATCGCTCGATCGCGCGCCGCGCTTCGACTGCATTCCAACTCGCCGCATGCTGGATCGAGATCGAAACGCTCTGCAGTCGAAACTTCCGACCGCCCTCCGACTCTTCCACAAAGACGATGAGTTTTCCATCGGGGCCGAGTTGTAATTCTGGCTCGCATTTCCTGAGTTGATCCAGCTGCCACGCGAGCGTGCGCACCAACGCATGCTCAACAGGAAGTCCATCTGTTCCCGGAAGGCTGCACGCATAGCCAGTGATGATGGACTGATCATCTGCAACTTCACGGAACTCGCCCTCGCCGATGTGCAAATCTCCAAGGCAGAGCTCCGTCACGACGCGCAGTTTTTTAGGCGAGGGATCGAATTGATACGGGAGGTATCGCGGTCGAGCGGCGTTGCCACGCGCGGTTGACTTCGGTTGGGTTGTCGTGTCAAGCACCTTTCCGAATCCGGCATCTGCATAGACATCACGCGCAATCTGCGTGAAGTCCAACGCATCCGATGCACGACATGCGACGCGCCCGTCAATAAAGACGACATTGCGATACAGCGCCACCTCGATTCCGACGAGCGCCCGAGATTCTTGCAGGTACGCGCGATGCACGATCGCATCAGCGATGGCGTCCGCGAGTTTGTCAGGGTGCCCTGGCAGTACAAACTCTGCAGGACGAAGTGTGGCGTGCGTGCTTGCGTGTGTGTGTGTCATGTGCATGAATTCAAATCTCCTAGTTCGATCCAGTGGTCAGCATGTGCCTCAAGATTCGTGCGCGTGGACCATCCCGGAGTCAACGCAACTCCCACTGTGACAGTTTTGAACACATTCGCGGAATCGATGCCGGCGTGCCCAACAAATCCATCCGTGATGATCGCAGCGCGCTTCACGCCGTTGTCACGCATGTGCTGCGCAACGCACTCGATCGAGGTTCCATCTGTGCTCTTGCAGACTCCCCTGCGCAGTGCAGCCAATGTCACATCCGCGACCTTGGTCGAAAAGAGATGCACTGTGGGATGGACGAATTCTTGGCACGCGAGCACCGCGCCATACAGCGCACCCGTCATGTTGCGCACACTGCCCGAGACATCGAGATAGATATGCACTTTCGTACCCTGCATGCGAACTCGACGCACGTTAACTTCCCTGCGCAGTGCAGCCAATGTCACATCCGCGACCTTCGTCGAAAAAAGATGCACGACGGGATGCACGAATTCTTGGCACGCGAGGACCGCGCCATACAGCGCACCCGTCATGTTGCGCACACTGCCCGAGACATCGAGATAGATATGCACTTTCGTACCCTGCATGCGAACTCGACGCACGTTAACTTCGCGATGGAACAACATTGGACGAGCGCCGAGGGCTCGTTGCACCAGCGTTCGTCGATCGGACTGCGGGATTGGACTCACCACTCCGATGACATCACGATGCACATGTGGAATGCGTCCAACGCCCTCTAGGGCACCGACTGCACGAAGCAATTCCACGAGACGCGAACGATTGCTGCGTGCCGGCTTCTTCACGGAATCGCGCAGCAGTTCGGACAACGAACGCCCTTTGGTTGGATTCGGTGGCGTTGGCCAGACCTCAGTGATGCGCCGCAACTCCTCAATAAGCAACGGCGAACGATGCTCGAGCGCTCCATCACTTGATGAGCCGTCACCTTCCGGTCCGTGATCTCCGAGCAATTGCGGCAGACTGAACGGAACAATTGTTGCGAACGATGAAAAGGCACTTCGCAATTCGTCGTAGGTTGCGCCCCTTCCTCCATAGAGCTCGCGGTACAGCGCAGCAAGACCGCGCATATCGGTGCCCTGCAGCGCGCGCGGCAAACGGACGTTCGCGGGGGTGTCCGTGGGCTGCCAATCAACCGGCGGTCGAAGGAAGCACGCAGGAAACGCCGCTTCATCGTAATAGTCTCGAAACATCGCGGTGTACTGGATGCCAGGCAGCATTCGACACAGCATTGCGTTGATCACTGCGTCGAAGACGAGATTATCAAGCTGCGTCACTCGAGGAAAGAGCCGCGTATGGCCGAGCATCACATGATGAAGTTCATGCAACACCAGCATGAGCAACTTCTCTGGAGTCCCCGCGTGCTCTTCGACAAACTTTGGATTGATGAACATGCGCGGGCGCGCGGTGCACTGCACGCACGCCGTCTCCACCGCGGTGGATTCGACAACGTCAAGCACGCGCATCAGCGCTGGCAAGCAGTAGTGTCCCGATGGAAACGTCGAAAAGATGCGATCGGAAATCGATTCCCTTGCTGCGATCATTCGTCAACCTCGTCTTGAGTATGGATGGGTGCTGCACTCGTCTTTGGGTCGACGACGACGAGCGCGATATAGCGTGAAAGTGTTTCGAGACTTACAACCGGAGACTTCCCACGGATAAAAACCTTGTTGGAACAACGACTGAGCACTTGAATCGCAAGACGCGGGTCATCACTCAACCCGACTACCCGCATCGACGAACCCGCGACAACGACGGAAGCGACCGCCGGCAGACGCTCGAGGGAGGTTGAACTCTCCTGTGCGATCGTCAGGATCGCCTCGAGTCTTGCATCCACAGATGTGCTCACAACGCCGAGGAGATTGCACCACTGCTCGAGAATTCCTGGCCTCGTGGATCCGCGCTTCATGGATCCCTGCTTCGTGGATCCGAAAGCAGGTAGACCGAAACTGACGAGTGAACATGCATGCGCCGCGCGATGGAGGACAGGAACGCCCGGGCGGCAACCCATGTTGTGCAGCAGTGTCGCTGTCTGATCTGTCATGCGGCCTCCATGATGAGGTGCGGACTCGTCGCGCAAAGTCGTCTGGTGTCGCGCCAAGACTTGACGACGAGATCCACATCATTCGCAGACGCAATGTCGCCTTTGCTGAAGAGCCCCGTCAGCACATTTGAAAGGAGAATCGTTTCGGGATCTTCCCGCTTGAGCCGCGCGAGCTTCTTCTCAATTGCCTGCCACGCTTGATGCAGCGCGCTTCCTGAGATGAGGTTTTGCAACACATCTTGCGCGAGGACTGCAATCGCTTGCAGATCCGCTGCTTGCTCAGCGATCGCTGCGTGCAGTTGATCCACGATCGGTGAAGTCATCACATGGAGTGCGAGCGCGTGCCTGCCGCCCAAACTCGACTCCGCGAGACCATCTGCGATGTATGCAGACAACTCCGTTCCTGAAAGTTCCGACATTCGCATCGCGCGAAGAGCTCTCTTCACCGGATCCGTCTCCAAGACGAGGAAGGAGCGCGGATCCATGCGCTTGATTTGCACGGCTTTCCATGCTTGACGATGCGCAAGGAAAAGTTTCTGCGTCGGAATCTTCAGCCCTTCAGCGCGGTGTGGCAACGAATGCTCGAGAGCTTGCCATGCAGAGTCGCCTGGATCTGACGAAGGCGACGCGACAGCGTTCGCTGCGTGTGTCGCCAAAATATTTCGGTACAACATTGCCGCTCGACGACCACTCAATGTCAGCCCCAACTGCCGTGCCGCATCCGAAATCAATCGGACATACAGCGCGACAATCCCGCCGAGCGCTGACTCCACGATTCCAAGTTCTGCTTTGACTGCAGCAACATGCTCACGCAGCGCTTCCGCTGCACTCGCCGTCACGGGCTCGATTGCGCCGCGAATGATCGCCTCACGATCTCGGTCCGGCATCTGCATCCAGTGCGGAATCTCGATCACGAAATTGAATCTGTCCGCCAGCGCGCTGTCGAGTGGTTCGCTGCCGAGATACGAGCCCTCACTCGGCGCATCGTCCTGCATCATCGGCGGATTCATCGCCGACCAACGATGCTTGAGTTTCGGGATGGACAGTCCTTGCACCCGTTTTTCGTGCACGATCGAGAACAAACGATTCTGCATATCCGGTCGACAGCGCGATATTTCATCGAGAAACACAGCCTCCGCATCCCAAATCGACGCAGGCGTCTGCACGAATTTCAGCTTCCCATCCGCATCCGGAAGCGGATAGCCCACGAGATCGTCGTAGTTCAACAGACTCGCGTTGTAGTGGCGCATCGCGATACCGAGCGCTTCGCTGAGCCGCAGAAGCAAGAGACTCTTCGCGGTTCCGTGTGGGCCGATGAGAAGCAGCGGCGACTCAGTCGCGAGTGACGCGATGACGATCGGCTCGATCGATTCCATACCGATGAGACCGAGTGAACGGAGGAAACTCTCGCGATGAAGATGTGGGACAGATGTTGGAACCGCGCTCATGTCGTGACCTCACGACATCGAGAACTGCCAGCGTTTGAAAGGACCGCCATCCACGCGGATAGCCGTTTGCGCCATTGATTCAGCTCTGAATCAACACCGCCGCATCGCCCTTTCAGGGCCGGCCTCAGCACCGTAGCCCCGCGAAAAAATCGCGCTAGGCTCGGTTGCTGCTTGGGCTTGAAGAGGCCGCCCAAGGCTCTGGATGCAAGCCGAAGTATACATTGCGAATCAGTGCGACAAGGAATGAATCTCGAAACTTTGTTGAGATTCTCGCGCGCGTCAGTCGCGAACGCTCAAACAGTCCGCTCGCACTTCACAGCAGTGCCGTAGCAAAGCACTTCCGTCGCACGCGTAGCCCCACCAACATCAGACGCGTCGTAACGCACACCGACGATTGCATCTGCGCCGATCGCTTGCGCGTGCATGACGAGTTGCGTGTACGCGTCGGATCGTGCTTGCTCACACATCTCGGTGTAAGCGCCGATCCTTCCGCCGATCATGCTATTAAGCCCGCCAAGAATGCCTTGACCAATGGTCGGTGCGCGCACCGTGATGCCGCGCACGATGCCGAGATGCTGTGTGACTTTGTATCCAGGAACATCGAAGGTAGTGGTCACGATCATTGGTCAATCATCCTTTCGCAGCAAGCACGATGCCTCGGCACTCGCCGAATCCAACGCGCGGGTATCCAAGCTTCTCACAGAATCCACGCATGATGACTTCATCGCCATCTTGAAGAAATCGTCGCTCGGTTCCATCACCGAGCGTGATGGGCTCAGTGCCGCGCCAGGTGCGTTCAAGCAAACAGCCACGCGATTCCTTCGTCGTGCCCGAGACCGTGCCCGAGCCGAGCAAATCGCCAATGCGCATGTTGCAGCCGTTCGATGCGTGATGCGCGAGCAATTGTGCGGGCGTCCAGAACATGTCGCTGAACGATCCGCGAGAAATCAGCGTCGGTGCTGTGTTCGACGCACGCATTTTTTCGCTTGAAATGTAGACCTCAAGCGTGACATCGAGATTCGAACCATTCGGATCCGTGAGATACGGAAGAGACTGCGGATCGTCACTTGTACGCGGCGGACCAGGCACGCGGAACGGCTCAAGCGCTTCGCGCGTGACAACCCATGTCGAGATTGTGGATGCGAAATTTTTCGCGAGGAATGGACCAAGTGGTTGGTACTCCCACTTCTGCATATCACGCGCCGACCAATCATTGAGCAGCACGAAACCGAAGATGTGATCCCAAGCCTGTGTGACAGGAATGACATCGCCGAGTTGGTTCG
>QWPV01000049.1 GCA_003671055.1 Planctomycetota bacterium
AGTAATGCAACGACCGCCTCAGCTGCGCGCGGAAGATCCTTCACGGCCAACGCACTACGAACGGCGCTCACGAACTCGGTTGGTGCTGCTGTAATGGATGCGTCGATCGGAATCGCCGTCGGCATTGGCGCGCGAAGGCTCTCGAGTGATTGCTTCGCGCGCGCATCACGCGCGTCTCCCACGCCGACTGTGATGGTACATGGGGGAACAACTGCCGACGCGGCGCGAGCCTCGTTCGATTCCTGCGCGGTGGATTGCGGCGATGTGAAACAGCCACTCAACACGAAGACGATCAAAGGCAACGCGAGAGCGCTGACATTCGACGCTTTGCGACACCACCCATTGCCTACACGATGCGAACCATGCATCCGCTTTGCCTCGATGGAAATGCGTTAGCGAGACTTTGATTTCTTGCGACCAGTGCTTCGCTTCACCTTTGAAGCAGCAGGCTTGGCGCGTTTGATGGACTTCTTTTTCGGCGGCGCCTTCTTGCTGCTTTTCTTCGATGCAGCGAGTGCTTTCGCCCGTGCCTGGGATGCGCGTTTCGGTTTCGCAGTCGCCTTCGGGCGCGCTTTCGCGGCAGGCTTCGGCTTTGCCTTCGCAACTGGCTTCGCAACTGGCTTCGCAACTGGTTTCGCCACCGGCTTCACAACTGGTTTCGCGACGGGCTTCGCAACCGGCTTCGCGACTGGCTTGACTGCGACCTTGGGCGCAGGCACCACTACGGCGAGAGGGACAATCAGAGGCACGGGTTGAACACGCACGAGCGGACGCGCGACAATCTGCAACGGCACTCGCGTGGGATGCGGGTTGGGTCGCATAGGAACTCCCGCTGCGTTCAACGGATGCGAGCCCGCAGGCACTCCATCACCGACAGGCGCAACCGCTTCGGGTAGCAACTTCGGTCGGCTCACGATGCCAGCCTTCTCATGTCGATCGCGCAGCGTCTCACGCAACTTCGCGCCGGAGCGACCAGCTGCTTTCCACGTCTCCTCGGAGAATGCAATCAGCGCGCGTTGCGTGCGTGGCGCTTCATCCGCGCGCACATGCTTGCCCATCCACGATGCGACCATATCAGCGGTCGCGAGAGGATCAGCGATGCCGTGCATATAAAGCGCCTCGACGATCGTGTCATCAATCGGCACGAGTGGATGCTGATACGCGGCAACAAGTGTGCGATGCGCAACGAACGTAATCATCCCGGAGATGCCTTCGACATACGCACGCTGCTCGCGTCGACCTTGGCTGCGCAAATGGTCGAGGCTTGTGCGGTGTTGTCGCTTATACACATCGTTGAGTGCGCGTCGTAGCCGCTCCGCTCGCTCAAACGCATGCGGATAATTCTTGCCGATGATCGAGACGATTTCGCCTTCGAGCAACACACGCAGTTCATTGAAGTCGACGGTTTCGCGGCGAATTGCGGTGACAGCTGCAGCTGCAAGTGCGGGCGTTGAGTCCCACAAAAGATAGCCAATGATCAACGAACCGATGCCATCAGGAGCTTCCGCATCTGGTGCGTCGAGGGTCGGAAGGTGCGGTTGCGCAGCGCCATGCTTTTTCAGCAGCGTTGCAAACTTGGTCGCGCGAATCGGGTCAATCTTCATACGGCGTTTCTCCGTCAGGATGGACGCGGACTGCCCGCGCCTTTGTCCTCGGCATCATCGGACGATGCATGCGCATCCTCCGCGTCATGCAAGGCGAGTGGTTCGTCTGGTGTTGCGCGTGATGCAGCATCCGCCGTGGTTACGCGGAGGACTGCTTCGAGCGCGGCGCCCTTTTTCAATCGATCATCAACTTCGAAAACGAGTTGCGGAATGCGCCCGAGTCGTCCTTCGTGGAGCAGGCGAAGTCGCAAGTGACCAGCGGCGCTGCGAAGTCCAGAGAGCGTGAGTCGTTCACGATCCTGCGGCATGACTGAAACGCTAATGCGCGCTTCGAGGAGATCGGGCGTCATCAGGACCTCTGTGATGGAGATCATCCCTTGCACGCGCGGATCGCTGAGCCCTGCGCTGAGCATCAACTGCACTTCGCGACGAATGTAGGACGCGAGTTGCAGCGGACGATCTGAAGCACGCTCTTCGAAGCCTGGTCCGAGATCGATCGCGTTCGGATTGCTGAACAATCGAGGCGGACCCTTCGAGCGCGGCGCACGCGGCTTCCGCGACGCACCGCTCCCCTTCGCGCCATCCATTTCGGATTTGCGCGTGGGCTTGCGGAGCTCTCCGCTTTCGGTTTCGTCAAACTCAACCTCTTCAAAGGGCAATGGTGACTTCCTCTCTCGATCAGGTTCGCGGGATGGAAATAGTCTTGTAGCACTCCAACACATCGCCAACTTTGATGTTGTCGTAGCCCACGATTTTCAGGCCGCATTCTTGACCCGTGCGTGCTTCCTTCGCGTCGTCCTTGAATCGCTTGAGTTGCTCGAGTCGGCGATCCTTCTCGATGACAATGCCATCGCGAGTGACGCGGATCTGTGCGTTGCGCTCCATGACACCATCGGTGACGTAGCAACCTGCCACAGCGCCGACCTTGGTGATTTTGAACACTTCGCGCACTTCTGCATGACCGAGCACTTCGAGTCGAAGCTCTGGTGCGAGCATGCCGCGCGCAGCCTTCGTGACGTCGTCGAGGAGGTCGTAGATGACATCGTAGAGTCGAATCTCGACGCCCTTCTGATCTGCGATCTGACGCGCCTTGCCACTTGATGTGACGTTGAAGCCGAGCACGATCGCCTTGGTTGCCTCTGCAAGATTGATGTCGCCTTCGGTGATTCCACCGACGGCTGCATGCTTGACAGATACCGTGACTTCTTCGGTCGGCAACTTCGAGAGCATGCCCTTGAGCGCTTCGACAGAGCCTTGCACATCGGTCTTGACGACGATCGCGAGTTCCTTGCGGCCCTGCTTCTCGAGATGCGAGAAGATGTTGTCGAGCGTGATCTTCGGCACCGCAAGTTCGCGTTCACGATCCATGCGTCGACGCTCTTCCGCAGCTTCTTCTGCAGCGCGAATCGTTCCAACGGCGTACGCCTTGTCGCCAGCATCGGGCAACTGATCGAGACCCGAAATCGCAACGGGCGTCGATGGGAATGCTTCCTTCAAGCGCTCGCCGCGGTCGTTGATGATGTCGCGCACACGACCGAAGCCGCGGCCGACGACGATGAAATCGCCCTTCTTCAAGCAACCTTCTTGCACCATGATGCGCGCAACAGGTCCGCGACCTTCTTCGATCGATGCTTCGAGCACGGTGCCGCGCGCGAAGCCTTCGAAGTCGGCCTTGAGATCGAGCAATTCCGCTTGGTAATCGAGAATTTCGAGCAGTTCTTGAATGCCGTCGCCACGCGTGGCGCTGGTCTTCACCATATCAACGGTGCCACCCCACTCGGTCACGTTCACACCCGCTGCTGCGAGTTGACCAAGTGTCTTTTGGATGTTGCCTTCCGTCGCATCCGCGCGATCAATCTTGTTCAGCGCGACAACAATGGGAACACCCGCTGCGGTTGCGTGATTGATGGACTCGACGGTCTGTGGCATCACACCATCAACTGCAGACACAACGAGCACTGCGATGTCGGTCACCTTCGCACCGCGAGCACGCATATTGGTGAATGCTTCGTGGCCAGGCGTATCGATGAACGCAACGACGCGGTTTCCATCGCCGGCCTTCACGGGCACGGAGAATGCGCGCGTTGACTGCGTGATACCGCCGGCTTCGCCCGCAGCAATATTCGTGTTTCGGATGCGATCAAGCAGACTCGTCTTGCCGTGATCGACGTGACCGAGGATGGTCACGATGGGTGCACGACGACGCTCGCTCGTGCGGACGCGATCCTTGAAGCGCTCTTCGATGATGTCTGCAACCGACTTCGCTTCGTCGACGATGAGATCGATCTCGAAGTCCATCATGACTTCGATCGCCTTCTCGCGATCGAGGGCACTATTGATGTTCGCCATCATGCCCGAGAGGAAGAGCTTCTTGATGATCTCAGCACTCTTCACGCCCGTTGCTGCAGAGAGTTCCTTGATGGTCACGGGCTCAGAAACGTGAATCGCTTCTGGTGGTTTCGTTACAACATCGCGCGGACCGCGTGAGTTTCCACCGTACGAGCCCGTGCGAGGTTGATGCCCACGGATGAATCCAGAACTCCCCGCCATCCGCTTGCTGCGCTCGGCTGCATCCGTACCGCTGATTGTCTGCGGTCCGTTTCCGGAGCGCGCCATGCGCCCAGCTCCACCTTCACGAACACGGACGCCGCCGCGATTTCCAGTTGCGCCTGCGGTCGATCGAGCGCCCGCAAATGAGCCTGTGGTTGAACGACGTGGTGCCGGAAGATTCTCCGCGGCTTCGAGACGAATGACCTTCGGACCCGTCAGTGAAATTTTCGAGAGCGCTTCCAACTTCGATCCGCCTGGCGAAACAGAGGTTGGCCGCGTTGGAACATTCATCACGGGCGCAACTCCATCGGCGCGACCAAGGTTCGCGGGTGGTGGCGGTGGCGCAGTGATGAATCGGCGTGCAGGCGCGGGTGCAGGAGCGGCAGCCGCGACTGGCGCTGGCACACCGCTGCGATTTCCACGCGCGGGTGTTTCTTCACGAGGCGCGAGCTTCGCAGAGAGACCAGCTACTGGTGTGAACTTTGACGTGAGTCCCGCGATCATGCGCGGCGCACTCGGTCGCGCTGCAACTACTGGTGCGACGGGCTTCTCCGGCGCCGTTTCTGCGGGAGCTGCGGCTTCAACCGTCGTTGCTACAACTGGCGCGCTCTGCGCAACCGTGGGTTCGTGCGATTCGATTTTCGTTTGTGGAGCAGGCGTTGACTCCATCACCACCGCGACATGTTCATCCACAGCAGGCGCGTCTGTCGGCGCTGCGGCGATTGTAATTTCAACTTCGGGCGCGCTCTTCTTCGCGACCTTACGCACTGCCTTCTTTGGCGCTTCGGTGCTTTCGACGGCGCTTGTCTCGAGCGCAGGCTGAATCGTTGGTGCCGCTGCCTCAGGCGCAGCTTTTTTCACGCGTGACGGCGCTGGCTTCGCCGGCGTAGCGGTCTCGACCATTGTCGCGACTCCACCGGCACGCTCCTCGCCGTCAGCGGTTGCTTCGGTTGTTGTGCCTGTCGATACAGATCCTGCTGAAGATGCAAACCAGTCACGGATCGTCTCAGCGAGTCCCATGGAGACAGCAGAGAGATGATCCTTGATGTTCGGAACCTCTTCCATAGCGCATCGTGCAACGATGTCCTTGGAAGAAAGACCTAACTCCTTCGCGAGCTGATGAACCTTGAGAGTGACCTTTTTCGACAAACAATGCTCCGTAAGTGAAACCAAACGACGACTGCGAAATTTCGCATTGTGAAACGCACACGCGTCTCACACCAACAATCTGACGGCAAACCCAATCGAGAACTCCGCCTCTGACTTAGCCACCGAGAATCGAACTTGCGCGGCCTTCCGCGTCCTGATCTGGCGCAGGCGCTGCGGCTGATGCTGACGCATACGAGCCTGCACCACCGAGGAGGTGGTCGGTTGCCGACGCATCTTCTGCTGCACGCGATGCTGCTTCTGCTGCGTCGATTTCACGCTGCGCAGCAACTTCCTTGGCACGCTCGCTCGAAACTTCAACAACGGTGTACGCAAGATCCTTGCTCATGCCGATGTCGTCAACGAGCACTTGTGGCCCGATCTCTTCGACGTCGAACACGCTGATCATGCCCATCGCGCCCATCTTGTCGAGCATTTCATCGGTGACGCCTTCGATCGGACGCAACGTGCTCTGCAAGATTTCGAGACCCTTCGCGAATTCCACGGGCGTGAGGATGTCCACATCCCAACCAGTCAGTCGCGCAGCGAGCCGCACGTTCTGACCACGCTTGCCAATCGCGAGCGAGAGTTGATCTTCGCGCACAATGATCGTTGAGCGACCGAGTTCGAAGCAGAGGCTGACTTCTTCAACCGCCGCTGGACGAAGCGCATTGGCGATGAGCACTTGGCTCGACTCGTTCCAACGCACAACGTCAATCTTCTCGCCGTTCACTTCGTCGACGATGTTTCGGATGCGACTTCCACGCACGCCAATGCATGCGCCTTGTGCGTCGACCTTCGAATCCACGCTCGTCACAGCAACCTTGCAACGCTGACCAGGTTCGCGTGCGAGCGCCTTGATCTCGATGACGCGCTCCGCAACTTCAGGCACTTCCGCTTCGAACAGACGACGAATGAAGTCTGGATGTGAACGCGAGAGAATGATCTTGACTTGGCTTCCCGCATCACGCACATCGAGCAGCAAACATCGAATGCGATCTCCAGGCTTAAAGGACTCGCCAGGAATCTGTTCCGACTTCGGCATGAAGCCTTCGGCGCGATCGATCTGCACCAAGTAGGCCATGCCCTCTTGACGCGTAACGGTGCCGGTTGCAAGTTCTCCGACGCGCTTCGTGAATTCCTCGAGCAGCGAATTTCGCTCGTCTTCTCGGAACTTTTGAATCATCACTTGCTTGGCAGTCTGCGCAGGAATGCGACCGAGCTTCTCGATCGCGACTTCTTCCTGACCACCATCTTCGAGATTGCGCCAAATGCGGATCTTGCCCGTGAGGCGATCCATCTCACATCCAAACTCCTCAGTCTCGAGCGAATTGAAATGCTTCCTCGCGGCGCTCATCATCGCCATTTCGAGGTCACGAATAAGCTGCTCCCGCTCGATGTTTCGGTCGCGGGCAATACTTTCGAGAATGCGGAGTGTTTCTGGATTCATGACGCTGTTCCTTGATGTGCTTCCAAGATGTAAGAAATGTGCTTCTAAGACGAATAAGATGTAAGACAGGACAAAACTGATGCGGACCACGCGAGTGCAGCGGTTGCTGCGGCGTGGTCCGTTCGTTCGTGAGTACTTCCTTTTGAAAAGTACCCTCGATGCTGAAGTGGCAGTGATCAATCGATCAGGCCATCCTCAACTCCTGTGAAGAAAAACGCCACGCCGCATGAAACGGCGAGAGCCTTCCAGCGCAACCCTCAGCAATTGAGGGAGTTCCGAACATGGAGGCGAAGTGCCTCATGAGCGGGGTTGCTGGAAGGAAGGAAGGAGTGCGTGCTTAGGTGTCAGCTTCATGAGATTCAAAATGAAGATGGGAACCGAGTGGACGACTACAACGCGTTCGAACAGGAAACGGACCAAAATAGCAATAGGACAAGACAATCGAAGATTCCCGCAGCAAGAAAGATGACGGGGAACCCCAACATTGGACGCCGCGCTTCCGCAACGCCTTCTGTCGAGAGCGTAAATATAGGCGAAACGGCGCCAATGGTCAAATGCAACAGTCGAATCTGACCCTTAATCAGAGGCTAACTTTGGCTGACGCGCTCGCCAGGATTGGTTGGCCGGATGATCCGAAGCGCCCTTGAGCCTCGATGCTGGCCGAGTTCGACGAGAAATTTCGGACGCCCCTCGACTTCGAGAACACACGGGTCGCTTGCAGGGTGCGAGGTGGAAATGATGTCGCCGACGACGAGTTCCCGGAGATCGGACATCGAAATGGTCGTCGTCGCCAGTGTCGCGCCCAGTTCAACCCGAGCGGATCCAACGCCTTGCGTGAGGCGATCTTGGGCATCGGACGCCCCGCGTCTACCCGTCACGAACCAACTCTGGGCACTGAGACCGTCCATAAGCGGCTCGATCGCCGCATAGGGAATGCAGAGGTGCATCGGTCCAGCGCGGTTCGACATCCGCACATCAAACGCAATCACGACAACCGTCTCGTTGGGCGGAACGATCTGCACCAGTTGCGGATTCGACTCAATCTCTCCGAGCGAGAACTGAATGGGACGAATCCCCTGCCAGGCTTCGGTGAGTGCCGCCATACCGCGGCTCACGATTTTTTGAATGATGCGCGTCTCGATGAGCGTCATCGGTCGCTGCGGAATGAAGAGGTCCTTCGTGTTTCCTCCGAGCAAGCGATCGATGATGGGATAGATCACCAACGGGCTCACTTCAAGGCACATCGTTCCTTCAAGCGGCGGGCAACGAACTAGGGCATATCCCGTGGGATTTGCCAGTGTTTGCGTGAATTCGGCGTAGGTCATCTGCGACGCATTCGCGACGCGAACTTCGACGATAGTGCGCAAATATCCCGAAAGCGCCGCGCCAAACGATCGCGCGAATGTCTCGTGCAGCATTTCAAGCGCACGCATCTGATCCTTCGAAATGCGCTCGGGACGCTTGAAGTCATAGGGTCGAATCTCGATCTTCTCACGATCACGCCGCACGCGGCTGAAAATCTGCGCCGGCGGAGTCGCCTCTTCTACGACGGGCTCTTGAGCCGCGTTGAGGAGTGCGTCGATGTCGTCTTGACCGAGGATGTCCGGCATAGTGGTCCGTCCGTGGATCCGAGACTTGTGACGCGGGCTCCGCCGCGTGCTTCAATTGCGCAAATCTGAAGTGGTGAATCGTCTGAATCACCTTGAGTTCTTGAGGATGCAGCGAGGAGAAGGCAAGCAACCAAATCTTCGACGCGCCGTAGGATGCGCACCAACCATGGATGGACTTCCTACAACGGCCCGAGCGAGCGAACGCATGACATCTGATCGCTTAGAGAGAAGCACCGACGACTGCGCTGTCTTTCCACGAGCGCCCCAGTCTGCGCTGAGTTTCACCTCGTTTTGCTTCGCGTGGATGTTCGCGATGCTCCTCGCGGTGCCTGTTGAGGCGCAATTTGGGGATTCGCGCGACAAAGTCGGCGTCACGGCGGTTGCGTCCACACAAGAAGTCGCTCCCGGTGGCGACCTTCCAATCGCGATCACTTTTACGATCGCTCCGAAGTGGCACATCTGGACAACGGAAACAGCCGTGCTTCCTGAAGGCATGGTCGCGTTCGATGGAGCAATCTTCACCGCGCTCGCGTTGCCAGAGATCGACGGACAACCAGCGAATGCACCTGGTACCGAGATGCACCTGAAGTTCGTGAAATGGCCAGCAGTGCATGGCGCGACAGCGGATCTCGGCGAAGGCGAGCAAACCTACGGCGTCTATGAAGGCACGTTCACCGTCTACGTCCCTATGACGATTGCCGCTGGCGCCACAGAAGGCACGCGCACACTCACGCTCATCGCGAGTTTTCAAACATGCACCGATCGCAACTGCATGGCGCCCGCTGAGGTTGAGTTGACAATTCCCGTCACGATCAAGCGCGGAGCATCGAGCGGCACGCTTCCCACAGAGTTCGCCAACTTCGATGCGAATGTGTTTGGTGCAATTCGCGGAGGCACAGCGGCATCTGATGTGATTCAGTTCGACGTATTCGGATTCGACTTCACGATCGATCCCAATGGCAGCGGGTTCTTCCTGCTGCTTCTTGTCGCCGCACTCGGCGGCGCACTCTTGAATTTCACACCCTGCGTGCTGCCCGTGATTCCACTCAAGATCATGGGTCTTGCGAAGAGCGCAGGTAATCATCGCGGACGCATGCTGTATCTCAGTGCCGTCATGAGCGCGGGCATCGTCGGTTTCTGGATGG
The DNA here is from genome assembly GCA_003671055.1 of Planctomycetota bacterium. Classification (GTDB taxonomy): domain Bacteria; phylum Planctomycetota; class Phycisphaerae; order Phycisphaerales; family SM1A02; genus F1-140-MAGs142. Next base: position 9,506 of record QWPV01000049.1, read on the forward strand.
CGCTCGGCCTCACAATCACTTCGATCAGCGGGTTTTCAAGCACAAATCAGCTCTTCCAGTATCCACTCTTCACGATTGGTGTTGGTGCGATCATCGGCGTGATGGCGATCGGCATGACGGGGTTTTTCACGATTCCGTTGCCACAGTTTTTGCAATCGGTCGAAGCGAAGCATGACAGTGTGCTTGGAAGTTTTCTCTTTGGCATCATGACCGCGGTGCTCTCGACTCCCTGCACTGCGCCACTCATGGGTGCCGCGGCAGCGTGGGCAGTCTTGCAACCGACAGACACTGTGCTGATGGTGTTCGCGTCCATCGGCATCGGCATGGCGATGCCGTACATCATCCTGAGCGCGTTTCCGAAGTTGGTCTCACGCATGCCGCGTGCGGGTGCTGCGAGTGAGCTCATCAAGCAATCGATGGGCTTGCTGCTCCTGGCTGCTGCGGCGTTCTTCCTCGGCAGTGGCGCAGCGAGTTGGCTTGTGGAACCACCCGATGCACCAGCGAAGTGGTACTGGTGGTGCGTTGCGGCGCCTGGTGTTGCAGCGGGTGCGTGGATTTTCATTCGAACGATGCAGATCACGCGTGCACCGTTGCGACGGATCGGATGGGGCATCCTTGGTGCGATCATCGTTGCGATCTCCGTCACAATCGGTGTGACGCAATCGTCGCACGGTCCCGTTCGCTGGATCCTCTACACCCCTGCGCGAATGGATGCCGCACTTGCCGCTGGCGATGTCGTGGTGATGGATTTCACTGCAGAATGGTGCCTCAATTGCAAGGCTCTTGAAAGTACGGTGCTGTACAGCACTGCAGTCGCGGAGCTTCTGAACAGTGAAGGCGTGACGCCTATCAAGGTGGACATCACAGGCAACAATGAACTCGGCAACGAAGCGCTGCGCAAAGCCAAGCGCGCAACGATTCCGCTGCTCGTCATCTATGCGCCCAACGGAACTGAAGTGTTCAAGAGCGACGCGTACACGCCGCAGCAAGTCATTGACGCGATTGCTGCAGCGAAGCAAGTCGTCAAGTAGGTGCTTGCTCGAGCAAGGGCTTCGCCGGAGGGAGTGCACATTTCACTTCGAGATCAGCATTCGCCCCTTCGGGAAGTTGCGCAAGTGGATCAAGGTGCAACGCGGCGTTGACCTCGCGTGCTTGTCGCCAGGCGACGAGTGCATTATCTCGCGCACCAGCCAGTTCATGGAGGTCACCGAGCATCAACCAACGCATCGGTGCGTGCGGCGATGCTTCAGTTGCTTGCACAAAGTCTGGCAGAAGTGCCAGTGCTTGAACCTGCGTATCTTCACGCTTCGCGCCCTTACGCACAGATGTTTGCAACGCCTCCCACTCAAGTTCGCAACGCATAAGCAGCATGCGCCGCTCTGCGCGCGGACTGTCAGGGAACCTCGTCAATCTGATCGCGGCATCCATCGCATGAAGATCAAACTCCGAACTTCGTCCACCGAGCGCTCGGCGACCTGAAGCCGCTCGCTGCTTTACGGCGACCTCACGAAGCAGTCGATTCCACGCAGCTTCTGGCTGTGCGGTCGACCCATCGGCGATGAGTTGCTGCGCAGCGTGCTCCCGCAACGCGACATCAAGATCGACGAGCGTCTGGCGTACAGCGCCGAGGTCATTTGCGCTGAGCGCCGTTTCGAGCGCTGTCATTGCAGCGTCACTGCCGAACTCGCCACTGCCCTCAAGCGATGCACTTGCGTCGCGAACAGACTCTACGAGTTGATCGACTTGAACCGGCGTCGCGCTTCCTTGACCAATCGACTTCGAAAGTTCCGTGAACGCTTGTCGCACGTCGTACAAGGGGCGCACGATTCCAGCCGCGCGCTCGAGTCGATGCTCGACGGCGCGCTGACGCAACGCAAACATTGCTGCGACGCATGCGAGAAGCAACGGAGCAAGGACAAGCGCATGATCGATGCGCGTGGGAAGCATGGCCGCGCGCGAATCCGACACGCGACGCGAATCCAACACGCGCAGCGTTGTCGCACAAGCAAGCATCGCCATCATCCACACGACAGAGCCAGGAAGCCAGAATGTCATTTCAATCTGCGCATGTGCGAGGACGACGACCGCGCCAGCGATGGCCGCGGCGGCCAGCATTCGCAGTGGCGATGCCGCAAAAACTACAGCTGCGCAAGCCGCGAGCGCAACGAACGCCATCCAACCTGCTGCACGAAGCGCAAGTGAGAACGTGTCAAGAATGGGCTGCTCGATGAGCGCTTGCGAGACGAGACCAATCAGCACGATTGCAAACGCGATGCGAAGTGCCGCCTGCGACGCATCCATACCCTTCTCCGCAGTCGCGCGGCAATCCTCGATCACTCCGCGAAGCGAGAGCGCAATCATCGCGGCCCACGCAACGCCGAGTGGACCGAGCAGCACGAGCCAATCGATGAACACGCTGTGCGCGGACTGCACATCTTCTGGACACGTTGATGACTTCACTCGCATGAATGCTGATTGCAAACCATCAGGACCAACTCCAACGCGCGGGGACTCCAGGAATGCGCGAATCGATCCTTCGAGATACAGCGATCGGAAATACAAACTCAACTCGCCGAAAGACTCGCCGAGCGTGCCTCGAACGATGATCGCGAGAAACGCAAGCGCTGCAGCAAGCACGATGACACGCGGATGCAAGACGCGCTTGGACACGATGCTCCACGCGACAATCGCGCAGCCCATCAGCGTCGCGATGAGCGCGCCCTTGCCGAAGTTCAGCGTGAGCAGAGAGATCGCGAGCAGCGCGCCGACGGTCACAGTCAGCGCAACGCCCGGAGCGACAGATTCGCCTGATTCCCCCGTTAAATCTCGCTTTCGCCATCCGCACCACGCAGCCAACGCCAGCACAACAAACGATGCGCCCAACACGCTCGAGTACGGGTTCGAAAGTCCGAACCAGCCAGTCGCTTCACGCTGCCGCAGTCGCCGCTCATAAGTTCGTGCGGCACTCGAATCCAGTTCCCATCCGCGCTCCGCGAACAGTTGCGTTCTGGTCGCTTCGAACTGACGCACCGTGTTTGGGTGCTCAATGAACGCTTGCTCGAGTCCGCGTACTGCGAGCGGCGCGCTCACGGCAACAAGTACTGACACGGCGACGACACGCATGCTTCGATCTCGCACAAGATGCGCGAGCGCGACGAATGCGCAGGCTGCAGCGAGCCACGTCATCCCGCGAAACGCATCGGCGGAATCTTGAAATGCCCACCACAGCACGGCGCACGCTGGAACAACGGCGAGCACAACGACGACCTTCGAAAGCCCTCGTTGCGCGCGAACTTCCGCCCACAGCGCAATGCCACTCGCACACAACAGCAGCGCGTCAAGCGTCAAACTCGCTGCTGGTCCGATCCCAATTGCTGGCGTCGGATCGCGTGCAGGATCAACATCAAAGATCGCAATCGGGAGCACTGCGAGCGTCGCACGGAGCACCGCGATACCAAGGATCACCGCAAGCGATGCCCATCGCGCATACAGATCGAACTTCACGACGCGCTCCCGCCATGACCATTCCCGTTAGTCCGGCTCACACTCGTCTCAAGGATCGCCATCGCAAGGAAGATCGCAAACAACTGCACACCAATGAGCGCCGCTTGCCAAGGCTCCATGCGGCCGAGACCAATGCCGGAAATGCCTGTAATCGCAGTCAAAAGCCACAACACCGCCACAGCGCGTCGCTTCGAAAGTCCAAGCTGCACAAGTCGGTGCGAGATGTGTTCAGGCCCGCCCACGAATGGACTCTTCCCCTTGCTCAATCGATACACCGTGACGAACACGCCGTCATAGAGTGGAATCGCGAGCACGATGATTGGCATGAACACGCCGTACCACGCGGTACCGAGTGCATAGTCCGCGCGCTCGGGCGACACGAACGTCGTTCGCGCTGCAAGTGCTGCCAGCCAGAAACCAATGAAGAGTGAGCCGCCGTCACCCATAAAGAGGCGCGCGGGTGGAACGTTGAAGGCAAGAAATCCAACGAGCGACCCAACGAGCAGAGCGAGCGCTCCTGCGATGAAGTATTGCCCGTTCAATATCGTCGCAACCATGAAGCACGTGGCGGCGATCGCGGTGATGCCCCCCGCGAGTCCGTCCATGTTGTCGAGGAAATTCACAGCATTCACGATGACGATGATCCATAGCACGCTCACGATGAGCGAGAGCATCGTGCCTAATTCGCCGTACTCACTGAGGAAACTCAAGAGACGCACATCGCCCCACCACACCACGCTTGCAGCGACCGCGACTTGTAGGAATAACTTCGGCCACGCTCGCAACGCGCGTCGGTCGTCGTAGAGTCCGAGGAGATGCATCGCGAGTGCGCCGATGAGAATCCATGCCCACGAATGTTGCGTCGCTTCAAGTCGAGGGAGGAACGCACGAATCGATGGAACCCATTCTGTCACGCGTTCAGGCATCCACTCAATCAGTGCAAAGCCGACAGAGAGCGGTGCGACCACCGACCAGAAGATCGAGATCCCGCCGATGTTTGGAACCTTGCGAAGTTCCTTGATGTGTCCTGCAGCACCAGCGGAATCCAATGCGCCAACTCTGTTTCCCAGATGCACGAGAAACCATGAGAAGGGCAAGGAGAGCGCGAAGCCCACCGCAATAAGAGCGAGTACCAACGAAACCATCATCCGTCGTAGGGTACCTTTCCTCCTGCATGCCCGTGCTTCGATCCCTCACGCTCTACTGTTCGAGTTCGACTAGCCTCGATCCACACTTTGCAGTGGCCGCGCGCGAAGCAGGTCGACTCGCCGCCGAACGCGGCATGACGCTTGTGTATGGCGGCGGCGGAATCGGGCTGATGGGCGAAGCTGCGCGCGCGGCGAAAGCTGCGGGAGGTCGCGTTGAAGGCGTGATCACGCAGAAACTTCTCGACTACGAACAAGGCTGGGATGGCTGCGACGAAATGATCGTGGTTGACACGATGCGTGAGCGCAAGCGGATTCTCATGGAGCGCGGCGATGCGTTTCTTGTGCTCCCTGGAGGATTGGGGACATTCGAAGAGTTCTTCGAAACGCTCGTTGCGCGTCAACTCGGTGATCACAACAAGCCCATCGCAGTCCTCGACGATCATCATTATTTTCAGCCACTGCATGCACTCATCGAACACGCAGTGCGCGAGCGATTCGTGCGTCCTGCGGTGCGCGAGATCGTGCACTTCGGTACCTCGCTTCCCGTGTTGCTTGATTGGCTTGCCTCAGACACGCACGGCGCTGCGGACCCGAATCGCTTTCTCCCGATGGGTTCACGCAAGGGTGAAGAGGGTGAGAAATGAGCGCGCGAACGGAAGTCGTCGGCCTCATCGCAGGTCAAGGCACGCTTCCAATCCTTGTCGCGCAAGGAATTCGCAACAGCGGTCGACGCGTCGCGTGCATTGGACTGCGCGATCAGTTTGATCCAGAACTCCCGAAGTATTGCGACGATTTCGCTGTGGCTGGATTCTTGCGGCTCAATCGATGGGTGAAACTCGCACGGCGATTCAACATCCAAGAAGCAGTCATGGTGGGTCGCGTCTCCAAATCGAAGATGCACGATCCGCTCCGCATCTTTCGGAGTCTTCCTGATCTTCGCGCGATCAACCTTTGGTATCGTCGACTTCGCCACGATCATCGAACGCCCGCGATACTCTCCGCACTCGCAGAAGACCTCGCCACCTCAGGAGTCACGCTCATCGATTCAACGCGCTACATCCCTGAGCATCTCGCGACCATAGGGCTCATGACGCGCACCGCACCCGACGCGTTGCAAGTCTCTGACACCGTGTTCGCGCACCCACTGCTGCTCGAACTCCTGCGCCTCGGCATCGGTCAGTCCATCAGCGTGCGAGACAAAGACACCATCGCAGTCGAAGCGCTCGAAGGCACCGACCAAATGATTGCTCGATCAGGTGCGTTGTGTAAGACAAAGGGTTGGACGCTGCTGAAGAGCGCACGCGAAGATCACGATCGACGCGCGGATGTTCCAACCATTGGCGTAAGCACGATTGAAGCGCTCCACACTGCGGGAGGACGCGCGATCGCAGTCGGTGCGGGCAAGGTCATTTTGCTCGACAAACCAGCGGTTCTCGCGGCTGCAGATCGGCTCAAAATCTCGATCGTCGGCATCTGATCGAAGCGCGCAATTGGGCTCAAGTTGAAGCCATTTGTGGTAGCATCGAGGACTCATGTCTGACGGTGAAATCCCCCCTCTCAATGATGGTTCCGCAAGCACTCCGCGCGATGGCGCAGCGAGCGCGGTTCCTGCACCAATCATCCCCATGATCCCCGTCGTGACTGATCGCATTGTCGATCTTGACATCGATCGCGAACTCCATGAGAGCTACCTCACCTACGCGATGAGCACGATCATGGATCGCGCGCTGCCCGATGTGCGTGATGGACTCAAGCCTTCGCAGCGACGCATTCTTGTCGCGATGCACGATCTGAAATTGTCGCCAGGACGCAAGCAGATCAAGTGCGCAAAGATTTGCGGCGACACCAGCGGTAACTATCACCCGCACGGCGAGAGCGTCATCTATCCAACGCTTGTGAATCTCGGTCAGGATTGGAAGACGCGCTACATGCTCGTCGACAAGCAAGGGAACTTCGGTTCCATTGAAGGCGATCCACCGGCAGCAATGCGTTACACCGAAGCGCGCATGACTGCTGCGGCGATGGCACTGCTCGAAGATCTCGACAAGGACACCGTTGACTTCCGCGCCAATTACGACGAACGGCTCATGGAGCCCGTTGTGTTGCCCGGGAAACTTCCCAATCTTCTCGTCAATGGCAGCAGTGGCATCGCTGTCGGTATGTCGAGCACGATGCCTCCGCACAATGTGGGCGAGATCTGTCGCGCGGTCATTGCGGTCATTGACGATCCAAACATCACGCTCGATCGACTTCTCGAAATCGTGCCAGGACCAGATTTCCCCACGGGTGGTTCGATCATGGGTCGTCGCGGCATCATCGATGCCTACGCGACTGGTCGAGGCAAACTCGTGTTGCGCGGCAAAGTGCGTCACGAGAAGGTTGGCGGCAAGAGCGCGAAAGGTGGTGAGACCTCGCGCGACGTGATCGTCATCGAAGAGATCCCCTACCAAGTCGCGCAGAATGTTTTGATCGAGAAGCTCGTCGAAGTCTCGAAGAACGATCGCATTCCGGATATCGCGGACATCCGCAATCACTCTGGTCGCAATGCTCGGACGCGCATTCAAGTTGTTCTCAAGAAGGGCGCGGATCCTGCGGTCGTCGAAAAGCAACTCTACGAATTCACGCCACTGCAGACGACGTATTCGATTCAGAACATCACGCTCGTCAATCATCAGCCGCGCACATTGTCGCTGCGGCAGTTGTTGCAGTGCTACATCGATCATCGCAAGGATGTCATTCGTCGCCGCACCGAGCATTTGCTCCGTCACGCGCGACAAGCGGCGCACAAACTCGAAGGATTGATCTTCGCTGTTTGCGACATCGATGAAGTCATCGCGCTCATTCGATCGTCTCGCACGCGCGAAGAGGCGATCACGCGGATTCAGCAACGCGCGTTCCGTATCTCGCGCGACCATCAACACGCCGGACTCGTGCCTGAGCGATTTATCGCGCGAAGCGAGTCCGCAACTGGCGTCTTACTCACCCGCGTGCAAGCCGAGGCCATCGGCGCGTTGCGATTGATTCAGCTCGTTGGACTTGAGATCGAAAAGCTCGCCGCAGAGTTGTCTGCATTGCTCGCGACCATCGATGAACTCGAAGCGATCCTCGCGAGCGAGTCACGCATGCTCGGCATCATTCGCGCCGATTGTGAAGGCATGATCGAAGAGTTTGGCGATACACGCCAGACCACGATCGAAGTTGGCGAAGTCGAAGACTTCGAGATGGCGGAGCTCATCCCGCAGCATGAGGTGGTCGTCACGATCAGTCAGCAAGGCTACGTGAAGCGACTTCCGCTCGAGACCTATCGCACGCAAGCGCGCGGCGGCGTGGGTGTGAAGGGGCAAGATCAGGGCGACTCTGACTTCGTCACGCAAGCGATCGTGTGCAATTCCCACGACGATCTCCTGTGTTTCACGAATACCGGCCGCGTCTTCCGCCGCCAAGTGTGGCAGATTCCAGAGGTCGCACGCACCGCGCGCGGTCGAGCGATTCAGAACTTGCTCGAACTGCGCGAAGGCGAGACCGTGCGCACCTTCCTTCCTGTCCATGACTTCGAAAAGGGCGAGGATTACCTGCTCTTTGCGACTTCGCAAGGCAAAGTGAAGCGCACTGCGTTGAAGGACTATTGCAACGTGCACCGTTCGGGCATCATCGCAATCTCACTCAACGAAGGTCATGAACTCATCGGTGTCGTGCAAACGCGCGGCGATGATCATGTCTTGCTCTCGACGAAGGATGGCATGTCGATTCGATTCCACGAAGACGATGCGCGCGTGATGGGACGCGATGCTGCGGGCGTTCGCGGTATCGACCTCTCAGATGCGGATGAAGTCGTCGGCGTGATTCGTTGCGAAACTGGACGCGACCTTCTCACCGTTACCGCGAATGGCTACGGCAAGCGCACGAGCCTCGACGAGTATCTGGTGCAAACTGAAGATGGCTCGACACGCGTGCAGAGTCGCGGTGGCAAGGGGCGCATCGATATTCAAACGACCGAACGCAATGGTCGTGTGGTTGCAGTGGAAACCGTGAGCGATGGAGAGTCGGTGGTTGTTTCAACATCCGGCGGCATCTTCGTGCGCGTGCCAACCTCTTCAATTTCTCGCATCGGTCGCAACACACAAGGCGTGCGCGTGGTGCGATTGAAAGAAGGCGACACTGTGATCGCGATTGCATCCGCAGGCGAAGAAACTGAAGTCCCTACCGAAACTGTCGTGCTCGCGCTTCCCGAAGGCGGCGATGCACCCACAGAGACACCTCCAGCGAACTGAGCGATGCAAATGGGTATCGACGAATGGTCGCCAACAATCCTTCGCGTGGATCTCGCTGCGGGACCTGCGTTTGCTGAGGATCTCTCCGAAATCATCGAGCGGTTGCAGACGCGTCCACCGCACCCACCCTATGCGCCGCCGAGTGTCGTGCTCGATCTCTCCCGCGTGTCGTACCTGGTCAGTTCGAATCTCACGCAACTTCTCACTTTGCGCAAGCTCGCGAAAGAGTTTCAATTCAAGCTCTTGATCGCAGGAGTGCCCACCACGCTTTGGAGCGTCTTTCTCACCACTGGCTTGGATCGTCTGTTTGAATTCGCGCCCGACTCTGCAACCGCGCTCGCGAAGATCACACTCGCGTCAGAGTCATAATCGGTCAAGTCATGAGCAGGATCCGCCTTCGCCGAAACTACACCGACATCCGGTTCGAGCTCACGCCGATCCTCGATGTCTTCTTGTTCTTGCTGACCTTCTTCATGTACTCCATCGCGTTCATGGTGCGCGTGGATCTCGTGCCGATGGAATTGCGGAAGTTTCACGGCAGCACACCCGCTCGCCCTGCAGCAGCTGCAACTGTCTCGGTGGATCTCGATGGAAAGCTCTATCTCGATCTTGAGCCTGTCGAACTCGGAGAGCTGTCGACGCGGCTGCTCGAGTTCAAAGCAGTTGAGCCAGACCTCGTGGTGTATCTCGCTCTCGCAAGCGGCACTGGCGCGATTGACCGTGCGCCGATTTTGCAAGATGCCTGGGATGTGCTGAGTAGCACAGGACTGAAGGTCAGCGTTGTTGGTCGACCCAAAACGAAACCATCCGCGGGAATTGCTCCTGCACCCGCGGAACGCGTTGAAGACTTAGTGAAACCCGCAGTACTGCAGGATCCTGCACCGATCGCGACGCCGTAGGTTCTTTCTGTAGTCTCTCCGTAATCTCTTTGGGGAACGCGAGCCACTCGCCGCAAAAAACTATTTCGCTAGCTGCATGAAATCTTGGATGCAAGATGGCGAACAGTTAAGTACTCTAAACTAGTCTGATCTGAGAAAGCATCCGTCCGCGGAATCGAAGAGCATGTGCTCCTTCAATGGATGTTGGAAATGGAGATCGGTGTTGGAGCATTTGCGCATTGGAACAAGACTCACTCTTTGAAGCGGTGAAGCGGCCGTGGATCGTTGACAGCACGTGGACGATTCTGAGCTACCCCAACGCATTTGCTCGCGATGCTGCGAATGAATCAACGGATGGATCCGCCCATGCGTCGTTCGGGTTCTCCCGCGCGTGGCTCGCTGAACGCGCCGCATTCCTCAAGACCGTTCCTGAGTCAGGTCGCACATGGCTGCTCGAAGTTTCGTTGGGCATGTACGCGCTCACAAGTATTCAAAGGCAGCCACTCCATGCGGATGGCGTCGAACGATTCGAAGTGCGCTACCTCCCGGTCGTCGCCCTGCCTTCGAGTGCAGCCGACGAACTCAACGTCGCACATCTCTGCGCGCACGCACACTTTGGTCCCTTCGCGATCCTCACGCGGCGTGAACTCGATATCTTCCGACTGCTCGGCGCTGGCAAATCCAACGTTGAAATTGCGAAGCACATTCACCGCACCCCGCGCCTCGTGGAGAGCGTCGCGCTGCGATTGCGCCGCCGACTCGGGAACGACACACTTCGAGGCATCGTGATTCGCTCTGCACGAACCGGTTTCGCGGACATCCACGAAACACACTGGGAAGCGCTTGTCGCGAACCATACGGTTTCGCGCGTGACTTAAGGCCTCTGCGAACAAAGTAGGCTCGAATGCCTACTATGCACGCGTGACTAGGTTTTGGCGAAACAATGCACCGCTCGTTGGCGCTGTCGGGCTCTCGCTCGTCGCGCATGCGTTGCTGCTCGCCTTGCACCTCACGCCCTCCAACGCTCTCGCGGAAAACGCAGCCGGTGGTAGTGGCGATGCAGCAGGCGACGAAGATCTCGTGCGCCGCGAGTTCATGGAGCCCGACAACGGCGCACTTGATACCGAACGCGCGAAGAAACTTATCGAACACGCGAAAGAGCGACGTCGACGCCTCGCAGAACTTCCGCCACCCATTCCAGTTGATCACGAAGAACCTGTGCGACTCGGCATCGATGAATCCAATGCGCAGACGATGAACTGGATCGGCTACGAGGAATATCAAGAACATCTCGCGGAACTCGCGGAGGTTGAACAAGCTGCGTTCCGCATGCGCGTTGCATCGGGTGCTGAGGGAACTGCGCCGACGGGGCTTCCACCAGTTGAGCCAACGCCATCGACGACGCAAGCAGCACAAGCAACGCTCGCAGCAACTGCGCCTGGCAACACAGCGCCTTCGACGGCGAATGTGGAAGGCGCCGACGCGTCGACTGAAACTCCACCGATCACGGTTGCGATCGCGCCGGTCGAAAGCGTCGAAGCAACGAAACCAATCGAGGCGATTGCGGCGATTCCCGCAGTGGCGCCGAGCGATTCCGCAGAGACAATCACGCGTGAAGGAAGTGATGCCGTCACTCCGGACACCACTTCGCCCATCAAGTCTGTCGACACGCCGTCATCACTACCGAGCGAAGGCGAACACACCGTTCCACTTCCACCGCTTCTCGATCCGCTCGCACATCCATCGCCAGAGAATCCAACAGAACCTCCTGTTGAACCTGTCGACGCAGTCGCCGCAGTTGAAGCAATCGAAGCAGTCGACGCAGTAGTGCCCGTTCCTGCGGCGAACGAAGTCCTTTCCACCGAAGCGACGAAGAATGCAACTGCGGGCACTGCAGACCCCAACGCATCACCCATCGAAGCAAAGGGCAGCGCGGAACCAGCAATCACGCCGACGGAAGCCACAGGCCTACAACCCACGCAACCATCGCCGCAGGGAAAACCGAGCGACATCATCTCGCGTGAAGGCGCCATCAGCGATCGCGAGAGCGACGCGACGAGCACCATCGATGTCCCCTCTAATGTCTGGCGCAGCGGCCGCCCTCTCGCAGCCAAAGGCATCACGCTCAAAACCAAGCGACCCGCCTTCACCGCGCTCAACATGATCGACGGCATCGGCCGAAACCCAATCGCCGAACTCGTCATCGGTCGCGACGGAAAAACCTTACGCGCAAGACTCGTCCGCTCCACCGGCAACAGCAGCGCCGACGAAGCCCTCATCAACGCCCTCTACGGCTGGAGTGCGAGCGGCAAACAAGTCGAACGCCTCAAACCCGGCGACACCTTCACGATCCGCATCCGATTGATTCTGTTGACGGATTGAGAAATTCAAAGCACCCGCCCGAGTTCAGCCGTCAGCGATTCACTCGGCAAGAAATTCGCATGCGCGCTCAAACCGGGCGCGAGCGGATGCACTTCACTCCATCAGTAAGCCGAGCAGTGTTAGGAAAAGCGACAGACCAATCGCACCCCCCGAGATGACGAGCGCCAAGATCGGCAGCATCTTCGCACTCTTCGCACGCACGAGATCTCCGATTGCAATCCCAATAGCGAGCAAGCCCAGACCCGCAAGCAAAAACATGCAACAACCGAGGAGCATTGCTGGCGCGCCATCTTCATCCATGCCAGATGGTGACGCGGATTCAAGAACCGTCGCAATGGCGAACACCATCACTAACCCGAGCGCACACGCGATGCTCATGACGAGTGACGCAACTCCCAATCCTGAATGCTTCGAAGGATCCATTCGATGTAGCTCCATAGTCCGCGTTGATTTCAAAAATCCAGAAACTCGACCACGCCACCGGGGACCGCAAAGATCTGCTGACCGTCCAAAGCCACCGCCGCGCCGCGCAAAGGAAATGTTTTGATCGCCGTCCGCAGCGTCGCCTCAAGAAATCGCCCGTGGTACATCTTGCCATTCCAAGATAGAACTTTAGTTTGGCAAGAATCAACCTGCGATTTTCTCGCCAATTCAGCCAAAAGTCGTTCAGCGCCAAAGCACCGACGACGCCCTTGATCGCGGCAGGCCTTACGGCACAACCCCCCAGCGATCAAGCAGGATCCGCAAGGACGCGCGCCACGAAGATCACAGCGAGGCCGCGAAGATGACTCTCGCTCACGGGTTGCACGCGTTGCTGCATCAATCACAGCATAGATTCTGCAACCAAACTTTTTGGACTCATGCGCTCGGAATACCTATATCTCGTCGCTCAGGTTTCGAGTCGCTCGCGCCAGGTTTGGGTTCTGGCGTGGTCGGTGAGGTCATATTGGAGCGGAGTGATGGCGATGAAGCCGGCCATGAGGGCTTCGACATCGGTGCCTTCGCGTGTGTGGAAAAATTTCATGCCGCTGCCGTTGGGCCAGTAGTAGATTTGACCGTGCGGGGCGGTGCGCTTTTCGTAGTTGTCGATGCCTGCGGCAGTGTTCA
>QWPV01000005.1:0-12432 GCA_003671055.1 Planctomycetota bacterium
TACCGGACAATTATTTGCACTGTGGAAACTCACAATGCGGAATAATTCTGCATTCGCACTACCACAATCATAAAGATTCCCAATTTCATTTGTTGGTGTCAGGTTCAGAGTTATGTTTGTCGATGCCGTAGCGCGATTGCCTGCGTGGCGGTCGTTGAGCTTTTTATTGCTCGGATGCGTGTCCGAGTGCAACGGAAGTTTCAGATGTTACGACCTAGATCCAGAAGGTCGATGTCCCAGGAGGACACTGATTATGAAGAGCAGTCTCGCACTCGGTAGCGCATCGCTCAGCACAATTGTGCTCGGTTCGCTTCTCTCGACGACCATGAGCCTCTCGGCTCAATGCGTTGTCAATCCAACCACAACCTATTTCCAAAACGACGGCGGATGCCCAGTTGCTGGCGTTCTCGATCCAAACGGTGGTTGCAACGTCGTTCCAAACGCGTTTCAAACATCTGGTGCGCTGAGCGCGGCAGCTCCTTCGTTCTCCATCGGTGGATCGATGGGTTTCGACGGTACCACGCGTGACCTTGACTGGTACACGTTTACCGTTGCTGAGGCTTGCTTCGTCAACATCACCGTGAACGCTGTTCGTCCAGATGGCACGCCATCGGCTGACTTCCTCGTGTTCTTCGGCGAGCCAGCGCTCTGCGACAGCTTCGGCGGCTTCGCGTACACCGCATGCCCCGCAGTCTTCCCAGAACAGGGCGTCTCTCCAGGCACATACGGGGTCGTCGTGACAACTGGGTTCGTCGCAACCGAGCCATGCGACACCGCATACTCGATCAACGTTTCCTCGCGTTACTCGCTCTTCCCCTCATGCGGCGACCCAGCGGCTGGCGATTGCGGTCTTTCGCACCCAGCAACCACTGGTTGTTCGGATCTCATCTGCTGCGACATCGTTTGCACAGTGAATCCACTCTGCTGCGATCTCGGATGGGATCAAGCATGTGCATCAGCGGCACAAATTCCACCAGCCTCTGGTGGTTGCGGCGTGTTTGTGTACAACTGCACGATTGGCGTTCCAGCCAATGCTCCTTCGAACAACTGCGCAACCAACGCCGCCGTCGTGGCAATGGGTGCAACCAACGCGTTCGACAATACCAACGCAACAACTGACGGTCCAAACAACGGTCAGTGCGGTGGTGAGACCTACTCAGACGTCTGGGTCATCGGACAGGCTCCAGGAGCCGGCAACATGTTCTGCACTGTGAACTCGCCTTCACAGGACGTCGTGCTCTCCGTGTATAACAATGGCACCTCGACCACCGTCGTTGGTACCGATCTCAGCACCAACTTCGCCGGTTGCGTCGACGTGAACGGAATCGGCGGCGAAGCTGCTGTTCTTCCAAACACGATCGCAGGCAACTGGTATGTCTGGCGCGTCGGTATCTGGGGCAACCCAGCCACCCCGGGTGGCGCAGGCGTCCCAGGCGCGGGTGACATCACCCTCGGCTTCGAGCGCGTCGTTTGGGATACTGGCAACCATATTCCAGTCTGCTCCACGGCAGGCACTGCAACCAACCTCGGTCTCTCGAGCGGTGCAATCACGGCGACCTCGACACAGCGCTGGCTCGCAATGCCTTTCACCGTCACCGATCCGGACGGCGCAGGCGCTCAGGACAGCTGGAAGCTCACTCTCATGCAACCAGAAGGCTTCGTGCCAGCGGGCAACATCAATGAGAAGTTGAACTTCATCATCTGGAGCCGCGTTGCTTCGAACAACCCTCTGTACGCCACGAACCAGGTCGCAAGCGGTCAGGTGACTTTCCCAGCAGCACTCGGTGCAGCTGGTCAAGCTGATATCGCCACCGATATCACGCTCGTCGCAGGTGACTACTACGCAACCTACTTCCCTTCCGCAGTAGGCAACCCTTGCCGCCCAAGCGATGGTCAGTTGATCACGTCCAACTTCGCATGGTTCACCGGTGCACCACAGGGTCTCTGGTCAACAGATGCCACGGGTCCATTCGCGTGGCGTTCGGTCACTCAGCAAGGCGTCGGCCCAGCGGTTCAAACCGTTGTCGCAGGCACCACCGCTGTATGCACGAACCCAGCGGGCGCTGGCTTCCTCCGCTACACGCTCATCGGCGCGTATGTTAACTGCAATGCAACCGATCCAGCAGGCCTCACCGTTTCGACAGCATTCCATATCCTCGGTAACCCAGTTGAAGCAATCAATACTTGCCCAACTGATCTCGATGGCAACGGCGTGACTGACGCAGCGGATCTTGCGATCCTCCTCAACGCGTGGGGTACGGGTGGCGTTGATCTCAACGGCGACGGTCTCACCGACGCTGCAGATCTCGCGACCTTGCTCAACTCATGGGGCAATTGCCCATGATTCTGAACTTGCAACCACCCTTCACTGGGCGGACGCAAGTTTAGAAGTCTGAGACATCATTGGTCAACCGACTCCCCCGGCCTTATGGCTGGGGGAGTCTCTTTTTGGGGTCTGTTCACGCACTGGGTGCAACGCGAAGAGTTCGCATACGGAATACGCTGCCCATTCTTGAGTTCGATGGCATGAGCCCCTTTGGTTCGCGCGTTCGTGTTCAAGCCCTCATAGGAGCCTCCGAGCGTGCGGATATTTTTCTTTGTTGTGGCCGCCATCCTCGGGATCGCCCTGGTTGGATTCGTCGTGGTTGGCCCGAGTGCGCTTGAGTACCTACCGAATTTCGCGGGGACTACAAATGAGACAGTCGTGCGTACCGCGAAGGTTGAAGAGCGCTCCGTCGTGGAGACCGTCTCTGCGCCCGGCGAACTTGAGCCGCTAGTGAAAGTTGAAGTGAGTGCGGAAGTCAGCGCGCGGGTGCTTGAACTTTTCAAGCGCGAAGGCGATCTCGTGAAAGCAGGAGATGTGTTGCTCAAGCTTGACGATCGCGATTTGCAAGCGGCGCTCTCCGCACAGATCGCACGACGCGAGGCGGAGAAGTTTCGGCTGCGCTCGGAGGAGCAACGACTGGCTGGTCCGCAGAGCACGCTTGCGAATGCATCCGCGACGCTTGAGCGGCAGCAGGCGCTCTTTGATTCTGGGGACATCAGCCGACAGCTACTCGACGACGCGATTGCGCGAGTGCAAGAAATGCGAGCAACTGTTGCTGCGTCGAGTGAAAATATTTCCGTCATCGAGCAATCGCTTGCAGCTGCAGACGCTGACATTCAACGACAGCGCGAATTCCTTCGTCGCACCACCATCGTTTCGCCTATTGCGGGACAAGTGACGCTGCTCAACGCGGAGGTCGGTGAGCTTGTCGTTGTCGGCACGATGAATAATCCAGGCACGCGGATCATGACGGTTGCGGATCTTGCGACGGTGCGACTCAAGGCGAAGGTGAGTGAGTCAGACATCGCGCGCATCGCTATCGGGCAGAGCGCGATCGTTCGCGTGAATGCGTATCGCGGACGAGAGTTCCGAGGCTCAGTCGACAAGGTCGCGCTCTCGCGCTCGACGGAATCTGGACTCGCGTCAAGCGGCGGTTCGAGTGGCACAGGATTTTTCAAAGCAGAAGTTGCACTTGACCTTGAGGCAGGCGAGACGTTGCTCTCAGGCCTTGCTGCGAATGTGGACATCAAAGTTGCGGAGCACCACGGGCTTGTGGTGCCGAGTCAGGCGATCGTGGAGAAGAGCATTGATGATCTTCCTGAGGCAATTCGAACATCGCCGTTCGTCGATTCGATTCGACGCACCTGCAGCATCGTGTATCTCATCACGGATGGCGTCGTGCGTGTGACAGCGGTGAAGTCAGGTCCATCGAGCCTGGTCGAGACGATCTTGCTTGAGGGCGTTGCCGCGGGCACGACCGTCGTTGTTGGTCCGTTCAAGGTGCTGGAGAAGTTGAAGGATGGCGACACGGTTGTGGATGAGCGCGATGCGGAGAAGGCGAAGGCATCCAAGGTCGGCGATGCAGAGAAGAAGAGCGGCGTGGAGTTCAAGGTCGGTTGTGCGAGCGTGCGCAAGGGCGTGTGCGCATGAGCTTGATCGAAGTGCGACAACTTGAGAAGGTCTATCGCGTGGGCGTCGAAATCATTCGCGCGCTCAACGGTGTCGATCTCACAATCGAGCGCAATGACTTCATCGCGATCATGGGTTCATCTGGCTCAGGCAAGTCCACGCTAATGAACATGCTCGGTTGCTTGGATCGACCCACAAGCGGCACGTACTTGTTGAACGGACACGATGTGAGTCGCATGGGCGCGACCGAACTCGCGCGCGTGCGTAACGAGGAAATCGGGTTCGTCTTTCAATCCTTCGAACTCTTGCCGCGGCAAACAGCGCTGGAGAATGTTGAACTACCGCTTGTGTACGCGAAGGGCGGTTGGCGTGATCGTCGACCGCGCGCGCTTGCTGCACTTGATCGTGTTGGGCTGAGTGATCGCGTCCACCATCGACCGAATCAACTTTCTGGTGGTCAGCGACAGCGCGTTGCGATTGCGCGCGCGATTTTGAATCGTCCTTCGATTCTTCTCGCGGATGAACCCACGGGAAATCTCGACAGCGCAACCACCGTGGAGATTCTCGCGATCTTCCGCCAACTGCATGCCGAAGGACAAACGATCATCATCGTGACGCACGAAGATGAAGTTGCAGCGCACTGCGATCGCGTGGTACGCCTTCGAGATGGCAAGGTCATGAGTGATCTTCCGATCCTCCAAGATTCCGCGGGTCGTCATCGTGGAGGCGCAGGAGCCAAGGGAAGCCATGAGCTTGGGGAGCAAAAACTTCCGTGCTGAATCCACTCTTCTGGTATCAGGCGATCGCGCTCGCGTTCTCGCAGATTTGGGCGAACAAGTCGCGCGCGTTTCTCACGGCGCTCGGCATCATCGTGGGTGTTGCGAGCACGACTGCGGTGATCGCCGCGCTTACGGGGCTCAAGTCCAAAGTGCTCACGCAGTTTGAAAGCGTGGGCGCGAGCAAGGTGTTCATCTTCCCCAATCGCCCCGACGACAAGCCGCGCAATTTGTATCCGTGGGAGAAGGTGCGGCTGAAGACTTCCGAAGCACGCGCGCTGCGCGACGAGTGCGAATCGATTCGCGCGATCACGCCGATCACGGAAGTCGGACTCGAAGTGGAGTCAGGCGATCGCAAGATCGAAGGGCTCAGCGTCACCGGCATCTGGCCGGATTGGCATGAGATCGAGAATCGCAATGTCACCAGCGGTCGACCGTTTACTGCGATCGATGAGACAAACGAACGGCAAGTTTGTCTTGTGAATGATGACGCAGTGAAAGAGTTGCGTCTGCCAGCGGATCCAGTCGGCCAATTCATCACGCTCGGTGGGCGGCGATTCCTCATCGTGGGCTTGATCGAGACGGTGCAGGCGCGATTCTTCGGACTCAACACCAGTTCCGCGGAGATTTTCATTCCCTTCAGCGTCGCAGAGAAGTTCCAGCCGCGCGATTTTTTCATGCGCATCACCGCGCTCTTGAAGAGTCCGGAACTCGCAGAAGAAGGCACTGCAGAAATGCGTTGGATCTTGCGCAAGCAGCGTGGCATTCCTGACGGTGAAACGGAATCGTTCCAAGTCGAAGCGATCGATCGCTTCATTCAACAATTCAAGACGCTTGCCACGGGCATCACCGCGATCGCGGGCGGCATCGTGGGGATTTCGCTGCTTGTGGGTGGCATCGGCATCATGAACATCATGCTCGTGAGCGTGAGTGAGCGAACGCGCGAGATTGGCTTGCGCAAAGCAGTGGGCGCAACACCGAACATGATTCTCTTGCAGTTCCTGCTTGAAGCGGTCACGCTCTGTTTGGTCGGTGGATTCATCGGCCTCGCGTGCGGACGACTGCTCGCGTTTGGCATGACGCAGATTCCTTCCGCGCAACTCGATGAAGCGGACATTCCCTTGTGGGCAGTGGTGCTCGCGTTTGCGTTTAGCGCGGGCACCGGTTTGATCTTCGGAATGTTCCCCGCGATCAAGGCCGCTCGGCTTGATCCAATTGAGGCACTGCGCCATGAATGAGTTTCCCATGACGAGTGTGGATGGCCGAATGTTTGTGCGTGCAGCGACGCTGTTGTGTCTGTGCGCGGCAACAGGCTGCACGCAAGGTCTCTTCGACGACAACAACGCGCAATGGCGCGTGCCTGATGAGAAGTTGCAAGAGATTGAGCGACTCAACGTCGATGCAGCATTGCGCGCGCCGAGTGAGACGCTCGAAGATGCGACGAAGAAGGCTGTTGAGGAAGCGGTGCCGAAAGTTGAGCGCACCGAGGAAGTCGCGATCGCACTTTCCGATGTCCGCTCGGCGGTGCTCAAGAACAACCTTGACTTGCGCACGCAACTCATCTCGCCCGCGATCTCGCAAGCGGCTCTCGCGCAAGAAGAGGCGAAGTTCCAAAGCGTCTTCTTCGCGAACTGGGATCGAAACGATGGCAATGTGCTTTCGGATGTCGCGGACGGCAACAACATCGATCAAGATCAGTTCAATGCTGGAGTGAACATTCCGCTCGCAACTGGCGGCGCGATCACATTCAGTGTGCCGTTCTCGCAAGCAGCCTCAGGATCCTTCCTCACGCCTGACGAAGATTGGCAATCAGGTATTTCCGCATCGATGAGTCAACCACTCTTGCGTAACGCTGGCGTGGATGTGAACACCGCATCCATTCGCGTGGCGCGTTGGCAAGGACAGATCGCCGATGCGCGCACGAAACTCGAAGCCATTCGCATCATCGCTGCAGGCGACCGCGCATATTGGAATTTTTACGCCGCGCATCGCGAACTCGATGTCCGTCGCAAGCAGTACGAAGTTGCTCTCGAGCAACTTGAGCGCGCCAAGCGCCGCGTGCTCGGAGGCAATGTCGCGGCGATCGAAGTCATTCGCGCTGAGAGTGGTGTCGGTTCGACGTTGCAAAACATCATCCTCGCTGATGCAACGCTTCGCATCAGGCAGCGCGAACTCAAGCGTCTCATGGCGCGTGAAGATCTTCCTGTTGCAGGATCGACGCCGCTCAAGCCAGCGAGCGAGCCGAATCCTGTTGGATTGAAACTCGATGCCGGAGTACTCGCAGCAAAGGCGATCGCGGGACGCATGGAGATGTTGGAGTTGGAACTGCAACTCGCTGTGGATCTCACCAATATCGATCTCGCGCGCAATCAAGAGTTGCCGCTCTTCATGCTCGACTACGGTTACTCCGTGCAAGGGCAGGGCAGTTCGCTCGGCGATTCGTACTCGCAACTCGGCAATGCAGATCAATTCAACGTCGGTCTCAGCGCAGAGATTTCACTCGGCAACGACGCCGCCAAGGCAGCTGTGAGCCAAGCGATTCTCACACGTGTGCAACGCCTCGCCACGCGAGACGCGCGCCGTCAGGGCATCGAGCAAGAGATCTACGACGCGGTCGATACGATCGAACAGAGTTGGCAAGCGATTCTCGCTGCGCGACTTGAGACCGTCCTTGCCGCGCGAACTTTGCAAGCAGAAGAGCGACAGTTCGATGTCGGACTTCGTACGAGCACAGATGTCCTCGAAGCTGTCGCGAAACTCGCTGATGCACAAGGTCGCGAAGTGCGCGCACTGACCGCCTATGAAACCGCGCTCGTTGACGCGGCATACGCAACCGGCACCGTGCTCGGCTCCGCAAAGATTCGTTGGGAAGCATTCAGCGAGAAGGAACTCGAAGCACTCGAGCACTTGCCGTCGGATGCAACAGGAGCCGCGGTGCCGAAGAGCGGATTCGTGGAGATTCTGAGTGCGCCAATCGTTCCACCCGCAACGCCGGAAGTGATACCGCCGCCAGCTTCACCGTGATTCATCGTCTTCGTTCCCGCGCACGAGCGGTGGGAGCACGGGCAGCCCTTCAACCGCGAGCTCGGCGATGTCGCGCAACGCTTCTGGAATGTCGGAGTCTCGCGAGAGCGCGGTGAATGCGTCGAAGAGTGCGAGGGTGGGTTGACTCGAGATGCGCGCGTTCCAACGCACGACTGCAGTCGCGATGGTGGCTGCGTAAAGTTGTGCAGCGAGACGACGTTCGCCAACCGTCGCGCCTGAAACGCGCATCGACTTGAACGCGTTCTTCAGTTCAACGAGTTGCTCGAGGCTTGTCGTGGGCGCAAGCACCGCAGTGATTGCATCGTGCGAGCCTGGAATAATTTCGCCGACGAGCCAATTCGCCGTCGCTTCGCTCGGCTTCGTTTCGAGTTCGAATGCCCAACGAAGCGAGTCGCCCATCGCACTCATGCCTGCGTCTGACGGATTTGTGCGTGGTTTGGGTTGTGGTGTATCCATGGAGTTGCCCTTCTAACACGGTGTCATCGTCCATCGAGAAGCATGAGCAATTCCCGCACCTCTTCTTGGAGGTCGCGCGGATCTTCAATCGTGCTGGTCACTTCAAGCAGAAGAGCTTCAGCGAATTTTCGCTTTGCGCGCGTCACATGGAGCGCAACTTCGCCCGTGGAGCGAAGGGAGTATTGCTTCGCGAGCGCTGCGAGCGAGGGGCGATCCTCGTTAGAGAATGCGGGTTTCAAGATGCGCTCCTCAAACAGCGTCCACGCGAGTGCATTGTTCGATTCGTGCAGCAACGTTTTCGCGTGCTCCGCCGCAGCGCGGACGAGGCACGCAGCCCAGCGTGTTGAAAATGCGTGCGATGGATCGTGCGAGTGGTCGGCGACAAGTGGCTCGACCTTGCTGAAGTCGCAATCGATGGAGTTTCCGCCGCGCTTCTTTGCGGTCTGCCCACGATGCACATCGGTGAGGTAATTTCTCACCGCAGACTGCAGCAGAGTTCGAAATCGACCGCGCTTCTCTTCCGCAGACTCAAGCAATCGTCGCGAGAGAAAAATATCCGTCACGAACCCTTGCGTGAGATCAGCAGCGTCCGTCGGATTGCGTCCCGATGCGCGAATGAGTGCATAAATCGAAGTCCACGATCGCCGAACAACTACTTCGAGCGAAGTCGATGCGCTCTCGGATCCACTCACCGCATCGCGGATGAGGTCCCAGTTCGTGTGCGACGCGTGGCGTTGATCGGCGGGCATAAGGGGTTCCGAGAAGCTTCCCGAGTATCTACGAAAGAAACTCGCAGCCGACAGAAAATCCCTGCTAGACTTCGTACTTCTTTCTCATCTGAGGGGCCGACTGGAATCGACCGGACATTACCGTCCGGCCGCTGCGCGCCGTGGAGCATGCTGGACACGTTAAAAGTATGCAAAACAATACCTGCAAACACGCAGTATTCCCTCGCAGCCTAATTGGCTGTGACGATCCCCACTCGACGCCCGATGGGGTGAAGGATCGAAAATATCGGGCTGGCTTCAAGGGGCTGGCAGACCTCTGCGAGGTAAGAAAATTGTCTACCTGGGACTTCATTGCGCCCGCTGCAGGCGAATGTGAAGTCTGAGACAGGAACTGCAGATACGCGCGTAGATGCGACCGGGTGGCTGTAACGGCACGGGGGTTCGAATCCCCCCGGCTCCATTTTTTAGCGCACGAGATGATTTCTGCCCCAAGCGGCAAAATCATCACGTGCTCTGGTACGGCTCGGCGAGTGAATCGCCTTCGCCTGATCCGACGAGATAATTTCTGCCCCAAGCGGCAAAATTATCACGTGCTCTGGTACGGCTCGCGGAGTGAATCCGCTTCGCCTGATCCGACGAATGATTTCTGCCCCAAGCGGCAAAATCATCGGCTGCTTTGTTACGGCTCGGCGAGTGAATCGTCTTCGCCTGATCCGACGTCATGTTTTAGCGCACGTGATAATTTCTGCCCCAAGCGGCAAAATTATCACGTGCTTTGGTACGGCTCGCGGAGTGAATCCGCTTCGCCTGCGGCGGCGTGATCGTGATTGATTACTGTTCTGTTGTGAGGCCGAGGCGGTTGGCGGCGTTGTAGGCGGCGACTTTGTAGCACTCGGCGAGGGTGGGGTAGTTGAAGACGGTTTCGAGGAAGTATTCGAGTCCGCCGCCGAGGATGAGTGCGGCTTGGCCGATGTGGACGAGTTCGGTTGCTTGCGTGCCGATGCAATGCACGCCGAGCAACTTGCGGGTTTCGCGATGGAAGAGCATCTTGAAGAAGCCGCTGTGGTCGCCGAGGATTTGTCCGCGTGCGATTTCGCTGTAGCGTGCGACGCCGATTTCGTAGGGGATCTTTGCCTTCGAAAGTTCTTCTTCGGTTGCGCCCACCATCGAGATCTCTGGAATTGCGTAGATGCCGTACGGGAATCCCGCGCCCATCGGCTTTGACGCGACGCCGAACATTGCGAGTGCTGCGAGTCGACCTTGTTCGCTGCTTGTTGATGCGAGTGAAGGGAATCCGATTACATCGCCAGCGGCGTAGATGTGTTCGACAGCAGTTCGGTAGTTCGCGTCAACTGCGATTCGACCACGATCATCTGCTTGCAAGCCAGCGTTCTCCAATCCAAGCCCTGCTGTGGCGCCGATGCGTCCGACGGAATACAGCACACACTCAGCAGAGAGTCGCTTGCCACTGTTGAGTTCGATCTCGACGTGCTTTGTAGGAGCGTCAACAACGGTGATCTTCGCGACACCGTCACCGAGTCGGAAGACCACGCGCTTCTGTCGCATCTGATGGATGAGTTCATCGACGATTTCGCGATCCACAAACTCAATCGGTCGTTCATGGCGATCGAGCAATGTCACTTCAACACCGAGCTCTGCAAACATCGAGGCGTACTCGATCCCGATCACGCCGCCGCCGACGACAACGAGACTCTTCGGCAGCGTGGCGCGGCTGAGAATGAAATCGCTGGTGAGAATCGTCTGTCCATCAGGCTTGATTTCTGGTGGATCAGAAGGGCGGCTTCCGCAGGCGATGAGAATGTGCTCGCCGCTCACGGAATGAATCGTGCCTGCATCCGAGACCGCGATAGTGTGAGGATCAATGAATGTTGAATCGCCGTCGAGTAGATGCACGTTGTTGCGCGCGAGTTGCTTCGCGACGATGGTGGTCTCGCGCTCGACAACTTCTGCAACGCGGTGCGTGAGCGTCTCCATCGTCGGTCGTGGAACTTCGCTTGGCTCCGCGTATGCATGCGGCGGTCGCACGAGCGAGAGCACGGCTTCGCGAAAGGTCTTCGATGGCATCGTGCCTGTGTGAAGGCACACGCCGCCCACCATCTTTCGTCGCTCGCACACTGCAACGCGTTTGCCGAGCTTTGATGCTTGCACTGCTGCGCGTTGACCCGCTGGTCCACTACCAATCACGATGAGATCAAATTCATATGCCATAGGAGGTTCGTTGCAGTTGAGTTTATCACTCGCGCTAGGATGTGATTCCAACCATGCGCACACTGCAGCCGACCAAAGTTCTCTTCATCTGCCACGGTAATATCTGTCGAAGCCCAGCAGCCGAGTGCATCTTCGCGGCGCTTGCAGAGCGCGCAGGCGTGCTCGCACAATTCGAGATCGACAGCGCGGGCACGAGTCAGGATCACGAAGGTTCATCACCGCATCGGGACACGCAGATTGTCTTGCGCGAGCGTGGATACAAGGTCTTCGGCCAGAGTCGCCCGATCATCAAGCGCGATACTGCGCACTTCGATTGCGTCGTGTGTATGGATCAAGCGAATCATCGCAACGCGATTGCATTCGGATTCCTTCCCGAGCGCGTGTCGTTGCTTCTCTCGCATGATCCATCGGCGACCGATGTTGAAGTGGGCGATCCGTGGGGATATCCCGATACATTCGCAGGCATGGCGGATGTGATCGAGCCAGCGTGCGCAGCGCTCTTGAAGAAACTCCTCGAGCGAAGGGCGCGAGCATGATCAGTTCAACATGCATCGACGTCGCAACGATCTCGCAGCGTCATCGCTACAGCCTACTCATCGGTGCAATCGTGCCGCGTCCCATTGCGGTGGTGGGAAGCATCTCGCCTACTGGCGCGCTGAACCTCGCGCCGTTCTCGTTCTACAACGGTGTCGGCAGTGAACCGATGCTTCTTTCGTTTTGCCCAGCGAATCGTGCAGATGGAACGCACAAAGACACGCTCCGCAATGTGCTTCCCGAGCGCGATGGTGGGATGGGTTGCTTCAGCGTGAGCGTCGCAAGTCAACCGATTCTGCGGCAGATTGTCGCAGCAGGTGAAGAACTCGACTACGGCGTGAGTGAATTCGCAGCGGTCGGACTCTCGCCGATCACTGGCACACACATCAAAGCGCCGCGCATCGCTGAAGCACTCATCACGTTTGAATGCGTCACAGAAATCGTGCATGAGTTCGCACGCGGCATCGCAGGCGGCGCAAACATGGTGATCGGCCGCGTCATCGCTGTGCACATCGCCGACGCTCTCGCGAACGAACGCATGAACATCGACGCAAGCATGCTCGACGCCGTGGGAAGAATGGGCGGACGCGATTACTGCACCACACACGAACGCTTCACGCTACCGATGGGTTTAGCTGCGCTTCACGCTCGCGAGTAATTGATCTCAATCAGGCGAAGGTGGCTGTGCCACCGAGCCGTACAGAAGCGC
>QWPV01000005.1:12484-75818 GCA_003671055.1 Planctomycetota bacterium
GTGATGATTTTGCCGCTTGGGGCAGAAATCATCAGAAGCGCTCAACTACGCCAGAAGCGCTCAACTACGCCTGCTTCTTCTTGAAGTCGTCCATGAACTCAGCGAGGAGTTCGCTGCCGTGTGCAGGGAACGCGTTGTAGACGCAGGCACGGATGCCGCCCCAATCGCGGTGACCGCGGAGACCGAAGAGGCCAGCCTTCTCGCTTTCGGCGACGAATGCATCGACGAGTGCGTCGGACGGAAGTTGGAAGGAGATCGACATTTGGCTGCGGCAATCATCGCGCATGGATGGACGATAGAAGCCGTTGCTGCGATCGATCGCGGCGTAGATGTTCGCGGCTTTTTTCGCGTTGAGTACGGCGAAGACTTTCGGTCCGCCGTGATCAGCGATCCACTTCGACATGAGACCAATCACGCGCACGCCGAAGGTTGGCGGCGTGTTTGGACGCGAGTCTGCTTTCGCGAAGTTTGCGTAACTGAGAAGCCCTGGAAGTGACGCATCTGCTTTCGCGAGGAAACTCTTCTTCACGAGAATGAGCGAGATACCACTGGCGCCGAGATTCTTTTGTCCGCTCGCGAAGATAAGTTCGTGTGCGTCGAGTGCGTACTCGCGACTGAAGAGATCGCTTGTCGCATCGCACACCAGTGGCGCGTTGACTTTCGGTGGTCGCGCGAATTGCGTGCCTTCCACAGTGTTGTTCGAGCAGTAGCAGAAGTACGACGCGCCAGTGCAGTCGGCGATTTCATTGTCGGCAGGCACGTGATCGAATCGGCACGATGCGCCATCAAACACGGTGCGCGTGTTGCGGACTGCGCGCGTTTCAATTTCACCCTTGTGTGCCCACAAGCCTGTGTCCGCAAACGCCGCGAATCCATCCTTCGGAATGAAGTTCATCGCGATGAGCGAGAAGTGCTGCATCGATCCGCCCGGAAGGAAGAGGACTTCCCAATCCGCGCCGAGGCCCGACGCGCGACGCACGCTGTCGTAGGCTTCCGTGAGGAGGCGGTCATACGAAGGACCGCGATGGCTGTGCTCGAGAAGTCCGATGCCTGTCCCATCGAGATCCATGATCTCACGCTGCAACTGTTCGAGAACGCTCTCGGGCATCTGCGCAGGACCCGCAGAGAAGTTGTAGACGCGGCCGTTGCGCGGGGTAGTTGGCGGAAGTGGAGTCGTCATCACTGTTGCTCGTTGGGCGGAAATCGTGGTCATTGAAGTGCGTGCCTTCGAAGAGGGAGAGACAACTGTAGCGTTGACGTGCAATCCTGCGGTACAACCGCGCTGAGCGCCGATGGAGAGGGTTCTCCATGTTGCTCGAAGCCCTGCCGACATTCGTACCGCGCCAGTTTCAGTGCCTGTCCCCATTTCGCTTCGAACGGAGAGAAACACCCCGCTGGAAGCTAGAAGGATCCGCAAGCGTGATCGCGCTCGGCGCCGAACTCGGCGAGACCTTCGAACTCACCACTCTCGAAGGCGCGCCATGGTGGCTGCAGGGGATGTGCCATCAGCCGCAGCCGCTCCCCCCAATCGGAGCCGAAGTCAGTGTGGGATTCAGCAACCCAGAGTTCCGGCACTCAAGAGCAACCGTCGAGCGCATCGAAACTCGCGAGCATTGCGAGCAAGGGACACGCGTCGCACTGCGGTTCATCGACGCGCCAGTAGCGTGAAGAACTGCGAAGCGCATTGGAGAGCGCATTGGACAGGCAAGCCAAGATCACAATTCTGTCGCGGAGCTGTGCCTGTCCTCAATTGGTGTCCTTCGAGGGAGAGCGCATTGGACAGAGAGCGCATTGGACAGGCAAGCCAAGATCACAATTCTGTCGCGGAGATGTGCCTGTCCTCAATTGGTGTCCTTCGAGTGGTCTCGATTGGACGATTGGACGCCGCCCAGGACCGCGATTATTGAATCGTCACGGTCTCGTGCAACTGGATTTCGTACACGCCGGACATCGTTGGTGAGGAGATCAGCTTGCCGTCGACGTCGAATGTCGGCACAAATCTCTTCCACGCTTCGCCCCAGAGCACGATCCAGCCACGCGCGCGAATCTCGTGCATTCCAGGTGTGAGGGTGAAAGCGGTTTCGTAGCGGAGTTGTGATTCAGGAAGGAGAGATAGCTGGCGTTCTGCTGGCTTCAGCGCGCGGTAGAAGCTGTCTAGATCGTGATTCATGAGCGACAACTCGCTGCTCGCGCTCCATGCAGCGCCATCGACGGAGATCCCGCCGAAGACAAACCGCGGGGTCGCGTCGCGGCCGAGGATGAGTGCGCCAAACTCTGGCGAGACTGTTGCTGTCGTGACGCCGTCTTCCGTTGATACTTCAAGCTCAGCAAGGACGATCGCGCGTGCAGCCGCTTCTCGCGTGCTCTCCGGCACTTTGCCAGACGCGAGCGCGTTGACGAGAAAAGCGAAATCAAACACGGGGCGAGGTCCATCAGGCGCGGCTTGCGCAATCAAGAGCTCCGCGGCGCTTGCGGCTTCGGCCGGTGAGAGTGTGGCGACGTTGAGCGATTGGAAAAAGCCATACGATGGTCCTGTCCACGAACTCCACCACAGTTGAGTCGAGAGCGGAAGTTGCTTCGCCAGCCCGAATCCGCCGGTCATTGGAATGAGCATCATCAGCGGAATGATGAGGAGGACGAGTGACCGGCGACGATTGGTAGCACGGTCCATGCGCGCTACGGCGCCGGGCTTGGTGAGATCGCTGCCGCACTCGAGGCAGAGCTTGGGTTTGAGGTCGGCGCACTGTTGTTCGCACTTCTTGCACCGCAGGCGCCCCGGTCGTGCCATGGGACCGAGGAACACGGCGACAAGCATCATTGGGAGCATCCACCAACAGCCGCTCAGCATACTCAAGAGAATTGAGCGGCCGAAGATGGCAGATACCACGGCCGCTATGGACGCGAAGTACATGACATGGAAGAGCCAATAGGGAACACTTGCGCGCACACGCATCATCGTGGTCGCATTCGGGTCATTCGAAACGGTGACGACGTGCATAGACGCGCGGCGATAGGGCCCGATCGCGCCGCGCCACAGGCGGGAACCGATGCTCGCTGCTGGGCGCAAACTCTCAGCGAGGCGAACCAACTCGACGCTGCTAAGCGCGGAAGCGGCCGTATCCACCGTTGCGAGCGCTTCCCAGTAAGCGAGCAACTGCGGTTGCTCTTTGGCGGAAAATCCATGACGCTCACATGGAGTCATGTCAACGCGCGTCTTGCACCACGGACATGCGCAACCACGCGATTCCCAAACGATTGGATGAAACTGAGTCCAACGCGAATCCGTTCGACGCTTCCACGCCCACCGGCCAACAGCGATAAGGAAAACCACGAGCGCGACCCACAACAAGAAATCAGACGAGATCGGCACCTTGATGAAGTACCACGCCGCGCAGAGGGCGACGACGAAAAGCATCTCGAACATCATGGCGCAATAGATGAACCACTTGTTCCGAAACTTGGGTGCGAGGCTGTCCCATTCCGCCTTGGTAATGTTCCAGCCGTCTGATTCTGCCATGGTGAGCTCTGTGAATCCCTGCAGCTGCATAAAGGTTCAGGTGACCTCGCGGCACTTTCGCGAATGGATTGATTATCTGCTCGGCACGCGCGAAAGGTAACTCAGTCTGAACGTCATCGTGAACGGGGGAGCGCATTGGACAGACAGAGCGCATTGGACAGGCAAGCCAAGATCACGATTCTGTCGGAGACATGTGCCTGTCCTCAATTGGAGAAGGCGGTGCGCCCTTTCGGGTGCTGCTGACCTTGCGGTGTGGTGGATCTGTGCGGGCTTCTTGGTTGCTGAAATCTTGAAGTCGTGGGCGAAGCGCTGTTTATCGCGAGAGATGAATCCGATGTTTGAACTGTCCTGCGGAAAGGAATCCACGCGACTGCTGGAGGGAGGGTCGCTTTGGATAGGGGATTCGCATGACCGTCGACGCGGTGTCGCAACCGCGTTGGCATTTCCCGCCTCGCCACCGAAAGGTGACGAGCGGATTTGGAAGGGTGCCTGCGTCGGGCGCCAGTGGGAGTTTGAGGAGCCGGAGCTTGTCTCCGGAGGCAGCGCTAAGTTCCCCTTTCCGGGGTTGCGCGCACTTTGAAAGGGCATTGACTTATGAAGCAACGGATCACTCGTGGTTTTACTCTCATCGAAATTCTGATTGTCGTTGTCATCTTGGGCATCCTTGCCGCCATCGTCATTCCTCAGTTCACGAACGCTTCGCAAGAAGCTGCTGAATCGAGCGTCAAGAGCCAACTGCAGACGGTGCGCAGCCAGATTGAACTTTATCGAGTGCGCAACAACGGCAACCTGCCAGGCACGATGGATGATCTTGTTCAGCCACCAAACGGCGAAGATCCATACCTTCAGCGCTTGCCAGTGCTTCCTTCGTCCTTCGAGTTTGTTTGGGGCGACAACGCCGCCACCGCCACGCACACGGAAACCACGTATTGCACCTTCACTGGCGCGACACTTCCGGAAGGCCTGACGCTCGCTGAGATTGAGAACTGGTAAACCACAATCGCCCGACGCAAATACAGAGCCGCGGAGCGAAAGCCCGCGGCTCTGTTTGCCTTCGCGGCCCTTTGTGTAAGAGACACGTCGAGTCGGAGATTCGAGTTGGAGGCACACCAACCACCTTGAGCGCGCGGTCCCACGCCTCGCACTCTCTTGGAGCGCCAGACGCAATGCGACGAACAGCATTCACACTAATTGAAATTCTCACCGTCATCGTGATTCTTGGAATCCTTGCCGCCATCGTGATCCCCTCTTTCTTGTCGCCCGTCGGTGAGGCGCAAGTATCGAGTGCACGCGGGCAGCTGCAGACGATTCGCAGCCAGATCGAGCTCTTTCGCGCGAGAAATGGCGATTTGCCACCAGTTGCGGGCGCGGACGGAGTCGACGGACTCTGGGAGGCACTCATCACCAACCCTGTGGGCGGCACAAGTTTTCTTGATCGCATCCCCCGATTACCGAGTGATTACGCACTGACTTGGGATGGGGTTCGGCTGAACATGCGCTACGAAGGCAGCGACACAACACTTGCTTTGGAGGTTCCAACATGGTGAACAACGCAACACGCAATCGTCTCACACGCTCGCTCATCTTGTGCGGTGCAATCACGGGGCTTGCAGCGGGATACTTCATCGGTGCGACGCAGCGCGAAGCGGATGCTGTTCCGCCGGATCCATCCAATGGTGGAGGTTCGGTGCGAATTTCTGGCGAAGCTCCAGGCTCGCCCGGTGCTGCGCTTGATCCTGCACTGCAACGCGCTGAACTCGCGGGTGAGATGCGAGCGCTGCGTGCAGAAGTTGCATCGTTGCGTGAGACGCTCACGAGTGGGAAGACGAAAGTGCAAGTGACGAATCTCAAGGAGCTCGACATCGGCAAGGCCGTGCAGGCAGCGATGCAGTCGTCGCGAACGCCGTAATTTCGCGTGATTTTTGTGACGACGAGGAAAGGAGTGACTGTTGTGAACCGCAATGCAGGCGAATGCCGGCTCCGCCGGCGAGCCGTACAGAAGCGCGTGATGAATTTGCCGCTTGGGGCAGAATTCATCAGAAGCGCTCAAACAAGGCGAAGCGGATTCACTCCGCGAGCCGTACCAAAGCGCGTGATGAATTTGCCGCTTGGGGCAGAATTCATCAGAAGCGCTCCACTCTCGCGCGCCTACACACTCATTGAAGTGTTGATCGTGGTGACTGTGCTCGGTCTTGCTGGTGCGTTGCTCACGCCACTCTTGGGTAATCGCGGCGACTTCGACGTGCAGGCCGCAGTTCGCATGCTCGTTGCAGATCTCACCTTCGCGCAATCGGATGCACTTGCGATGCAAGAAATTCGGCGCGTGCATTTCTACGAAGACGGCACAGGCTGGTGTCTTGTGAGTATCGAGGAAAGCGAAATGTCGAGCAGCTTCGATGCGTCAAGCGCGAACTACCTTTCCGATCCGCTTGCTGGAAGCGAGCGACAACTCGCGTACATCGTGCAACTCGGTGATGGACGATTCGGCGGCGCGCACATTGAGAGTGTCGAGATTGATGGAACGAAACGCGAAGTAACGTTTGACGAACTTGGCGGCACCGTTGCACCGTCGGGACTTCCGGGAAGTGGGGGCTCAATCGTGCTCTCCGCGCCAGGGGTTCGCTACCGCATCGACCTCGCGCCGGTCACCGGTAAAATAGTGGTTGCCCGCATAAATGGCGGGTAATGCGCGCCCTTTGGCGTTCGGGTTTGAGGCGTGAGCGCATTCGTACGCAAATCTCCCGAGTGGGGCAAAAGCCCTGCCCTCATTATGTCGACGCAGTTTCGGTGGCTCTCTTTTCCTTCCACCGGAGGTCCGCGTCTTGTTCAGTTTTCGAAACTCAAATTCTGCATGCGGACCAGTCGGGATCGACTGCGGTTCTGACGCGCTTCGACTTCTGCAACTTCGCACAGTCGCTGGTGGAACGATTACATCGCATCTTGAAGTTTCTGTGGCGCGTGAGCAACCACTTGCGCCACTCGCGCGTCGTGATTCTGGCGCTGCATGGATTCGTGCCGCGGAAGAAGCTGCCGAAGGATGGCGCACAGCGCGATTTCGTTCTTCACGCTTCGTGCTGAGCTTGCCCGCGCCTCGCACGCAGTTTCAAATCGTGTCGCTGCCTTCACTCGCGCGTGCCGACTTTGAACGCGCCTCGCAATGGGAAGCGAGTGATCGCTTCGGCATGGATCACGGGGATTTGTGCGCAACAGCGCTCCCTACGAATGCGCCAGCGACGACGGATGGCAAGGGCGAATACTTACTCGTCGCCGTCGAGCAGTCCTTTGTCGAAGCGATGCTTGAGCCTTTCTTGCGTCGCGGCCTCGAACCGGTTGCCGTCGAGCCACGCTTCGCATCAGCAGCGCGAGCAGCGAGCCGTCACGCGCGCCGTGAGGCGGATCGTTCGCGCGTCCGCGGTGTTGTGCTTGTCGGACGAGATGAAACAACGAT
This sequence comes from Planctomycetota bacterium, assembly GCA_003671055.1. Classification (GTDB taxonomy): domain Bacteria; phylum Planctomycetota; class Phycisphaerae; order Phycisphaerales; family SM1A02; genus F1-140-MAGs142. Next base: position 19,450 of record QWPV01000005.1, read on the forward strand.
CCTTGTGCTGCGCGGCGATGAAATTGCATTTGCGCGCGAGTTGCCTTCTGGAAACCTCGCGATCGATCAGGCGATCAGCGAGCGACTCGGTCTCTCGATGGAAGATGCATCGCTGCTGCGGCAAGAGATCGCACTCTCGCCAAGCACGCCTTTCACATCGCACGCTGCGCAAGCTGCGCGCGATGCAGCACGACCAGTGCTCGCGATGATTGCAAATGAGGCGACGATGTGCTTCCGCTACTACTCAGTGCGATTCCGCGGAGGGACTCCTTCATCCGTGCTCGTTCTCGGCAGTGGTGATGGCGCGCTCTCGCAGGAAATCAAGCAGGCTTCTGGCATTGCCACGGCGGTGGATGATGAACGATCGTCGTTTCAGACGCTCGCGTTGTCGCTGAGCGAAGCAAATGTCCGCAGCGATTCGGCGCTCTGGCTCGCAGCCTATGGCGCTGCGTGCAAATCTTCAGCGACACCTCGTGCCGCGCAAACCACGCAGAGGGACGCCGCGTGAGTACCGCAGAATTCAATCTTCTTCCAGCACGCGTGCAAGCGTTCGTTGCTGCACGCGCCGCAACTCGACGCATTGCGTTTTCCGCAGTGGCGCTTGCGATCTTCACCATCGTCTCGCTGTGTGCCGTCGCGTGGCGCGCGCGCATCGCTGATGAGCGGCTTGCGAGTTTGCGCGTAGAAGCAGCTGAAATCGTCGTGCTTGAAGATCAACTTCGCACGATCGCCGAATCCATGGACGCAACCGACGCGCAGATCGCGCTGCAACGCAGCGTAGGTTCGCCGCTTGAAGCGAGTCGACTGGTGCATGCGATTGCTGCGCTCGTTCCAGAAGACGCGGTGCTCGAGCGTCTCTTTCTGCACGGTGAATATCTCAGTGGTGAAGAACGCGTGAAGCGTCGCCGCACGGATGCGATATCTGGTCGACGATACCAGTGTGAAGTGAGTGGAATCGCCGTGGATGACGCGACGATCGCGCGCTTGGTGGAGTCACTGTCTGCGCGTGAGCCATTCGAGCAAGTCAATCTTGAGAGCAGTCGCAATCGCGAGTTCAACGGCGTGCAGGCACGCGAGTTCCGCGTCTCGTTTTCCGTCAATCTCGATGAACCATGGACAGTGCGCGCCAACGCGGTGCATGCCGCAGTCGAATCGAAGGAGACGCCATGAATGATGCAATGCTCTTTGCGCAAGGGCTGTCGACACGCTCCGCGAAGTGGTCGCGAGTGTTGCTCGGTTTGTCGATTGTCAGCATGACACTTGCAACATGGCTCATCGCGACTCCGGCGTGGAACGCAGGAAGCGACGCCGAAGCAGAAGCGACGCGGCTCGCAGGTCGTATCGCCGCGCGCGATCGACTCGAACACGAGTATCAGGATCGATCAAAAGCATTCGGCGTCTTGCAGGAACGCGGCGCAGCAATGCTTCGCACGATTCCACAAGATCCAGCGCAAGCGCAGTTGATGCGTGCGTTGAGCGAGCCTGTTGATGGCGTGCTTGTGTTTTCCCAAACAATTGCAGCAGGGAAGAGCGTTGCTGCTGCACGCGAAGGGCCAAAATCATGGCGCGCGGTTCCTGTGACCGTCGCGATGAAGGCTGACTTCGCAACGTGCCTTCGTGTGTTGCAGCGCGCTGAGCAATCAGATCGCTTGGTCCGAACACTTGAACTTGATTTCCGTCGCGATCCCACCGATGCGAGCGGCGTGATTGATGCATCGATCGTCGTTGATGCAGTGTGGAACGATCATGCACTCGACGCACCATCCATTGGAGGCGCGCCATGAAAAGCACAAGTGATACAGCGCCCAAAGGAATGTGGCAGAGCATGCGCGCGCGACTTCGTCTCGATCGACGCATGCAAGCATTGCTGTGGCTTGCCGCGTTTGGCACGGTCGTGTGGGCGAAACCCATGGGTTTACTGCTCTGGGCGCGTCTTCGCATTCTGACGAGCCTTCCGCGCACCGCGATTGCGGACGATCCATCAGTCCAAGCAAACGCAACCGAAGCGCCCAAAGTGCAATTTCTCGATCTCTCTGACTCGGGGACGGTGGATCCATTCCGTCTGCGCGGTTCTAGATTGTGCATTCCTCATAGTCCAATCGCACCTTCGGTAATTTCTGCCGAAGGAGCGAAGTCCAACGAGTTGGTTGCCGATTCCCCTTTGTCCTCGGAGGCAGTTGACCTTGTTGCTCTTTGCGCGAAGCGGTTTCGCGTGCAGACAGCGGGTAGCGGATTGTCGTGCGCGGTTGTCAATGGTCGAACATACAGGCTCGGTGATGAGCTTGAATTGGAAGGCTTGAGATTTCTGCTGATCGAAGTCCGTGAAGTTGGCGTCATCCTCGGCTATGGGGAACGCCGCTTCGAGATCAGGATTGGTCTAGATCGATCCTGAAATTAGGGAGCGAATTATGCATGAAGCTCGCGCGTCCGCCGGTTGCCTCCGTACTCGATTGACCGCTCGCAGCGGTTTTTCACTCGCCTATGTAGTTGCTTCGGCGCTCGCGACAACGATGTCGGTTGCTGCTGCTGTGCAAGACCCTGCGACTGTTCCCACAACAGCGCCTGTGCAAGATGCAGCGCCGCCAGCGGCGCCAGTCCTTAAGACCGCACCGCCTGCTGCACCACCAGCCAACAACGAAATTCAATCCACGACGGGCCAAGCCGCCGCGTCGGAAACCTTCACGATCAAGTTCCAAGACACGGATGTGCAACAGGCACTCCAAATGCTCTCCATGCAGTCGCGCAAGAACCTTGTCGCGGGCAAGGGTGTGAGCGGAACCGTGACTGCGAATCTATACGACGTGACTGTTCGCGAAGCGCTTGACGTCATCATGCGCGCGCTCGACCTTCACGCGGAAGAAGAAGGTCAGTTCATCTTCGTCTACACCAGCGAAGACTGGGCGAGCCGTCAGCTTCTGCTGCTTCGTCGCGAGAGTCGCAACTTTGCGTTGCAGAATCTCAGCGCGAAGGACGCCGCTGACTTTGTAAAGCCGCTGCTCTCTGAAGGTGGACTGTTGTCGTTCGTCGGCACAGTCTCTGATGGCTTCCAGCCTTCCAACGCGGATGGCGGAAGTGATAGTTGGGCATATGAAGGCATGCTTGTCGTGAACGATTTTCCTGAGCAAGTAGCGGCTGTCGCGAAGTTGCTCGCCGAGATCGACACGCCACCAATGCAAGTTGTGGTTGAGTCGACCATCGTCTCGACGCGCGTGAAAGAGAACAACGCATACGGCGTTGATGTCTCCGTCATCGGCGACCTCGACTTCGTTGACTTCTCGAATCCAATCTCCGCTGCGAATGATCTCTTCAAGGGAAACACTGGTGGAACGCCGACGAATAACGGCAACGCTGTGACATCGAATGTCGCAGCCTTCTCAGAACCAGCAACCATGCGAGTGGGCGTTGTGCAAGACGACGTCGCTGTGTTTCTTCGCTTGCTTGATCAAGTGACCGACACAACGATTCTCGCTCGGCCTCGCGTGATGGCACTCAATCGTCAGCGCGCACAGGTCCTCGTCGGCGATCGCGTCGGCTACCTGTCGACCACGACAACGCAGACATCAACGACGCAAACCGTCGAGTTCCTCGACACTGGTATCAAACTGATCTTCCGGCCATTCATCTCGAAGGATGGCTCGATTCGTATGGAGCTTGCGCCATCGATCTCCTCTGCAACGCTTGAGAAGGTGCTGCAGCCAGGCGGCGGCGTGCTTCCGATTCCAAACGAGAAGACGAATGAAATCGTCACAAATGTGCGCGTGAAGGATGGACAGACACTCGTGCTTGGTGGCCTCTTCACTGAAGAGACGGAGATTTCGCGCCGTCAAGTGCCAGGCCTCGGTGACATTCCACTTCTCGGCGATGCGTTCAAGGGACAGGATGACTCCGTCGAGCGACGCGAAATCATCTTCCTCATTACGCCCAACATCGTGAAGGACGAGATTGCAAAAGTGTGGTCGGATGAGGCGAATGTATTCGTCGACGCTGTCCGCATTGGCGCGCGCGAGGGTCTGCTCCCATGGAGCCGTGAGCTCATCTCCACCAATCACAATCAGGATGCAGTGCAAGCGATGGCGAACGGTGATCGCGAACTCGCGATGTTCCACGTCGAAAGTTCGCTGCGCGTCACACCGAATCAGCCTGAAATGCAGCGCATGCGTTCCGAACTCGACACGAGCCGCGACGGCAATGCGTATGAGCGTTCCATCTTCCAGCGCATTGTTGAGAAGCAGCTGCAAGAAGCCGAAGCATCGCGAGATGCGAAGGCAGGTCTTCCAGTGCCAACGCCCGATGCCGCGCCAGCAGCGACGCAATCGAGTGCTGGCTCTACAGCGAATACTCCGCTTGCGTTGCGCACGAGTGCATCGCCCGTATCGACAGCGCGGTGGTCGTCATCTTGGTGGGTTCGAACCCCAGCAGTGGTGCCCGCGCCCAAAATTGTGTCGAACACAGCCATCGCCTCTGTCAACGCCATGCAACCCGAATGAGTGCTCTCACCAGGCTGCACTGATTTCACGACCTCAATACCTGTAGGACAAAATGTACATTCGCATGCGCTCAACTCGTACATTCACTTTCGCGCTCTGCTCCCTCTCCGCGTTGATTGCTCTCGGCTGTCAGGGTCCAACCAAGCACGGCGCTATTGCGCGTCAGGAAGCCAACTCGCGCTTCGACAAGACTGCGAGTGTTGTCAGCTTCGATCAATCGCGTCAAGCTTTTGAGTCGGGGGATTTGGTGAACGCGAAGAAGCACATCGCTGAAGCAATCAAGCGATCAGACAAAATTGCGCAGTACTGGGCGTTGCTGGGCCGCATTGAGCTTGAATCGCGCAGGCTTGAAGAGGCACGCGCAGCGCTTGAGAAGGCTGTGACGATCGATCCAAATTTCGCTGAAGGCTTCTACTTCCTCGGCGTCGTGATGGAACGATGGTCGCAGAATGAGAAGGCGCTCACGAACTACACGAAGGCGAGTGAGCTCGACGGTTCAAAGTTGTCATATGTGCTCGCGGCAGCCGAGACGATGGTTGCGATGCAACACATCGACGAAGCGCGCGAGTTTCTGCTCTCCAAATTGGCTTACTTTGAGCACAACGCCGCGCTCAATGAATTGCTCGGCGATCTCTCAGCAATGGAGGACGACGACAAGTCCGCCTGGCGCTACTACGAGGTTGCATCACTCATCGACGCTGATGCGCCGATGATTGGAGACAAGTTGCTTCACTCGCTCTACGGTGCGCAAGAGTGGCAACGATGCCTTGATCAATCTCGACGACTCGCGCGTGCAATCAAGGACAAGTTCAACGGCGTCGTTCCGGAAGCCTTCGGGATGTATGAAGGGCGCAGCCTTTCGATGCTCGGGCGATTTACTGAGGCGCGCGGGATCTTCGCGAGCGTTGTGCATCGCAATCCCGAGAACCTTGAGGGTTGGATTGATCTCGGTCAGGCCGCGTGGAATGCGGGCGATGATGTGCGCACCGAAGCAGCATCGCAGCGTGTGATGGCACTCGCGGAAGGACGATTCGAAGGCTACTGGCTGCGTGGACTTGTCGCGGAAAAACGCGGCGAGACTGCAGCAGCCGTGGGCTGGTTCCGCAAAGCTGTTGCGTGCGCGCCCGACAGCGCGACAGCACTCGTGAGCCTTGGTGTTGCGTTGCGACGAAGCGGCGCGGATGTCGAAAGCGCAGCCGTTCTCGCAGCAGCCATGAAAGCAGACCCAGCATTCGCGCCAGCCAAGCACGCATTTACCGCGATTGATCCTTCGCCCTCAAACACAGATTGAGTGCGATCGTGAAGAAGTCGTCACAGGAGACGGTGTGAAGAGTTGTCCATCAGCGAAACGCATACTTGCGCTCCAGTGCTGCGCCCTTTTTGGGAGCGCGGCTGTGGTTGCATGGTTGTTTCGCGGTGAGACTGCGACACTTGCAACGGCTTCGCTCATGCTCGCGCCAACACTGCTCGTTGCTTTCGCGTGTGTGGTGGTATTCGCTCGACGAGAGAGTCGCGCGCAGCACTCCTTTGCAGCGTTACAGATCGAAAACGAAGAACGCGTGCGGGACGCTGCAGCGCACGAGCGATCATGTCGTGCAGCGGAGGTCGCAGCAGGGCGATTCCGTGCACTGCTCGAGCAACTTCCTAATGCAGTCGTCGTAGTTGATCCCTCGGATGAAGTTGTCATTCTCAATGCTGCGGCGCAGGATTTGCTGCAATGTGATCGTGTGACGCGCGTGCACGCGCTCCCACAAGGCGTCGCATCGATAATGGCTGCATCGGCGCGCGCGCCAGAAGGCACGCGTCGATCGCGCGAGATTTCGATTCGCACTGAGGTTGGAACGCTCGCACTGCGCGTGGAAAGCGTCGTGCGCGATGGCGTCGCGATTGGAGTTATCGTTGATCTTGCTGCGGAGAAAGACGCGGAGCGCCGTATGGGTGAGTTTGTCGCGAAGGCGAGTCATGAGCTGCGGACTCCGCTCACTTCACTCCGAGCCTACGCGGAGATGCTCGTTGATGGCGACTCGCTGCCAGAAGAGGAACGTCGGCGTCTCTCGGAGACGATGCTCGCCGAGAGTGATCGCCTTTCGCGCATGGTCGATCAAATGCTCTCCATCAGTCGAATCGAAAGTGGAATCGCGCGCATCGAATCTGTCAGCGTCGATCTCCAAGTGCTCGCACAAGAAGCGGTCGACGCGATGCGTGGCGAAGCAATGTCGCGCAACATCTCGCTTCTCGTTGCACCGTGCGCTGTAAGCGCAACTGCCGCTGGCGATCGTGATATGTTGAAGCAGGTGCTACTCAATCTTGTGTCGAATGGCATCAAGTACACCCCTGAGGGTGGCAGTGTGACGCTCACTGTGGATACGGACAATCTTGCGCGATCAGTCGTCGTGTATGTGTCCGATACGGGTCCAGGAATCCCCGAGGACGCAAAGGGAAGGCTTTTCGAGAAGTTCTATAGGGTCGAGAATTATCGGCGTCTCGCGAAGGGAACGGGGCTTGGTCTCAATCTTTGTCGCTCAGTTATTGAACAACTGCACGGTGGTCACATCGGTGTGGAGTCGAGTGGTGGAATGGGCTCACGCTTCTGGTTTTCTGTGCCGATGGAGAGAGTAGGTCGAATCGCGGCGTAGAGCGTAGGAACCCAGAAATGCAAACTGTGCGAACCATTCTTGTGGTTGATGATGAGCCAGCAATCGTGCATGTGCTGGCGTTGAAGCTCACACAGTGCGGGTACCGAGTCTTGACAGCGTGGGATGGAGCGATCGCGCTTGAACTCGCGCGTGCGAATGACATCGATGTTGTCATCAGCGACTTCCAGATGCCTGAACTGAACGGCATGCAACTTGCTGCCGCGTTGCGCACTGATCCACGCACTGCAAAGATTCCCGTCATCATTCTCACCGCGCGCGGTCATCTTCTTGGTGACAACTGGGAAGACGCGTCGAATGTTCGTCAAGTGCTTGCGAAGCCCTTTAGCCCACGTGCGCTTGCAGAAATCGTCGGGCGTCTGCTCCCAACGACAAGCAATGGTGATGCACTGCGTGGTGCAGCGTGAACGAAACAAGCCGAAACATGGTGTTTGCCGATCGACACGGCGCGTCGCTTGCGGAGCGATTGCGCGGCGCTGGTGTCGTGTGGATTGAAACCGATGACACGGGGAACTCGCTTCGTTCCTACATCGATCATCCCAAAGACTGGCTCGTGCATCTCATCGTTCGTTCGCGCATGTTCCGCGCGGCACTCAAGCGTGCAGCAACGCAATGGAGTGCGCAACGAGCAACAGGTGGTGCATTCGGAATGTTGAGCGAGCCACTGAGCGGACTCGTGTTGATTCCACTTCGCTCGCACAGCAGCGACGCGGGCGCGCGCGCCTATGGTGTCGCAGTCCTTGTGCTTGATGAAGCGCTCACAAGTGGAACGCTTCGCTTGCTCTGCGAAGGAGCGGAACTCGATTCGACATTCATCGCATCGCATCTAACGGCTGAAGGAATGCCAACGCGGCGCGAGGTCGTTCGCTTGCATGCGTTCGTGCGCGCACTTGCTGCGTGTGACGCAGAGCGTGTTGATGGAAACGCTTGCGGGGAACAACTCTCCACCGCTTGGGAAGAGTTGCATCTTCTGCACTCGCTTATCGGTGGACTCGAAATGAGTTCCGGTCCTCGTGGCGTGCTCACAAAAGCATGCGAAGAACTCGGTGCGACACTGCAATCAGGATGGACTGGCGCGTGGATTGCGGACGCTCGTGGCGGCGAGGGCACCGCGGTTGTTTCGGGAAGCATCTCGCCGAACGCCTTGCGCGCCTATGTCGCTCGTTTGGGAAAATCGAGTGCAGGAATCTTCGGCTCCGATGCGCGAGCAAACGCGAGTCGCGGCACTGTCGCAGCGGCGCCGATCTTCCAGCGCGGTCGTTGTATTGGTTGGATCGCAACAGGCGATCGCAAAGTTGGCGACCGTGAGATGTCGAGCGTGGAACTCAAACTTGTCGTGAGTGTCGCAGGGCACGCCGCGATTTTCCTTGAGAACGCGCGTCTCTTCGCTGATCTCGATGATGCATTCGTCGGCACGCTCGCAGCGCTCGTGAACGCGATCGACGCGAAGGACCCATACACACGCGGTCACTCGCAGCGCGTCGCCGCTCTCGCGCGAGATCTCGCGATCAAGCATGGAACATCTGCGGAAGAGGCTCGACTCGTGCATGTCGCAGGACTCGTGCACGACATTGGAAAGATCGGCGTGAGCGAAGCGATCTTGTTGAAGCCAGGCAAGCTGACGCCTGAAGAGCGCGTTGCGATCAATGAGCATCCTGAAATCGGCTACCGCATCCTCAAGGATGTCCCGCAACTCGCGGGCGTGCTTGGTGGAGTGCGCCATCATCATGAGCGCTGGGACGGCACTGGATACGGACACGGCCTCGCGGGCACGGACATTCCGATCTCCGCACGCATGATCGCGCTTGCAGACACCTTCGATGCGATGTGCTCCTCGCGCACGTATCGCAAGGGTCGACCCATCAGCGAGACTTTGTCTGAGATGGGCAAGCAGGGCGGAACGCAATTTGATCCGGTGTTGTTGCGGCAGTTCCTGACACTCGACCTCACCGGCTATAGCGAGATGCTTGCGGCAGGCGTGAAGGAAGCGATGGCGGGCGATGCAGACTCCTCGCAGGAAACACGGAGGGCGGCGTGAAACTTTCATTCGAAGATCACGGCATGGTGGCGCTCGTTGTCGCGAGTGGTGATTGCACCGGCGATGCAGGCGAGCGATTGCGCCGCACAGTGTCTGATCGCTTTGCCGCGGGCGCGCGATCGGTCATCTTCGATGTTGCGCATGTGCCGCTCATTGATAGTGCGGCAATGGAGACGCTGCTTTGGATCAGCGAAGAGGCTGCGCGCCTCGGCGGATCGCTTCGACTTGTTGCACCCCAAGATGCGGTGCGCACGATTCTTCGTCTCACGCGGCTTTCGGATCGCTTCGAAACGAGTGCGTCGGTGGAACTTGCTGCAAGGAGCCTCCGATGACCGCGCCACTCTCCATTCCACGATCGATGCAGCGCGCGATGCTCGGCGAGATGCTCGTCGCAAAGGGCGTGCTCACGGCAGTTCAACTGGCGGAAGCGCTTGCGGCGCAGCAGAAAGATGGCCATCAACGATTGCTCGGCGAGATGCTCGTGCAGTTGGGATTCTGTGACGAACATCAAGTGATGGAAACGGTTGCGGATGGATACGGCATTCCGTACGCACGCGACATCGCACGCATCGCTGATCCCAAGTGCATTGAAATGCTGCCACGCGAGTTCCTGTCTGAACACGCAGTTCTTCCGCTGTTCTGTGTGCGCGGTGTGGTGACAGTTGCTGTGGGCGAGCCCGCGAACCTTTATCTGTTCGAAGAAATTGCGCGCCGTACTGGCAAGCAAGTGCAAACGGTTGCGACGACCATCGGAGAGATTCGCGCTGCGCTCGAGTCATATCTTCCTGCAGCGAATGTGTTCGTCATTGAAGACACTTACGGCGAAGTGGATGCGGAATCCTTCAGCGTCGTTGAGCGCGATCTCTCTGAGATTGCGGATCTTCGCGAAGTTGCAGGGCACTCACCCGTCGTGAAGCTTGTGAACTGGCTGCTGTGGGCCGCGGTGCATGAAGGTGCGTCAGACATTCACATCGAACCAGGCGATCGTCGTCTTCGCATTCGACTGCGCGTCGATGGTGCGTTGTTTGAGAAGATGCAACCACCATGGCAGATGGCAGCTGCGCTCACGAGTCGTATCAAGATCATGGCAGGGCTCGACATTTCCGAGCGCCGACTTCCACAAGACGGCGACATCCACGTCATGCTCGAAGGTCGACCTGTGGATCTTCGCGTTTCAACGATGCCCGGCCGGCACGGTGAGAAGACTGTGATTCGCGTCATCGATAGTCGTCAATCCATCGTTCCGCTTGAGCGCCTCGGCATGGACGAAGTGACGCTTTCGAAGTGGATGGACATCGTGCGTCGCCCCAATGGCATCGCGCTCGTGACTGGTCCAACCGGTAGTGGCAAGTCGACGACGCTCTATAGCGTGCTCGCGTTGCTCAATGAGCAGGACGCGAATCTGTCCACGGTGGAAGATCCAATTGAAGCAACGCTGGCTGGCGTGAATCAGTTTCAAGTGAATGAGAAGGCGGGCTTCGGCTTTGCGATCGCGTTGCGTTCATTGCTGCGTCAAGATCCCGACACCATCATGGTCGGCGAAATTCGCGACGAAGAGACCGCGTCGGTTGCGGTGCAAGCTGCACTCACTGGTCACCTTGTGCTTTCATCGTTGCACACCAATGACGCGACTGCTGCGGTGACGCGATTGGTGAACATCGGCGTTGAGCCGTATCTGGTTGCTGCGACAGTGCGCGGCGTGTTGGCGCAGCGATTGGTGCGCAAGATCTGTCCGCACTGCCGAACACGCGCGGAACCCGATGCACTCACGATTGCAGCGTTTGCGCAGAGCGGTCAAGCCGTTGCCGGCTTCAGTAAGGGGGCAGGTTGTGTTCGCTGCCGAAGCACCGGATTCGCTGGGCGTATCGGCGTGTTTGAAATCATGGTGCCCACCGAGGAATTCAATGTGCTCGTCGCGCGTGGGGCGAGCCTGCAAGAATTGCACGCGTACCTCGCGACGCAAGGTCATCGATTGCTCCGCGACGATGCGTTCCGCAAAGTGAGCGAAGGATTGACCACGGTGGAAGAAGCCATCGCCATGACTGCGCATTGATGCAACACCATGCGACTCGACGCTAACGCAACCTTTGTCTTCCGTGCCATCGACGCGCAAGGTCGCGAGTCGAGTGGCACTGTCTCTGCGCCAAGCGCGGCTGAAGTTGCGCTCCGTCTGCGCCGAGAGGGCAAGACTGTTCTCGAGGTCGCACGCGATGCACTTGCGCGCGCGAGTTCAACTTCCGATGACGACGCGCCAGCATTCGCATCGGTGAAGTTTTCAACGCGAGTGCGTCGCTCTGACCCCATCGATCTCTGCCGACAGGTTGGCGTAATGGTGGAAACAGGAGTCGGCATCGTCGAGGCACTTGATGCCTACGCGACCGAAGGCGCGCGACCAGAATTCAAATCTGTTGTGGAGTCAGTTCGGCTAGAAGTCTCTTCTGGCGTGCCGCTTTCACAAGCACTCGCGAAAAGACCGCGCGCGTTTCCGCCAGTTGTTGCAGCTTTGTGCCGCGCTGGCGAAGCGACTGGGCAGCTCGGAAGCATGTTGGCACGCGCTGCCGAGCATCTCGCACGCATTGAGAAGATTCGACGCCAAGTCGTTGCAGCCGCGACGTATCCGATGTTCATGCTCGGTACGGGCTTGTTGATCGTGAGTCTGTTAGTCGCATTTGTGCTTCCACGGTTTGCGAAGTTGTATGAAGATCGCGGTGCGGAGTTGCCCGCACTGACGAAGAGTCTGCTCTCGGTTGGCGCGCTCGTGACAGAGCATGGCATCGCGCTGCTCGTTGGACTTGCTGTACTAGTGACTCTCGGCATGCTCTGGAGTCGAACCGAGTCAGCTCGACTGTGTGCCGACCGACTGCGCTTCGGTCTTCCCATTGTCGGTCGACTCGTTCGCGCTGCATTTGTTGCACGATCGATGCGCACACTCTCGACCTTGCTTTCAAGCGGCATTCATCTGCTTGACGCAATCGCCATCGTGCGTGGTCTCGATGCATCGCCCCGAACGAATCGTTTCTGGACCACCGTGGACGCATCCGTGCGTGAAGGCCGATTGCTTGCCGAAAGTGTGCGTCGCGAGGGACTCTTGCCTGCGACAGTCGCATCGATGATCGCAGCGGGTGAACGCGGTGGCCGATTGCCTGACGTGCTCGAGCGCGTGGCGACCTTCGCGGAAGAAGATCTCGAGATCGCGATCAAGCAAGCGATGAGTTTGCTCGAACCGATCCTCGTGGTTGTGCTCGGCTCAGTGCTCGGTGCGCTTGCAATCGCATTGCTCTTGCCGCTCTTCTCGCTGAGCAAAGTTGTTGCCGGTCAACATTGATCAAATGATTGAGTTATGCGTGACGGCGTACTGCGCTTGACAGCAGACGCGCAGTGTCTACCTTGCGCATCGAGGCTGTCATGGATGGCAGTTTCGCTCAAACGAAAAGGGGTGTTGCCATGGAAGGCGTCCTCAAACAGCACAGCGTCGCATCGCCAGCCGAAGTCCTTCGATCGATAGCGGCTGGATTTACACGCACCGAGCGCTTGGTGCTTATGTTGCGTTACACCGAAGAGCTCACCGTGAAGGAAATCGCGGCAGTGCTTGAACTCGCGCAAGCCGAAGTCGAGAAGATTCTCGTGCGTGTGCGATCGCACGTTGCGAAGCGTTTGCGGAAGAAGAAACGATCTTGATGATCAGTGCGCTCAGTTCGTCCACGCGTTGAGCAGCATAGATAAGTCCGCAGCATCGACGACGCCATCGTTGTTGACGTCTGCACTTCCACCACCGCCCCATGCGCTCAAGAGCGTCGCGAGATCCGCTGCATCGACGACGCCGTTGCAATCAAGATCGACTTGCGCGCAGGATTGGCCAACACTCACACGAAGTTCGATGCGCGCCGCATTTGCGAGATTGAATTCGACGAGTGGGTTTTCTCGGCAGTAGAACGAGGGAAAATTCGAGCCTTGTTGCACAGTTTTCGTGAGTGAGGTCACGCTGAAGAGCAAGCGCCCTTGATCGAGGGACTGCGCGAGATATTGCTTAACGGAGGGGCTCTGCACATCGACGACAAATCGCATCGTCGTGTTCATCGGAACGAGTTCGCCGTCAGGGAGTTTGTTGATGGAGCCGACGCTGAAGGGCGTCGGTGTCCATCGTTGCCGCACGCTATTGGAGACATCGACGGCGATCCCCTTCGCATTGAAGCCGAGCGCGAACGCGTTGCGCACGGAAGGATCGAGCGCGCTGCCCGCGCCGTAGGGTGATGTCTCTTGCCAATTCGCGAGCGAGAACGCACCCCGGAATCCTGTGCCGTAAAGTTCGATCGGTTGTCCAACATCTTCGTCCGCGACATACTCGGCGTCACTCGCAAGAAGGAACGCGGTGAACGGATCGACGGTGGAGTCATAGCTGAAGACGAAATCATTCGCGACCATGAGTTCAATGATGCATCCATCGATCGTGTATCCATCAACGCCAAGGCCCGTTGGGATTTCGCTCGACGTATTCCAACCCACGATCATTTGACCATCGCGATTGTCAAACATCGTTGCGCCAGCTTCGTTTCCGAACGTCGACGCAGTGGGTCGCATGCCAGGCGAAGAGTTGAACGGATAGTTCCATCGATCAAGGTCGGGACCCGAGCGAACAAACAACACCTGTTCGGCATGTGCAATCGAGCCGGAGCACGCGAGGGTTACGAGGGTGAGGTACGAAGAGAGGAAGGGGCGGCGCATAGGGTGCAGTTCGAGGTACCTGAAGAAAGTACTCTTTGAGAAAGCCTAGTGGTCACCCATTGAATTGTTCGCAGCATAGACTTCAGATCACAAATTTTTGCCGATGCATCCGACCACCCTTCCTCATCCGACCCATAAGTTGCAGTCTCGACGCTGTCCACTGCGCCCTCTCGCTGAAGCAGCGGGGTTCACGCTCGTGGAGTTGTTGGTTGTCATTGGAATTCTCGCGCTGCTCATCGGCATCTTGGTGCCCGTCATCGCGCGAGTGCGGTCGGCGGCGATGCGTGCGAAGGATTTGGTCGCAGCACGAACACTTGCGCAAGCGTGGTTGAGTTACGCCGAAGATCACAGCGGCGCGCTGTTGCCTGGCTACAAATCTGGATTGCCTGCCTACGACGCCCAAGGCGAACCGATCGCGACGCAGACGATTGGTGTTGCAGCGAATCGTTGGCCATGGCGGCTCGCGCCGTACATCGGTCACGCGTTTGACGCGATGTATGTGAATGACAATGAGCGCCTGTTGCGTGAACTTGAAACTACCGACACCTCCAACTACCTCTATCAGACGAGTGTCTTTCCGAGTTTCGGTTTGAATTCAGTGTGGCTCGGTGGCGACGAGAACTACGGCGGATTCAATTCGATCTTCGTCGGAAACTTCGGTCGCTTCTACGCGACGCGCTTGTCGGAGTTGAAGCGTCCAGCACAGACGATCGTCTTCGCAAGTAGTCGCTCGTTCGCGGCGGAAGCAACGGAAGGCGAGATCGTGGAAGGCTACTTCCGCGTGCGGAGTCCGAACTTCACGAGCGTGGTGTGGACGACGGAGTACAACGCCGCTGAGCCCACGAGTTGGGGAAACTTGAGCGCGCGATTTAGCGGCGACAGCGTGGTGTCTTACACGGATGGCCACGCGGAATCGAAACCCGCAAGCGCGTTGAAGGACATGCGCATGTGGACCGATCGTGCAGATGCGCCCAACTGGCTGCTCACGCCCGGCTCTGGCGGCTGATTACATCGGTCGGTGTATGAAGCGTTTTGCAACGTGCGACATGGGCACGGCAATCGCAAGCACAAGCGCAATCATGCCCGCAGAGTTGAGCGCTGTCGCGGTGCCGAAGAGTGTCGGTGCGTGCGATGCCAGCGCGTAGCCAAGGACTGCGATGATCGAGCCGAGGATCATGCTCAGCGTGATCTGATGCGTGACACTTCTTGCATGCGGCGCCGCGATGAGCGCGGGGCATGCAACGATACCAATGACCAGCACGCTCCCTACGGCTTCGAAACTCGCGACGATGCTTGCGGAGACGAGCGCGAGGAACAACCGTTCAAGCCAGCGAGGTGCAACGCCGAGGTGACGAGCAGAACTTGGATCAAACGCGAGAAGTGAGAGCTCCTTCATGAACAGCACGATCGCGATCAATGCGATGCATGCAGCAGCAGCGAGGGTCCACAACGCGCGTGGCACGCCGGTGTACCACGCGCCGTTGAGTGTTGGTGAATAGAAGAGCGTCTCGAGTGATCCGAAGAGCACACATTCGGGATCGAGATCTACTTGTCGTGCGCCTTGTGTTTCGAGCAGCAGCACGCCGACAGCGAAGAGCCCTGTGAACACAATACCGAGTGTCGCGCCTGGTTCAAGCCGTGTGGTGCGTCGCGCCCAATTCGCGAGGAGGATCGACGCGATGCCCGCGCACGCTGCGCCGACAAACATCGCGGTGATTGAGCGCGTGCCTGTGATGAGGAATCCAGCGACCAACCCTGGAAGCACAGCATGCGCAACAGCGTCGCCCGTCATCGCTTCTTTGCGAAGCACGAGAAAGTTCCCGAGTGTGCCGCAGGCAACGAGTGCGCAGAGCAGCGCGATCAACGCAGGCGCATCGACAGCGAGCGTGGATTGCAGCGCGAGCGCGGAACTCATGACGCGCGCTCCGTCAATGCACGCGCGCGCGAGTTGCGAAGCACGCGAGCTGCGGGGATCGAGAGGAAGAATGTAGCGGTCGCTGCGAGCGTCATCGCACTTCCCGTGGGGACATGCGTCACCGCACGCGATGCGATGGCGCCGACGAGTGCGCACGCGATGCCGATACACGCCGCAGTCGTTGCGGTGCGTGCGAACGATCCGCCAAGGACGCGAGCCGCTGCAGCAGGGGCGATGAGCATCGACACGACGAGCGCAACGCCAGCGACTTGCATTCCCGCGACCACGGTTGCGACGAGCAGGAGGAGGAGCACCCACTCAAGCACTCGCGTGCGAAGGCCGAGCACTGACGCGGCAGCTTCATCAAACGCGAGCAGCGAGAGTTCCTTGAATGCAAGCATGAGTGTCGTGAGCGCGACGATCGCGATGACGCCGAGCGCAATTGCGTCGCTGCTCGTCATCGCGGCAGCGTTGCCAAAGAGAAGTCGTCGAAGTCCACCTTGCGCGCCCGAGGGGTGAGACTGCACCACGGAGAACAACACGCTGCCGAGTCCGAAGAAGCCTGCGAGTGCAACGGCGTTGGCGCCATCTGCACCGAGTCGTCGCTTCGACGCAAGCCACGGCGTACTCCATGCCGCAAGCAGTGCGCTGATGCCGCCGCCGAGGAGGAGTAGCCATGGAGAACGACCACTCAGACCGAACCATTCGCCGAAGAGAAATGCGAGCGCGACGCCAGGTAATGCTGCATGTCCTGCGACATCCGCGAGCAGTGATTGTCGACGCGCGAGCACGAATGTTCCAACACTGCCTGCGAGTGCGCCGAAGACTGCGCAGCCTATCGCGACCATGATTGTGTTCGCGCCCCAAAATGGAATCTCGAAAGGCGCGTCGGGTGCCATCACGCCAACTGCTCCTGCGGCGGAGGTCCGAGACGAAACGCTTCGTGCAACTTTGCATCCGCAAGCGCAACTTCAATCGGCCCATGCGCAACGACGGTTCCATCGAAGAGCACTGCTTCATCGAAGAAGCGTCGCACATCGCCGAGATCATGATGCACTGCGAACACGGTCATGCCTCGTGCGCATGCGAGCCGCAAGATTGCGCCAAGTCGTTCCGCTGTTGCGAAGTCGACATTGACAAACGGTTCGTCAAGCATGAGCAAGTCAGCGCCTTGCGCAAGACTTCGCGCGAGAAGCACGCGCTGTTGTTGACCACCAGAGAGTTCGCCGATGGGCATGTCCGCGAAATTTTCCATGTCCACAAGCGCGAGTGCTCGCCGCGCTTCTGCTTTCCAACGACCGCTCACGCGATGGAAGAATCCGATCTTGCGATAAAGCCCCATCGCCGCGACATCAAGTGCGCTCGCGGGAAACGTCCAGTCGATGTCCGCGCGCTGTGGGAGATACGCAACCCGCGCACGCACATCGTCGAGTGGCTGACCGAAGTAGCGCACGCCCGAGGTGTCGACTTGCGGAAGCAATCCGAGCGCACCTTTGAGTAGCGTGCTCTTGCCAGCCCCGTTGGGTCCAACGAGCGCGGTCATCGCTCCCGCGCGCAGCGTGAATGTTGCGTTGCGCACAACGAGTTCACCGTTGCCGTAACCGGCGGAGAATCTTTCGATTGCGAGCGGGGCTCCCGTGGATGTCATGAGTTTCCGCCGAGGCCATTTCCAATCGAGCGCGCGTTGTGCTTGATCATTCCAACCCATGTACCGCCCGGTGTTCCGGGCGCGCCCATCGAATCGGAGTAGAGAGCGTCACCGATCTTGATCGTGTGATCTCGTGCAGCGCATCCATCGACGACGGCACGAATCGTGCGATCTGAAACCGTCGTCTCGACGAACACCGTCGGAATTTTCCGCTCGGAGATCTCAGCGACGAGCCGTTCAATGTCGCCAACGCTCGCTTCGCTCTCGGTGGAAATGCCTTGGATGCCTCGGACTTCGAAGTTGAAACGCTTGCCGAAGTAGCCGAACGCATCGTGTGAACTCACGAGCACCCGATTAGATGGAGAAATGTTTGCGAGATCTGCAGTGATCGCTTCGACGAGTGCGTTCGCTTCCGCTGCATACTTCGTTGCGTTCGCTTTGAACTCTGCTGCGTGCGCTGGATCGAGTGTTGCGAGTGCTTCTGCGACCTGGTGTGCGGTCGTGCCCCATAGTTGCGGATCCATCCACACGTGTGGATCTGGGTGCGCGGTGTTCGAAGGATCTTGGAGCAAATCCTTTTCGGGGATGCCACCCGTGATCACGCATACAGGTCGGCCGGAGTTGGAGACGCGCGAGAATGCTTCGCCCGCGCGCCCTTCGAGTCCGAGACCATTCATGAACAGCGCGTCGGCTTCGAGGAGTTGCAGAATGTCGGAGCGTGTTGGAGTCCAGAGATGTGGGTCTGCTCCTGCAGGAATGAGCGTGATCACATTCGCATGTTCGCCAACAACATTCGCCACAACATCAGCAACCATGCGGGTGGTTGCGAGCACGGTGATCTTTCCGTTTGCGTTCGGCGACGCGGTGGCATTCGATCCGCTTAATGCGTCGCTGCGATCACCGCATCCAGTTCCGATGCACGACAAGATGAGGATGGAGAATACTGAGCGAAAGAAGAGCGCGAGGTTGGAGCGCTGAAGCATGTGCGAATAGTAGCATACGCTACGGTTCACGCAAGCTGCTCCGACGAACTTTTTTGAAGAGCGCGCACTCCACTCTCGTACACTCGCGTGCATGTATTCGCTTGAAGTAGAGACAGAGTTCAGTGCCGCACACGCAATCGTGCTCCAAGGGGTGCGAGAAGTGGTGCATGGACACAATTGGCACGTGAAGTGTGAGGTCGAAGGTCCGGTGCTCGATCCAGAGGGGTTGCTGTGCGACTTTCACGCGCTTGAGAGCGCGCTCGCAAAAGTCACGGCACCATTTCGCAACGCGGATCTCAATGCGGTGCCGCCCTTTGATGCGGTGAATCCAACCGCGGAGCATGTCGCAAAGCACATCGCGGAAGAACTCGTCGCGCGGCTTCCGAATGGCGTGCGGCTCGCGTGCGTGCGAGTGACTGAAGCACCGCGCTGTGTCGCGGTATATCGTCCAACCTCGCATCGTTGACCCCTGTTACTGAATTCGCAACATGACCCCACTCGAGCTCTCCTCAAAGTCGCCACGCAAGCCGATCGCTCCTAACGACATCGTTCCTGTTGGACTGGATGATCCTGCGCGGTTTCTGAATCGCGACTTGCAGTGGCTCGAGTTCAATTGCCGTGTGCTCGCGCAAGGGGACGATCCGCACGTGCCGCTGCTTGAGCGCGTACGTTTTCTCGCGATCTTCGGCTCGAATCTCGATGAATTCTTCATGAAGCGCGTCGGCGGATTGCGTCGGCAGATTGATGCGGGCGTTGCGAGCCCTGCGTGGGAACCGCTCTCGCCCGAAGATCAAGTGACGCTCATTCGCGAACGAACGATCGCGCAGAACATTGAGGCGCAACGATTGTGGCGCGATGTGTTGGTGCCGGAACTCGCGGCGCGGGAGATTCATCTTCTTGCGTGGAACGATCTCACGAAACCAGAGCGTGTCGAAGTGGAAGCGTGGTATCGACGAAATCTCTTTCCGATCCTCACGCCACTCGCGGTCGATCCTGGACACCGATTTCCATTCATCTCGAACATGTCCGTCTCGCTTGGCGTCATGCTTCGTCGACCCGGCGAGAGTGAACAACTCTTTGCGCGCGTGAAAGTGCCTGAGTTTGGTGGACATCTCTACCGCTTCGCTGACTCGAAGCGATTCATTCCCTTGCAAGAAGTCATCGCGCACAACCTTGACGATCTGTTTCCAGGAATGGAAATCATCAAGGTGCTTCCGTTCCGCGTGACGCGCAATGCAGAGACGGAGCGCGACAACGAGGACGCCGAAGATTTGCTGGAGTTGATCCAACAACAGTTGCGCGAGCGTCGCTTTGCACGGGTCGTTCGGCTCGAGGTCGCAACGAAGGGGGGCGATCGCGTGCAGCGATTCCTCGAAGAGGAACTCGAACTTTCTGATGACGACATCTACGAGGTCGATGGACTTCTTGATTGGGAAGTGCTGAACGAGATTGCGGACATTGATGCGCCCGAGTTGCATTGGCCCACGTGGACGCCGCTTGCGCCTCCTGGATTGGAAGCAGAAGACGCCGACATCTTCGGGCTCATTCGCAAGCAAGACATCCTTGTCCACCATCCCTATCAGAGCTTCGATCACTCCGTCGAGCGATTCATTGAGGCAGCTGCTGCGGATCCGAAGGTGCTCGCAATCAAGCAGGTGCTGTATCGCACGAGTGG
The DNA here is from genome assembly GCA_003671055.1 of Planctomycetota bacterium. Classification (GTDB taxonomy): domain Bacteria; phylum Planctomycetota; class Phycisphaerae; order Phycisphaerales; family SM1A02; genus F1-140-MAGs142. The sequence continues at coordinate 39,572 of QWPV01000005.1, forward strand.
CGATAGCCCATTCATTCCGAGTTTGATTCGCGCAGCAGAGGCGGGGAAGCAAGTGGCAGTGCTCGTCGAGCTTCGTGCGCGATTTGATGAAGCGCGCAATATTGTGTGGGCGCGAAAACTCGAAGATGCAGGCGTGCATGTCGCATATGGCGTTGTGGGACTCAAGACGCACACGAAGGTCGCGCTCGTCGTTCGACAAGAAGCGGACAGCATTCGCTGCTACGCACATGTTGGTACAGGCAACTACAACTCGAAGACCGCACGACTCTATGAAGACATCGGTTTGTTGACCTGCGATTCTGCGATCACGGAAGACCTCGTCGGTTTGTTCAATTACATGACGGGTCGAAGTCGTCAGAAGGACTATCAGCGATTGCTCATCGCGCCAGTAGCGATGAAGCGGCGCTTTCTTGAGCTCATCGACGAAGAAGTCGAGTTCCATCAACGCGGGCAGAATGGTCGGATCATCGTGAAGATGAATCAGCTCGAAGATCGAAGCGTGACGGACGCGCTCTACCGCGCTTCGAAAGCAGGTGTGTCGATCGACATCATCTGTCGTGGGTTCTGCTGTGTTCGGCCGGGCGTGCCGAATTTGAGTGAGAGCATTCGCGTGTATTCAACGATCGGTCGCTTCCTCGAGCACAGCCGTATCTTCTGGTTTGGCCGTGGTGCAGCGGATCCGCTCGATGGAGAGTTCTACATCGGCAGCGCAGATTGGATGTATCGCAATCTCAACACGCGCGTCGAGTGCGCGACTCCGATCGCGATACGCGAACACCGCGAGCGGTTGTGGCAGATCCTTCAAATGCATTTGAATGATCGCCGTCAGCAGTGGCGCATGGCATCTGACGGTGCGTATACCCGCGCGTCGACGGCGGGTGTTGCGGAACACTCTGATGCACTCGTCGGTCCACATGTACTACTCATGCGGCAGACGTTCGATGCGCAGCACGCTCGCTCGCACTGATCACGCGTTACCACGCGAGACGGCGAGGCATCGTGCTGCCGACAAGTCGAAGTGGTTGCACGTGATTACCTTCGAGTTCGACATCGATGTTGTCATCGGCGATGACGGTGAGATCGAAGGTCGCGCGTCGAAGTGTGCGTCCGTTCTCGTATTCGAGCAGGAAAGCGCCGACCGCTTCTCCCTCTTCAGTCGTTGGTCCACTCACTCCACCGAGGAACGGAAATGCGGTGCCGTTGTCGACGGAGAATGTGAGGAGGGAGTTCACGCGATCGAGTCGAATCTCGATGACGCGATCGTCATCGTCGAGAAACTGAATCTCATCCGACGCGATGAAGCGCTCGCGCACATCACTCGGCATCGGACCAAACTCACGACCGTTTCGGACGAGGGCTTGCACGCGATGAATCACCAGTCGCGCGACGGTGTGCGTCGACGCTTGCTCAGTCGTGAGTTGATACGCCATGAAGCTCGCTCTGAGGGACACGAGCACCGCCGCGAGCAGCACGCTTGTGATCGAGAGTGCCATGAGCATCTCGATGAGACTAAACGCGCGGTGCTTTCGATTGGAGTTGTTCATCCTGCACTTCCGCCTTCTCGGTAACTGTCGCGTTGCGGAATCGCTGTGATCGGCCACGGGATTCCATCGGGCAACTTTGCATCGGGGTCGTAGCGAAGGCGAATCTCGCCAAAGCCTTGAAATCCAGCATCTTCTGGGAGAAGTCCTTCGCCATCGCCATCGAGTGGTCCGAAGTAACCGAGCGTCGTGTTGAACGCTTCTGGTGCGCCGCCGTAGAAGAGAGGCCCGAGTCCTGTCGCGGGGCGATAGGTCAAGAGCAACGTGCCGTGTATCTCGGCGCTTCCGCGAACATCCATCACGCCCGCGATGACCGTGCCCTTGAGCTTCACGCGTGGCGTCAAGTCAGGATCGATGTTCTGTTCGTTGGCAAAGCTTCCAACATCCACCGACCAACCAGGAAGGAAGATCGAACTTCGCTGCATGTTGTCGAGCGCTTCTTCACTGAAGCCCTCAAGCGTCGCACGAAGTTGTGCGCCGTCTGTTTGCAACATGATTTCCGGATCTTCTGGATCAATGAAAAATCGCGTTGGTCCAGTGAGCTGTACCTTGTTGCGCCAGTGCGTGTATTCGCCTGGCACATCGCCAGTCACTGCGCCGAGGAAAGTGCAACCGTGAAATCGGAGCGCATTCGAGAGCACCTTGGTGTCTGGCACAGGAGTGCCACTGAGTGCGCTCTCCATTCCAGCAAAGCGCGGGATGTACGCAAATGCGCCGCCGCCTTGATCGACGCGTTCGATCGCGCCTGCATAGTTCCAATTGATGTCGGTGCAGCCCGCGGTTGTTTCGACATATGTAACGCCTTCGAAGGTGCAGTTCACGAAGAGCGCATTCGTGCCCTTCGGAATGCGCACATTCCGAAAGGTCATGTTCGTGTAGACAGGGCGCTGAAAGTAGTCGTAGGCTGCGACAGATCCAAATGGGAGTGCTTCATATGCAGCGGCGCTTGCTGCGGTGTAGGAACCGCCAGCGCTCGTGCCAGCAACCGTTTGTGTCGCGAGATTTCCCTGTGCAGTTGCTGCAAGCCATGATGCGCTTCCCGCAAAGTCTGCGGTCGAGACAAGTCGAAGTTCATCCGCAGGAACTTCAAATCGCGCAGGCGGAACATCTAGTGGACTCTTCACCGCACCCTGCGCGATGCCGCGCCATGCTTCGCCTGCGGCAGTTTCCCATGCGTCCATCGAGACACCAAACGCAAGCGCGCCTGTCACCTTCGCGTAGAAGTCGAGCGCGTTGAGTGCGCCATCGTCATAGCCAAGTCGTGTATCGCTCGCATCGATGTCGCCGTCGCCATCACGATCTGGTGCGCGGCGGTCGATGAGTCGTGCGAGCTGCGCATCGATGTCGACAAACTCAATCGAGATCGCACCGAGGCCAGCGGCAGTAGCGCGTGCAGCGTCCCACCCAACGGCGCCATCGCCATCAGTGTCAAACTCCGCGAGGAAGAGATCGAATTCATCGACGTATTGATTCTGATCCCGATCAACAAGTTCAGGATGCGCCGAAAGGCCTTGCGACTCCTCGGGATGCGCGCCTCGCAGTCGTCCATCTCCATCGACATCATGTGCGATGACAGCATCACGAAGGGTGTCGATCTTCGCAGTCAGCGCTGGGGTGAGATAGCGAAAATCACTGCGCATCACGATCGGATCACCGTTGGCGGCCGTGAGTTCGCCTGCTTCAGTTCCATAGCGCGTGCCGATTGGTCCATCGACGAGGACATTTTTCCCAACCATGATTCGGTTGGGGCTGAGCACCGCAAACTCGATGCGCTTTGCAAGTCGACAGCACATGCTCACTGTGCGCGACACATTGCCATCGGTGCCGGAACACACGACGAGAATGTCCGACGAATTCAGCACAGGCTGATACGACAGTCGGAAGAACAACTGGTCGTTGTTCGCTTCCATGCGCATCGGTGGGCAGAGCAGCGTGCCGTCATCGAGGATGCGAGGCAAGATCGAATCGCCGAGCGTTACTGCGAATGCGCTGCCATCCATCCCATGAACATCGCGCATCGCTTCCGCAAGACTCGCAGGATTTCCGTTGGCGGGGTAGCCGGTCGGCGCAGAGACAGTCACGCCGTCTTCGCCACTCCATGTACCTTCCCACAGTCGATCCGCAAAAGCTGCATCGACGACGCCGCGCTTCACAACAAATCGCGACGCTTCCGCAACAAGTCTGCGCTGCGCGAACACGAGTCCAGTCTCTGCTGCACTTTGCGCGCGAGAAACTTTCAGCGAACTATCCGCGGTGCGGAGATTGCCCTGCGCCACCACAGCCATCGCACCTGCGAGCGATCCAAAGATCACCAGAAAGAGCATCGCGAGAACGCTCGAAACTGCGCGGCGAGTGCGTTGAGATGATCGTGAGAAATGCATGAAGTGCGCTGCAATCCTTTCGCGAGGAGTGTCGTGACGAAGCCCCACCTCAATTGTCGTATTCACTTGGGCGCAAGCCAAGAAACTCGCGTCATTTCTCGCGGAGTTGTCTCATCTATGGCTTGAAAGCGCACGGTAACGAGCACGCGAATCATGTCTGAGCCATTGTCGTCCACGGTTGTCACGATGTCGAACGGATCGACGCATTGCACGGTGACTTCCTGTGACCAACCTTCCATATTCGTGATGACTGCGCGCGCAGCTGCGAGTGGGCCGTTGCCAAGGGGTGCACTCCAGATCGTTCCCGTGCCGCCCTCGCCGTCGAAGTCATCGAGGTCGTCGTAATCTTCGACCGAATTTTCGTCGGGCTCTGGTCCCCAGAATGTTGTGCCCGTCACGGGATCGTGCGCGGGCAGTCGCCACGTCATTTCGCGAAACTCGTTGCCGAGTCGTTCCGCGATGGATGCATGCGTCGACCATTCGTTCTTTTTGAAGAACGCCTGCTGCGCTGACACGATAGAAACAACGCCGGTTCCAACAATCACAATCGCAAGTGCAGTCTCGATGAGCGTGAACGCGTGGCGAGTTCGAAGAGCGCACGTAGAACGGTGAGTGCGATGCATGAGAGTTCCTTAGTGCCCCGACACGAGACTGGACATCTTGAAGATCGGCAGGATGATTGCCATCGCGATGAAGCCGACGACGCCACCCATGAGGACGATCATGAGCGGTTCGATCATGCCGGTCACGGCCTTGATCGCGTCTTTGAGTGCCTTGGCGTAATAGTGGGAGATCTCGTCGAGCGTTTCGCCGAGTCGCCCGGACTCTTCGCCAGCGCCAATCATCTGCACAACTGCGCGAGGCAAGAGTGTGGTGCGTTGAAGTTGAGTCTGCACTTTCTTTCCTTGACGCACTGCGGAGGACACACTGCGCCAGAGTCGGCGGTAGTGTCGATTGCCGCTGACATCCGCAGTGATTTGCAATGCGTCGAGCATCGGCACGCCCGCATTGAGCAATTCGCCCATCGTGTGCAACGAGCGACTTATGTAGAGCGCGCGGAACATGCGGCGAATGATCGGCATCGTGATCTTGAATTTATCCCACCAGAGTCCACCGAACTCCGTGCGAATGAACATGACGAAACTTGTCACGCCGCCGCCGGCGACGAGGACGAGGATCCACCAGTACTGCACCATGAACGCGGAGAGACTCATGAGAAATCGCGTTGGTCCTGGCAGTGCGTCTTCTTTGCCTTTGAACACCCCCGCGAACTGTGGAAGCACAAAGGTCAAGAGGAACACCGTGGTACTAATCGCCATCATCGCGATGATGCCGGGATAGATACTCGCGCCGATCACCATCTTGCGCGTTTCGATTTCTTGCGTGAGGTATCCAGCAATGCGATCGAGCATCTTCGCGAATGAGCCGGACATTTCCGACGCGCGCACCATGTTCACGTAGAGCGGACCGAAGAGCTTCGGATAGCGAGCGATAGCGTCGCTGAAACTCTTGCCACTCTCAACATCTGTACGAATCTGCGAGAGAATGCGCTTGAACTTCGGATTGATTGTTTGTTCCGCAATGCCTTCAAGCGCTGCGCGAATGGAAATGCCTGCACGAATCATCACCGCGAGCTGCGTGGTGAAGTCGAGGATGTCACTCGACGAAGGCCCACTGCTGTAGTTCAGGATCGCGGAGAGCGTGGACTCTGTGCCTTCCTTGTTGGCCGTCGGCACCAACTGCACGATGAACTCCCCGCGCGCTCTGATGAGACTGGCGGCCGCATTGGCGTTCTCCGCGACGAGGATGCCCGCGTGCGTTTCGCCTTTGGCGGTTCGGGATTGGAAGCGGTAATGCGCCATGAACAAGTCCTCAGGCAGCGAGCATGCGATCGAGTTTGTCAGGGTGGCTTGCTTGCGCCACTGCGTCTTCACGCGCAATCATGCCGTTGAAGTACAACTCGGCGATGGCGTTGTCGAGGCTCTGCATACCGAGCGCGCGATTCGTTTCAATCACATTGGGGATTTCATACGTGCGCGCTTCACGAATGATGTTGCGCACCGCAGGCGTGCAAAGCAACACTTCGATCGCGGGAACCATGCCGGGACGATCTTTGCGTCGGAACAGCGTTTGCGACACGACTGCTTGTAGCGTGTTGGCGAGCATCGAGCGCACTTGGTTTTGTTGCCCAGCGGGATAGATGTCGACGATGCGTTCGACCGATTGACTTGCATTCACGGTGTGCAGCGTGGAGAGCACCAAGTGACCAGTCTCAGCAGCAGTGATCGCGAGCGCGCTGGTTTCAAGATCGCGCATTTCACCGACGAGGATGATGTCAGGATCTTGACGAAGCGCGTGGCGTAAGCCGCTCGCGAAAGTGGGAATATCTGCGCCGAGTTCGCGTTGCTCGATGAGGCAGCGATCGCTCGTGAAGGTGTATTCAACGGGATCCTCAAGCGTGATGATGTGCTTGCGATAGCGCTCATTCATCGCTTGAATCATTGCTGCGAGCGTTGTTGACTTGCCGGAACCGGTGTCGCCAGTCACAAGGACGAGGCCGCGCGGAAGGTAGGTCAATCGCGTGATGACTTCAGGAAGATTGAGCGATGCAAGCGCGGGAACTTTCGTGCGAATCGCGCGCAGCGCAAGCCCAACCACACCGCGCTGGAGATGTGCATTCACGCGGTAGCGTTTGAATCCTGCGATTTCGTAGGAGAAGTCAAGGTCGCGCGCTCGTGCGAATTGTTCCGCTTGGTCTGTACTCACGGCACTGCCGAGCATGCGTCGTGTGTCTTCCGCGGTGAGCATCGGAAGATCCATCGGGGTCATCACAGTGTTGATGCGGACCGTCGGCGGATTTCCCGCGACAAGATGGATATCTGAAGCATCAAGTTCGTGCGCCTTGCGAAGAATGTCGTGCAGCATCAGGTTCCCTCGGGACATCAGAGCGAACCAGGAACGGACGAGTTCCGGCTCCACTCTCTGTACACAGGAAGGGAATCGACGCAACGCCGCGCGCGAGTGAGCGAGCGCCGGCAATGTTTACGGAAAGGAATGGTCGCAGCCCTATCCTGCAGGCGTAGGTGGTGCAGGCTGCGGAGGCGGAATAGATGGACTCGCGCTCTGTGCTGCGGCCGCGGGCTTCACGCGCAGCGCATCCACGATGGCTGCAGAACCCTGAAACGTGCTTCGAGAATGCAGAAGTCCAGCTTCGCGCAGGAGTCGAGCGATGTTTCCTGGATCGCGATACGCCAATTCGCCAGAGACGGTGAGTGATGCGCCTGGTGCGGTAGACGCTGTCGCATCAAGTACAGCAGGGACCACGAGCGATTTTCGTGCATCGCCGGGAAGCACGGCAAGGGCTGCCCACGATCCGCCGTAGGTTGAGCCGTCTGGCGCGACAACGCTGTAGCTCCAGGTCTCGAGTTCAACCGCCTTGCCTTGCGTATTTACGAGTTCGAACTCGAGTTCATACTCGTTCGCGCTACTTGTGGAATCAGCGCGGCGAATCGAGGTGAGCGTGATCTGTGGTGGTGCGATGGTGCATCCCGCGAATGCGCTCAAAGCGACTGCGAGAGACATGTTGCGCGGATGGAATGGAACTTTCATCATCATCACGCGCGGAGCGTATCCGAACCGCGTGCTTTCGATGCAAGACTTTCGAGGCGGGGGCGAGCGGCTACGCTTCCATCGTGATGCTGTTCTCTTCGACACGACAATGGCTGCTCGTAGGGTGCGTGCTTTTCTCCGCTTCATCGCTCTGCACCGCAGCGCACGCGCGGCAAGAACACGTGATTCCCGCGGTGGCGGATTCTCCGACCGCGCAAGCGCTCGTTGAACAAGCGCGTGCGCAAGCCTCCTCCAACGCCGCCGAAGCAGCACGCCTCGCGCGGAGATTGCTCGACGAGTTTGGTGATCGAATCGTTTCGACAGGGAACCCAGACGATGGAAACTTCATCTCGGTGGGACTCGATGTGGAGTCGCTCCTTCTTCAATCACCTGATGTGCTCGCGCGATTTCTTCGCAGCGAATCGGATGAAGCTGCGCGCATGCTTGCTGAACGAGGTCCTGCAGTCACAGTTGCGCGGCGATTGCTCACGCCTGCCGGGCTCAGCGCGTCGCTGATTCTCGCGGAGGACGCATTGCGAAGAGGGCAGTTTGATGCGGCGGTGGTCGCGCTTGATCGAGCGGCGCAGCATCCGCTGCTTGTCGTTCCCATCGATGGAAACGTACAACTCGTCCGTCAGCGTGCAGCCTATCTCGCCCTGCTCTCGATGAGTCTGCGTGCGCGAGGCGATGACGAACGATTGCGTGATGTGCTTCAATCGCTGAAGGATCTCGCGACGAATCCCGCTGCGGCAGATGCGCTCGCGGCAGCAACGCGATTTGTTCCACCACCGCGCGGAGCAATCGTGTTGAGTGCGATGACGGGTGGAGCGCAAGGCGCACTTCCGAACGACGCGTGGCGCAAGATTTTCTCGAAGCCCCTCGAAGAGTCGATCTTCCTTCGTTTCTACGGACCCGAAGCACTCGCGCGGTTGCCCGAACGCGCAGTTGAACGCGCGCGTGCTGATGCATCGTGGTTGACTGGGGAATCCACGGTTTCTGGGGGCAACATCTTTGTGAGTGAAGGTCGCACGTTGCGCGCGTTTGATGCGACGACTGCGCAAGAATTGTGGAGTGTCGATCTTGCGTTGAGGGGCACTGGTCGGGAGACTGGAGTCGCGATTGATCTCTTGAGTGTTGCAGTGCAGGGGTTTGATGCGGCAGTCATCGCAGGAAATGGATTCTCGAACGCGCGCACCGATGGCGGCCGAGTGTTTCTCGTCGATGTGCGCGGAGGCGTGCAGCGCTGGAGTGTGTCGGTGGATGCACTCGAGGGTCGCGCTGAACTCGAGGGTGCATTTGCTGTGGGTACGCCCGTCATCATCGGCGACTCTGTGTTGATCACAGTGCGACGGCCTACCACGCGATTAGAACAAGCCGACTCGGTGCTCGCGCTCTCGCGGAAGGACGGATCCATTCAATGGTTGACGCTCATCGCAGCGAGTGGCGGAACGCGCGCGGTGTCGATGCGCCGAGCGCCAGGGATGTGCCTCGATCACGGCGCACTCTTCGTCTCGACGCCGCTCGGCGCGATTGCGCGCGTGCGGATTGAAGATGGCGCGATACAGTGGCTGCGTCGCTTTCGCGTCCCGCTGCGCGAGCCGAGATTTTCAGCGGAAGCATGGGAGTGCGCGCGTCCGGCGATCGTGATGGGCCGACTCTTGAGTGTGACGCCAGACGAAGCGGAAATCGTTTCGCTCGATGTGCGCGACGGCGCGACGATTGGTGTCGCGGTGATTGGTCCTGGCACTGTGTGGGGAAGTCCGCGATCGTTACTCGCGAGTGATGCGATGCTGCTCGCAATCGGCGGCGATGTTGTGGCGTTCGATCCCACGAATCTGACGACGCCAATTTGGACACTGAGTGAGACGGAAGCGACTGCGTGGGGAACACGCGGTGGGCGTGACAACCGCGGGGGGATCCGAGGCCGCGTGAGCATCGCGGGCGAGATCGTGCTCGTGCCGAGCGTGGATGATCTTTGGTTCGTTCGTCTCTCTAATGGAAAGCGCATCGCGAGACTTGAAACGAAAGAGCCTGTAAATGCAGTGCTCACCGAGGATCGCGTGGTGACGGTGGGTGTCGATCAACTTTCCGTCTACATGTCAGGTCTTGACGCTGTCGCTGCACTTCGCGCGCGCCTCGATGGTGCGCGTGATCCTTCCGCAGCTATCGCGTTGTTTGATCTTGCGCGAGACACTGGCGATCTCGCGCTCGCACTTGATGCAGCGCAGCGCGCATGTTCCATTCTCTCGACGCGTGCAGGGGATCCCTTGCGAAGAGTCGTGGGCGATCGGCTTGTCGAGAGTGCGCCGAATGCTGGAGAGCTCGGTGAACGCTACCTCGCGCTTGCAACGGAGATCGCGGACGACGATCAATTGCGCGCGCGTTTAGCATTCGCGCGCGCGGAGTGGTTTTCGCGTCGGGGCAATGACGATGCTGCAGTGGAAGCATGGCGCGCGATTGCCGCAGCAGATATCGGTGAAGTCGCATTCGTTGAAGATGGCGCTGTGCGTGCGACGCGAAGTGTTGCGGTGCGGGCGCTGGCAAAATTTCTCAGAGAGCCGGCGCATGCAGCAGCGCAATCGGCATATGAAGCGCGCGCGGATGCTGCGCTGCAAGCACTCACAACTGATCTGACAGCGGATGCATGTGTTCGATTCGTTGAGTCCTATCCGCGCACTGCTGCAAGCGCGCGTGCGGCACAGCGAGGATCGGAAATCCTTATCGCAGCAACACGCACGCGCGAGGCGAGCGCGATCGTTGCCATCGCACTCCGCGAAGCGCGTATCGCTCCTGCGCGCAGTGATCTCCTCGCATTACTGCGAGCCGATGCATCCTTCGTGGATGACCGTTCGTTACTCCCGCGCCTCGGTGATCCGACATTCGAAGCCACTGAGTTTCCTGGTCGACTTGTTCGTCGCGCGTTCGATGCGCTCGCGCCCCGTGCGAGAAACTCCGTGTACGTGATGGAAGAGTTTGACCTCGTCGCGCGCGACATTCTCGACTTCAAAGAGCAGTGGCGACTCCCGATGATGGATCGTGATCCAGTCTTACTCACGGATGGCGCGCTGCTGATTTTTTCTGAGAGCGCGAAGGATCGTCCGGAGCATTGTGTTGCGATCAATGCAACGAGCGGCGCTGTCCTTTGGAGAACCGCGCCGCCTGATGAAGTGTTTGGACCACTCCCTCGCATCGATGGAGAGCCCGGTGGCGTGCGCACGTTGCCCGAGGGCACGCCTTACTTTGCAGGTCAGTTACTTGCGTCGATTGCAGGGGATCGACTCGCGATCGTGCGACGCAATGGCGATGCCGCAACGTTTGATCCGCGCGTTGGAAGTCCAACGGTCATACACGGCGTGATGTCGCAGGTGTACGTCACAGCGAGCGACGAACAATTTCTTGCAGTGGGCGGTCGTCGCATTGAAGGCGATGCCACGCGTCCAGTTGTCGCGCTCTTCGATCCCGCAACACTCGCGCTTCAAGCGACGTTTGCAACTGCAAGCGGTGGAGACGTTCGGTGGATCAGTCGATCGAAACGAGGAGAGGTCGCAGTCGGTACGACGTCGGGTATCGAAATTTGGTCACTTGCACCAACAACGAATGGTCTGTCCCCGCGCTTCATGACTGGTGTTGCAGATGCGCGAAGTTGGGACTCGGTGTCACCTGTGTGGTGTGAGGATCGGTTGTTCGCGCTCGATCGCAACGGACGGCTTCTCAGCGTTGGGTTGTGGACTGGTGGACTGTTAGAGATTGGATTCGGTGACGGTTCGGCAGACCTTGCACGGACTGTTCGCGCGTTGAGCCCATTCGGCACCGATCTGCTTGCGCATTCCGACAATCGAGTCGCGCTCATCAATGCCTCGGGCGCGGTCATTGGTCGTGACTCGAGCGTCGGTGATTTGAACTTCATCTCTGCTGTCCTCGGGCAGGACCGAATCGTGCTCGTGAACGGCGTCGGTGGACGGCAAGCGCCCAATGCGATGCGCACTGCGCTCATTTCGGAGTACATCTATCGCCTCTCGGTTGTGGATCCAACGGCCGGACTGCGCCTTCTTGGCGAATCGGTCGAGGTTCGGTCGGTGAATCAGAGGTTCAACCGAACGATTGGCGTGGATGGGTGGATTCTCCTCTCAAATGACACGACGACCGTTGCCGTGCGATTCGAAAAATCCTCAAAACCTTCCCCGATTGAGGGTTGACAGAAAGGCGATGGGGCGCGACAACTTCGCCCCTGCCCCAACTCGTGGGCAACTACAGAGTGTGCCGATACAGCGCGCCTGTTGGCGAATTGTTTGAACTGAAACCGGTTGGAGTTTTCATACCAATGACCATGCCCACGCTTCTTCTGCATCGCAACAAAGTTGACACTCGCTTCGCGAAACTCGGCGGAACGCCATCGTTTTCATTCGTCGCCGCTGACGAGGATGAGGACGAAGCCGATCTCAGTTTCCTCGAAGATGATGATGAGTTTGGTGAAGATGATGTAGACGAGGACGAAGCCAAAGAAGAAGAAGAGGAAGAAGAAGAGGACGACGACGACGACTTCGGCGATGACTTTGAAGACGAAGAGGAAGAAGAAGACGAGAAGAAGGACGATGACGAGTCGAGCGCGACCGAAGAAGAGGACTCAGAGGAAGAAGGACCTCCAGCTGACGACGACGACGATGATGACGACGAAAAGGAAGAGGATTGAGTCCGACGCTCGCGTAACTTGAAATACCAACGACCCCTGCGCTTGCGGGGGTCGTTTTATATGCGAACGATGGTTACATACATCACGGCTTCACGGGCTCGACCGCACGAAGCGCTGCGAGCCTGAGCGTTCGTCCTTCAGGCGCAACGAGAAGTACACCTTGCGCGCCGCTCTGTGATGGCAGTCGCCGGGGCACCGCGACGGAGTCCAGGAGCTTCGTGCCAACATCTGTGCCATCAGCCATCGATTGCACGCGCACTTCGCCGCCAAGAAGGGCTGCGAAATGCGTTGGATCCGTGAATGACACCGCGAGTGACCGCCCCTTGAGTTGCGCGAACGCGCCAGTCTTTGGGTCCCACGAACGGACGCCACGACTTGTTGGATCGAAGAACAGGATTTGTCCAGACGGCGACACCGCATCGAGACCCTGCTGCGGCGAGAACATCTGAAACGCAATGCGTGCATCCACGCGATCGGAGATTCGAAAGAGTGCTGGCGGCATCGACGCAGCCTTCGGATCACTCGGATCAATACATGCGAACGACGCAACGCCATCGCGCAGCAACACCGCGCACACGCAACTTCGATTCACGGCGACGGGGAAGATCCACGAGGCGCCGTCGGGCGCTGGAATGATTATGTCGTCTTCGTTTCCCTCCACGCGAATACAGAGGCTCCATGCGCCTCCCGCTGCATCACGGCTGCTCCATGCAAGCGTCGCATCGGGCGCGAGTGATGCGAACGCATTCGTGCGTCCATCGTCGACGATCCACTCCGGCTCACTCTTGCCCCACAGAAGAATTCCAATTGCACGCGCTCCGCTCGGTCGCGGATTCTCGCATACGCATCCCGCGAAACTCGCGCCGCGACCGAGCAGGATGCCGTCGTCGCTCTCGCTGAGTCGTAAGAGACCGCTCGGCTCGATGCGATACGTCGCAACACGCGCACGCGGAACTGCGGCGCCAGTCTGCGCGAGACGAATGCGAAAGTCGATGTTGTCCCCGAGCTGCACCGCGAAGTGTCGACCATCAGGGCACACGATTGGCAGGGTGAAGCCGTCGTACGGAACACTTCCAAGTGCTTGAATCTGCCCGCGAATCGCGCTCGGCACCGATTGCACAGGCGTCGATTGCGGCGCTGCTGCGAGAGCAGCTTTGAGTGCGCCCGCATTCTTCGTCGAGGGTGCGCAACCGATGGGCAACGCAAACAACAGCGCGCAGAAACTTAAGCCAAGCCTCAAGCCAAAACTCAAGTGACGAGCATGCGTGCGATCTGTATCAAGGATTCGGCGTGGGCGACTTCGCATCATTCAATGGTGCTGCACCAGGAACTTCACCGAGGTCAGGAACAGGCTTCACGAGATCCTCACCGTTGCGAAGATCTTCGAAGAACTTACTGCCTCGGATGATCGCATCGGACGACTTCTCGAGTGGCTCCGAGAGTTCTCGCAGTCGCATAATCTCGTTCTTGTTGAAGTTCGTATCGTTCGCGTCGGGATTTTCGATCACCACCGGCGTGAGGAAGATGACGAGTTCGACGACTTCATTCTGAATCTCGTTCAGCTGGAACGCGAGACCAAGGACTGGAATGTCACCAAGGAACGGCACGCGACGATTCTTCTTCGTCTCTTGTTCGCGGCGAATACCCGAGATGATGATCGTCTGACCGTTCTTGAGTGTGACCTCTGTGTTGGTCTGCCGGCGATCGATGACAGGATTTGAGTTGATGACCGTCGCGGAGAGATTCGAGAGCAGAATCTCAATCTCCATGTTCACGTTGTTGTCTTGCGTGATGCGTGGACGCACGTTCACACCGATGCCGACTGCAGTCTGGGTGAAGGACGAAGTGGTACCTACCTGACCATCGGTCGTTCCGTTGAGCAGCGACACGTCGCGACCGGCGAAGAACTTCGCCTCCTTGTTGTCGCTGGTGACGATGCGCGGTTGTTGCAAGATGCGGACATCTGAATCGCTCGACAACGCTTGCATGAAAAGGCTCGCCTCAGACCCGACGATCAATTCTGACTGGTCGAACCAGCCTCCTCCGCCCGTCTTCGTGGCTTCGATTCCCGCGGTGCCCGTCAACGAATTCGTTGCACCGTTCAGTGGCGATGAGAAATCCTCGGCTCGACCGAACGCGCTACCGAAGCTGAAGCCATCGCCGAGCGAGACTTCCGCGAGCACCGCGGTGATCATGACTTGCTTGCCTGGCTTATCGAGATCAATGATGATCTCTTCCAGTTTCTTTTGCACTTCAGGAGGTGCAAGCACGAGCAACGAATTCATGCCTGCATTGGGGACCACGCGCGCGCGTCCAATGAGTCCGCTCGTTTCGCCTTCGTCTGCAGCGCTTGCGCCACCACGACCGACGCCGCCTTGCCATGGAAACTGCACAGAGTTCTGTTGTTGAGCCCCTTGCGCCGCTTGTCCGGATGCGGTGGCGGAATCGTCGCCCGAGTCGAACGAATTTGAGATGCCCGTGAGACCTTCTTCAGGAAGCGAGAACGTCGTCTGCGTGCCAGAGTTTGCAAGCAGCGTGTTCAAGATTTCTGCGAGCCTGACCGCGCTTGCGTACTTCAGCGAAATGTTGACCGGGACACCAGTGGTGAACGGTTGATCGAGTTCTTCGATCCAACGATCGAGCCATTCAAAGTTGTCCGGCGTCTTCGAGATCACCACGAGGCGATTGGATTCTGGATACGCCTCAATCTGAAAGATGTTCGCGACGGCAGCACCCGCATCACTGCCGCCAGCACCACCTTGCTGCGGCGCTCGTCCGCCAGCAACCGCGCGATTGCCGCCAGCTGAACCCGCGGCACCAGGATTGAGAAGGTTCGAGAGCAACCCCTTGATCTTGCTTGGGTCTGCGTACTCGAGGTCGTAGGTGCGGAAGATCGCTCCGCCCGCGTCGGGTGGAAGATCCCACGCTTCTTGCACAAGTCGTTCAATCTGCGCGAGGTTGTCAGGCGTGGTACGCACCGTCAGCGAGTTCAGCGTGGGAAGCACAGTGACGATGAGCGTGCTGCTTGTTGCAGCACCAGCGCCGCCGCCACCACCTTGTTGACCGCCCGGAACATTCTGCTGTCGATTCTGTCCGCGTTGCTGTTGCTGGCGAGCCGCTGCGCCGCCAGTTGATTGACCGCCAGAACTCGGGAACAACTCATAGATGAGATCCGCAACAGTTTGCGCGTCTTGGTAATTAAGTCGGAATGTCTTCGTGACATGGTCAGCCCATGACTCAACATCGAGTGCAGCGACAAGCGACTGCACTTTCTTCGCGAGTCCGATGTCGCCCTGCAAGAGCAACTGATTCGAATTCGCATCCGCTTCGAACTTCGCGTAATCATCGGGAATCAGCGCAGAAATCCGCTCCTGCAGATCCGCAGCCTTCGCGCGCTTGATCTGAAAGAGCTTGATCACGATGTTGCCGTTTTCGACGAGCTTCGAGACATCGTCATCAGGGCCGAGGACAACGAGTGGCTGCACCTTCGAGAGATCAGTGAGTGTCTCGATGATGATGGAGTCTGGAGTTTCAACAACGCCGATGCCGTTCAGTCGGAATGCTTCGAAGATGAAATCGAGCGCGCGCTCTTTCGAGATAAATGTGTCATTGACGAGTGTGATCTTCGCGTTGGAGACATCCGTCTTTTGGAACATCACTGCTTTGCCGGTCCACGCAACGATCGTCGAGATGATCTGCTCGATCGGCTCTTCCTTGAACCCAAGCTTCACAGGCTCATTGTCCATCACACGGCGACCCTGCTTGACCTTGTTGTCATATGCGACAGCAGCTGCTGGCGCGACAGCCGTTGCAGTCGACGGTGATGCGGCAGGCTGCGCGATTGGTGGCGCACGGTTTTCATCAAGATTGGGCGCAACAGGCGTGGGTTCTGGCGTTGTCGCGGCTGGCGCAACGGCAGGAGTTGGGCTCGCAGCGGGTTGTTCCTGCGGCGCGGCGCGCGTGGGCTCTTCCGCGTGGAGCAAGCTCGTCGCAATGGCGAGCGATGCAATGGAAACTCCAAGCAGGTTCGATCGCGTTGCGCGCGACATTCGGAAAGGGCTTGAGGAGAGAAGGGTGAGTTTCAAATTGCGCAAAGTGGGACTCCTGAGGGCTGATCACATTTTCGGCAGACTGCGGCTTTCAGGCACACCGAATGCAATGGTGCAGGAAAAGCCGGTGAAAGAACGGTTCTACAAACGTTTGAGTTACGGCTGACCGCCGCCTTGCAGTACTTGAATGCGAGCGAGCAGGAGTGTTCGCTCATTTTCGAGCCGATCTCGATTGTCGGGGTCGACGTTAAGGCTGTTCGTCGCATCAATCGCACCCAACGAAGTTCGTGCGGTTGCCATATCCATCATGCTGATGCGGTCATCTGAAATTGCGGGCGGCAGGGTGCTCGCGTTAACATAGGTCTGGTTGTTCTGAGGCGCGGGCGGTGGAGGTGGAAGTTCCAACGGCTGCATTGCAGGAGATTGTCCGGGAAGAGGTTCTTCACCAGGCCCTGGACCTTGCGGTTGATCTGCGCCTGGCTCATCGCCTGGAGCTGCAAGCGGAGGCGAGCCACCGCGCACTGGAGTTGGGTTCGCGGTAGAGGCCTTCGCGGTTCCCGACGCACTCGGCGTCCCAGTAGCGGTAGGAGTGGAGCCCGCGCTGCCGTTGCTTCCGCTCGTGATCGGTCTGCCATCAGGTCGAGGTGAACCTGAACTTCCTGGCCCAGCAGTCGCAGTTCCAGCGGCACCACTGCCACTCGTTCCAGCACCTGTCGTGGACTTTCCTGTTGTCCCTGCCGTTGCGACGGAAGTGATTCCTATTGAGCCATTGAATGGATACGGATTCGAACTGAAGAATGTGCCGGCTCCGCGACTCCAGACATCAACCGTGTACTCGCCACGCAAGTACCCGAGTTTCACGTTCCACGGCGCATTCGTTTCGAGCACCGTCACGCCATTCACAGTCTGGCCTTTGAGAATGTTCATGCTCGCGAAAAACACAGTGTCACCCATGATGCTCGTTGGCGCTGGTCCTGTGTAACTCGAAGGTGGTGGTGGTGGACCTGGATCTGGCGGCGGTGGCGGGGGAACGAGCGGCGCGGGTGGAGCCTTTACTTTGCGCACGGGCGCACTCGGCATCACGAACACGCTTCGTCCATCGAATCGCTTGCGCGCATCGACCAACGACTTCGCGCCTTCTTCGGTGAGCACAGTAAGCGGGTCGGCTTCTGATTCACTCACGCTCGATGTGAACGCCGCGCTTACCAGATCTCGCACGCCAAATCCGATCGCGATGACCGCGACAGTTGCAGCGATGGCGGACACGATCAACGGCGCTGTCGGACGGAAACCATCGCGCACAAGTTCAGAGATTCGAAGTCGTTCGCTCATACAGAACCTCCGCGATCGAGTGTCCATGCTTCGGCGGAGAGTTGCACTGTGACCTTGCGCGTTTGTGGTTGATAGTTCAACTTGAGGTCGGAGATCGAATCGATTTCAGGTGCAGCTTCGAGTTGCGCGATGATCGCGCTTGCTGCATCAGGTGATGCTTCGAATCGAAGTTCAGCCACGACTTTGTCAATCTTTGTGCCGACGGCGCTTTCAAGATCGCGTGATCCAATGCGTTGTTCGCGAATCGCGAGACCGTAGGTTGTGTTGTGTTGCTTGAACACCGCAGCGATGGAACCAGTGAGCGCGCTTGCGCCCGTATCCTTGCTTGCTGGTGCATCCACAGGGCCAAAGGCGCGCACCGAACTCTTGACATCGCCCTGAAGTTTCGATTCGCGCGTTTTGGAAACTGCGATGGCTGTTTCAATGCGATCGCCGCGTGTGGCGAGCGCGGACGAGAGAGTCCAGAATCCGTAATCAAGAATGATGTACGCGGCAAGAATCGGAACCGCGATGGCTGCCCACTTGATCGCGCGCTCTTGGAGGTCATACCAACCAATCGCGAGGTCGATCTTCGTGTCGAGTTTGGAGTTAAGAGAGTGCAGAAACTTCATGGGTGACCTTCGCATTACGACTGAGACTTCAAGAACTCAAGCAGTCTTTTCCAATCCTTGTTGAGCCGTTCAAGCACCGCTGGTTCGAGACCTGGTTGCTTGCGTGCCATGGCAATCTCACCAATGACTGCTCGCGCTTGTTCCTTGCTCATCGCTTTCAATTCATCGTCTGTGAACTCCGCCGGAAGTTGAATCGCAACGGCAGTCGATGCTGGTCCAGTCACGGGTTCTCCAGTGGCGCCTCCCGTGGCGCCCTCAGTGGGTGGAGTCTCGACGCGTCGACCGATGCCGCGCGTTGGTGTGGACGATGATTCTGCCGATGGCGCGTCGGGCGCCGTGACGACTGCGGTTGGAGGAGCCACCGCTGGAGTCACTGCAGTCGCCGGTGTTGTGCTCGGATTCGTCGGATTGGTCGGAAGCGCTGCAACAGGTGCTGTCGTTGGAGCCTCCATCGTTTCATCCGCACTAAGTTTTCCCCACTTGCGCTCGACGAAGGTCTTCACTGCCCAATCGCGGTCCTCTGGAATATTCGCCGCAACGGTTGGGGCTTCAATCTCTGCATTGAGCGTGAACACATAGATGCCGCGCGCATCAGGTGGCGCGAAACTCACGGTGACTGCGTCAAAGATCTTCGACTCACGCAGTTGAGAAACCATTCGCGCGACGATGTCGCTACCCGCAGCATCCGACTGCGTGCGCGCCGTTCCACGCAACACGAGTCCTTGATTCTTCGAGAGATGAATCGAGACGAGTTCGATGCCATCCGCCGTGCAGCACGCGAGATCGCCGAGCATCTTCGCAACGGGCATACCGTTGTTGGCGAGTTCCTTGTAGATCGCGACGCGACGATCGACGCCCCGTTGCTGCCGCTCGAACGCGCTCAATTCAGAGGGGAGTTTCCATTCGAGCACACTCACCCGCATCCATCCAAAGAGGACGGGTGCGATACCCAAGAGAAGCACCGCCGCCGCAGCTGCCTTGATGGAGCGACGACGATTGGAATAGCGCTGAATCAGTCGATCGGTGATGGTTGGAGCATCACGCTCTTCTTCGCGACGCAGTTCAGTAAGGCCAGCGAACTCGCCTTGCGTTGCAATTGCGGCGCCGACGAGCAACGCCCACGTATTCCACCACTTTTGGTCGTCGACAGGAATGCTCGCATCAAAATCAATCATGCCGCACACCGCGGAGATCGCACTGCGCGAAATTCCTCGAAAGCCGTCTTGCGTTTCAATCGCATCCGCAAGCACGCGATCCGCTTCTTTCGCAGCGGTTGCAGGATCGCGTCCTGCATTCAGCAGGCTCTCAAGCAATGAGCCGCGCACGCTCGCACGCCACGCAGCATCATCCGTTGTATTTTCGCGCGTCGAACGCAGCGTCATGCCATTGTCACCGCGCAGACCAAGCAAGACTGTTCCACTCGCGCGATCCGCGATCAACGCTGGAGCATCACTCGTGATGAACGGAAGCAGGGCGGCTGGTTCTGGAATGAACTGCGCAGTCGAAGGAATGCCGCGATCGACAATGCCAGCAGCAGATTCAGGCCACACAAGAATCAGACCTTGTCGCTCATCGAGTCCAAGCACATCAGGAATCGGCGCGAGCCCGACGCGGCAGGCGGGTGTTGCACCAAGAAGCATTCCTTCCGCTTGCAACTTGAGCGCTTGCTTCATTTGCGAAGCAGCAACCATCGGAAGTCGCACAACTTTCACAATCGTCGCACTGGTGGGATGCATGATGCGAAGGTCCGCACCTTTCGCAGCATGGAGTGCTTCCGTCACTTCTCCGATGGATGCGTACGACGATGCACTCAACACACGCGCGCGCTCTCCCGTGCCTTGCAGCAGCAGAAGATTCCAAGAGTTGCGTTGGAATGCAGCAATGCCGATCAGTGATCGATCAATCGTGATGGGTTCGCTTGGTTTCACTGCTCTCGGTACTCCAAAATGCGCACAGGCAGGGTTGAACGATCAACCACGGCTGTGATTTCAACTTCAAGTCCAGTCGAAGCAGATCTACCTCGACTTGTGATCGTGAAGACGGCGCTCTGTGTGTCAAGGATGCCCCCGACCTTTGCGAGCGTGTCAGGGGAGACTCTACTTGACTGCAGAAGGTCTGAGAGGGCAAGAATGCCTCCCGGCTTCGAGTTACGCAAAGCCATGATCGCGTCCGCAGAGATTGGGTCGTCGACAAACAGAATTCGCATGACTGATGGAAGGACGGTGTTCACATTGACGCGACCGGGCGCCGGCTTCGTAGGATCATCGAGCGTGGCCTCTTGATAGAAGCGCCGCAGTTGGTTCTGATCCAGACTTGCAATTTTGGATTTCGGTGCTTGCTGTTGCCCGCCCATGCCTTGCGAACTTCGACCTGACCGTCCGCCACCTGTGGCACCACCGCCAGAGGCACCCCCGCGCGCGTTTTGCCCTTGCGCTTGCGAACTCAAATCGCCGAGGTTTCCGCTGACGAGTTGCTCCATCCGCGCGTTGGCGCCAGCCGCCCATGTCTTAATCAATGCGGCTTGTTCGGGGGAGATCGTCAGCCGTTCCACGATGTCCTCTGGGCTCGCATCCTTGAGATAGAGTTTCGCCGAACCACTCGCGCCCATCTGGAGCGAATGACTGCGCGCAGTGACGAAGCCACTCCAGCCGGCATCGAGAAGCCCATCGCCGTCATCGGCTGGCTCAGACTCGCTTCGATCATTCTCGTTTGGATCAAGTCGCCCGTTGAGGTTCGCATCTTCACCACGCACATTTTGCGGGAACGCACCAAGCACGAGTTCGAGCTCAGCAACGCTGCGAAAGTCGGCATTTCGGGGTCCGTAGGTGAGTCCGCGGTTCTTATAGAACTCTGATTCCGCACCCATCATCGCTGGTGAATTGTCGACGTCGCGGAAGTCAACAATTGCATCTGCCACATCGAGGCTCATGCCTGAGAGTTGAGACAGTTGCGTCTTCGAGATCGTGTTGACATTGATCTTCGACGACTCGTCTTGCGGACCCTTCTTCTCGAAGCCATCCTCGCTGTGGCGGATGCTCCATGTTCCAGTTGCAACCTCGCCATCTGCAACAGCCTCGAGGTCGCGGAAGATCTGTCGAGCATCGTCTGCTTCCGGCTTCTCGGTGTGGTACTCGAGCACTGCAATCGTTTCTTCTAGTCCGGCCCGCGCCGCCCAACGCGCTTCAACCTTCGCAAGCGCCTCGCGGCCAAGCGTGGCTTGACGGAACGCGAGCATTTGTACGCCAGCGCCAATGACTGCCGCAATCGCAACCGCCCAAATCACGATCACGATCGCCGAGCCGCGAGGCGTCGATGGAGTTCGTGATGGTTGGCGAGTGTGCGTCAAGTAGGCTGATATCGGCAGAATGCGGAGCCTGTGTTACAACTACGCACCGTACGGGCTGCGTATTCTTGTGTGCGTCAATCGATGCACTTCGTTTGAGGTTGCGGTTAGACGCCGCGGTTTCCGCGAACCCCGCTACCTGGACCGCTAGGTCGCCCGATGGTTGCACCGCGACCGCGTCCGGATCCGCTGCTGAAACCAGGTCGACCGGCTGGCCGTCCGCCACCACCGGCACCCATGCCGCCATTGCCACCTCCGCCACCGCTCGGTTGCCCGAAGTCGCCACCGTTTGGTGGACCGCCACGACCGCCTCCACCCTCAGAGCCGGGTTCGCCGCGACCTTCGCCGCGACCACCGCCGCCGTTGGTGCCGCCACCTGTTGGCTCTCCAGTTGCAGGATCAATCGGTATTCCAACGCCAGCTGCGGCAGCTGCGGCAGCCGCAGGATCTTCCGCAGCCGCTTCTTCTTTGCTCTCTTCAGTCTCTTCTTCAAGGGGAGGCACGATGCGATCAAGCGCGATTTGTGTACGAAGCACAATCGTCGACTTGTTGGCATCCGTTGGATCAGAGCCCGTAGCGTCACCGGTTGCGAGCACCGTGACGCGAAGCGCCCAAGGAATACCGTCGAAATCGCTGTCCCAATCCGGATACCAAGACTCACCGTCGTAGGCTTCCACCTTCAGCCCGATGATGCCATCGACGAGCGGAGTAACAGTGCCGCCACCTTCTGGATTGTCGTCAGGCACAGCATCGCGCCGTTGCCAGAGTGCGCTGCCCGCGTAGTCATCTTCCACGCGATATTGCGTCTCGTACTCGCCACCTTCGCCGCTGTAACGATCACCTTTGATGGGACGCATGCGGTTGTTGAAGATGACGAGTTCATCGCGATCCACCACGCCGTATGGGCCAAACGCTTCGCCGTCGTAGATCACCACACGCGAGCGAAACAGATCTTCATCGCGAATCGTGGAGACAAGGTCGCGGCGCAATGCATCAAGTGCGCCTTGTGCGCGAGTCGTTGCTTCGAGTCGCAACTTTGTCACGTTTCGCGCGCGCGACAGTTGCGACGTGCTCATCGTGATTGTGCCCACCACCAAGGCTGTAATGACGGTCGCGACGACAAGTTCGATGACGGTGAACCCTCGTCGTTGACGCGAACGATTCTGATCGGTCACGCTGAGGGCCGTTTCAATCGGCTTCAAGTTTCGCGCGTTCTTCTTCATAGCGGGCCTCGCGATCAATCGGACTGGTGGGGAATCGAACGGGATCAGGTTCCTCGCCACGCTTGAGCGCGACGTGTGTCTCTATTGTGTATTTCTTGCCTGAGTCATGCAATACCGTCACGACAACTCGGGCAGGAATTCCTGCATCCCCAGCTTCAATGAGGATGTCAAACTCAAAGTCGCCGTACGGGGAATCTGCTTCAAAACGCCCAGTGGTGGACTGTATTTCAGCAAATGTCTCAGGTCCCTCAGTCACCACCGAAGACAGTAGTTCGTCGAGTGCATTTGCGGCACGAATCTCGATTTCGCCCTTCTGCTCCATCAGCAGCGCACGTCCAGAAATCGAAAGGATCGCGGAAAGCCCGATCGCGAGGATGACGCCAGCGATGACGGCATCAATGAGCGCGAATGCGCGGCGGTTTGGTCGGCGGCTCACCATCGTTCGAGCCCTCGACCTTCGTTATCAAGATCGATCGCGCTTCGCGACGGTTCGCCGAGTTCGATGCGGGTTGGTCCCACTGCCCATGACTCAAGAACGATAATGGACTCTTTCGTTTCACCTTGCACGCGGAGTTCGATCTTGGGTCGCGAGCCGTCTGGACGCGTTGCAATCGTCCACGGTGATTTCGTCATAACAGTTCCATCAGCCAACGCTTCGGTGATCGCCATTCCCGTCGGCAGCGTGACAGGCATACTCAATTTGTCTTCATGCCAAATGCGTGCGCCGTCTGGATTCTCAGCGTCGATGTCTTTAATCCACAGCGATACGACGTTCGATTCTTCGTCATACCACAGCGCAATTTCCTGCGTCATCGAACTATTGCGGAACGCGTACATGCGAAGCAGATCTGCAACGGAGTCAATGCCGGTTTCATCACGCTGACGATTTACGCTCGCCATCCGCGGCAGAATCATTCCAGCGAGCAGCGCGAGCAATGCCGCAACCACCATCACTTCAAGCAGCGAGAAGCCGCGCTGTGACGCGCGGCTTCTGATGCGAGATGCTCTGATGGTCAATCGATGCAATGCTTACTTCTTTCCGTGAACGACGTCGGCATTGTTTTCAGTGCCGCCTTCAACTTTGTCTTCGCCGTAACTCACGATGTCGAAGTCGCGGCCATCGCCAGGCATGCGCAAGAGATAGGGCGATCCCCACGGATCCGTGAGGCCATCCGCACTCTCAAGATAGTCCGGCACCAGCATCTCCAACTCAAAGTCTTGCGATAAGCCCGTCACATTATTTTCCGTCATGTACAGGCGCACTTGCATCGCGAGCGCGTTGGTCTCGGTGATCGCCTTCGCGCGCTTGGCGTAGCCCAATCGAGCCCAGAGGTTCGGACCGATGATCGCGGCAAACAGCGCGATGATCGTGACCGCAACGATGACTTCGAGAAGACTGAATGCTCGGCGGATTGATCGGCGCGTGGTGGTGGGGCGGTTTGGGTGCATGGACTTTGGGTACCTCGAGAAAGTTCTACGGATGAACGCGTCTTTGGATCAGCCGACAGACTGCTGAAGTTCAAGAATCGGAAGAAGAATTGCAGCAAGCACAAACACAGCAACCACCGCCATCACCACAAGCAGGACGGTCGGCAGAATGCGGGTGAAGAGTTTGAGTGAGTTGTTGACCTGACGGTCGAACGAGCCAGCAGCATGCATGAGCATCTGTTCAAGACGACCAGAGCGTTCGCCAATGTTGACGATTTGCACGAGCAATGGAGGGAAGAGCCCCGATCGCTCTAGTGGATCTGCAAGCGATTGACCGGTGGTGACCTTCTCGGTGACATGGTCGATCGCGTTCATCAGCGCGTGGTTGCCGAGCGTGTCACGCACGATGCGCAGTGCGGAGAGGATCGGGATACCTGCAGACACAAGCGTGCCGAGCGTGCGAGTGAATCGTGCAACGGCGATGTCGCGAAGCAGCCGTCCAACAACGGGCAGTCGTAGAACTGCAGTGTCGAAGCGGAGTCGATTGTCGGGGTTCGCGTGCCACGCCTTCGAGCCGTACCAGACCATCACAAAGGTTGCGCCGATGAGATACCACCATGATGCGATGAAGTTCGACATCGCCAAGAGAATCTCGGTCGGCAGCGGCATCGGTCGACCGCTCGCGAGAATCGGTTGCATGATGCGCGGCAGCACGAAAACGATCATGATGACCACGCTCACACTAATGAGCCCTGCGACCATCGCGGGGTAGATGACGGCGCCAACAACTTCGCGACGGAGTTCCACGGATCGTTCGAGCAAGTCTGCGAGTTGATGCAGCACTTCGCTGGTGCGGCCAGACGCATCCGCCGCACGCATCATGCCGACCGTCATGTCATCGAATGGCGGGCCGTACTCTTTCGCGGCTTGGAACAGCGGAATGCCCGCTTCCACGCGGTCAATGATGTAGTCGAGAATCGCGCGGAGTTTCGGCGTGCCCGCTTGCTTGTGCACAGTCCGCAGCGCACTCATGAGCGGCAAGCCTGCTTCGATCGCGGTCGCGAGTTCGCGGATGAAGTCAGCAAGCTCTGATCGTGAAATCGTCGGACGACGTTTGATCGCGGCCGCTCCATCAGTATCGCCGTCCACCATGCTCATCGTCAGCGCAGTTTCGCCGCGCTGCGCGATGGAACGCACAGCGCCAGCGCGGTCGGCCGCGAAGAGTGTGCCGGCGGTGACTGCGCCGTCGGCGCCGATGGACTGGTAGCGAAAGGTGGGCATCGGTCAGTAATCAAACTTGAAATGCACTGAGTAACTCTACGGGCTCAGCTAGAAAAGTCATCGACATCTTGGGTTGCACGCAAGACTTCTTCAATCGTGCTGATCCCATCAATTGCTTTGCGCATGCCGTCTTCGCGCATGTTGATGAAATCGCTGTCGAAGAGTTTGCGAAGTTCATGCACGGGGCGGTTCTGACTGATCGCGTTACGCAGTGCTCCTGTGACTTTCACGATTTCGTAGAACCCGAGTCGGCCACGGAATCCGCTGTTCGCACACTTCTCGCAACCGCTTCCGACTGTTTGAAATCCGCGGAAGCGCTCACGCTCATCCGGCGTGAGGCGATGATCAGTTTCTTCTGAGATTGGTCGGCGCTCGCTGCATTGCACGCAGTTGCGGCGGCCGAGGCGCTGTGCGATGAGCCCTTCAATCACGCTCGCAATAAGGTAAGGCTCTGCGCCCATATCTACCATGCGACCGATCGAACTGATTGCATCGTTGGTGTGGAGCGTGGAGAAGATCAAGTGACCGGTGAGTGCGGAACGAATCGCGATGTCAACCGTCTCTGCGTCGCGGACTTCGCCGACGAAGATGATGTCTGGATCTTGACGCAAGATCGCGCGCAGCCCTGTGGCGAACGTCAATCCGCGCTTCGGATTCACAGGGATCTGGTTGATGCCTGAGAGTTCATACTCCACAGGATCTTCAATTGTGATGATCTTCTTGCGCGGGTCGTAGAGTTTCGAGAGCGATGCGTAGAGCGTTGTTGTCTTGCCTGAACCAGTTGGTCCAGTCACGAGTACGAGTCCGTGTGGCTTCGTAATCATGCGATCGACAATCGCGCGATGCGGCTCACTCATGCCGAGTGCTGCGAGGTCGAGTGGAAGATTGCTCTTATCGAGAATACGCATCACGACGGACTCGCCGTAGAGCGTGGGAACCGTCGACACACGAATGTCGACCTTTCGCCCTTCGAAGCGCAGCGTGATGTGGCCATCCTGCGGCACGTATCGCTCGGCGATGTTCATCGACGCCATGATTTTCACGCGTCCAATGAGTGCGGCTTGCAAGTGCTTAGGTGGTTGTGGCTGCTCAAGAAGTACGCCGTCGATGCGGTATTTCACTTTGAGATCGTGCTCAAAGGGCTCAATATGCACGTCGGACGCTCTGCCTTGAATCGCTTCGAGCAGCAACAGATTGACGAGGTTGATGAGCGTCGGCTGCTCCGCCATCCGATGGACGTCGTCTGCCTCAATAGCATCGAGGTTGTGCTCTGCGTCTTGCGAACCGCCGAGCACCTCTGATGCGAGCGACTCGGCCATGCGCGCTGCAGTCGTGCCGTAGCGGTCGCGCATCAGGTCGCGGAACGCAACTGGTTCGAGACCGACGCGAAGGATCGCGCGATTCGTCAGCGCCGCAACTTCATCGAGCGCGGTCGTGTCAAGCGGATTGAGCATCGCGAGCACGAGGCGCGCACCATCGAGCGACACGGGCACAACGCCGAGGCGAACAGCAACTTCGGGCGCGAGCAGTTCGCCTACTTTGGGATCGGAATTCGGAAGTTGGTCAAACCACTCGATGCCTAGGAGAGTGCAACGCTCTCGCGTAGCGTTCTCAGTCGTGGCGGTAGTTTTCTTGTCGGTGGTTGGCACACTAGTAGTCGCAGGCACTTCGGCTCCCTTGCTTGATCAACGGCTTGATCGGATCTTCTTATCGGCACTTCAGCGCGCGAGGCGTAGGGACATCAATCCTGATCTTCCGCTTGCTGTGGTGCTCCACGACCGCCGCTTTGTCGGCCTGAGCCTGTGACCTTCGAACTTTTCTCTCCTGCAGTCTCCTTCGGGTCGTTGCCTGCGAGACCTGGCGTTCCGGACTTTCCTGATCCTGGAACTGCGCGATCGGTTGCGCCGAGCGTTGAAGCCGCACTCGACGAGCGACCCGACTGCGTCTTGCCCGCGTCTGCAGCATTGTCAGGCTTACCGATTCCAGGAAGGTTTTCGCGTTCTTGATCGTTGAGAAGTTCATAGAGAAGATTGCGGTACTTCTCCCAAATTGCTTCGCGGGCTTGACGAGCGGCAACGACGTCTTCTGCTTCTGGCGAGCGGGTGACGGCGCCGCCTTGCTTGCGTGCCTGAATCGCCGCGGTTTGCCGACGGGGTTGCTGCGGTTCCGAAAGGCGCATCGCTTGCATGAGTGTCACGTTCGCACCGAAGTTTTGCGGCGTGAACTCGAGGAAGAGTGAATCGATCGATGCCTTCTTCGTCGCGTCGAGGTTTTCCATAGCGAGTGCGGACTCAAAGAGGGGAGTCACGGGATCTGGTCGGAAAACTTGTGGAAACGCGCGCTCAAGCACCTTCATTTCGAACTGGGTTCCGAGGTCACCACCGAGACCATCTTTGATTTGCGTCGTGGTGTTCTCTTGCACTGCTCGCACGGCAACGCGCTTGATCATGATGCGCTCCTGCGCAGCAACGCCACGCTCAGGATCATTCGAACTCATGGCTTGCATAAGTTCCTTCGACGCTTCTTCAATCGCACGGTCGCGATCGGCAAGCGCGGCATCGAGAGCGAACTCGTATGTATCGAGTATCGGCCTGATGGAATCTGATTGCAGTGGCGCAAGTTGAAGGTCGCGCACGACGTTGAAGAGGTTTACTGCTTCGCCGCTGATTTCCGCGGAAGGCAGCGACTTTTCGCGTCGAAGTGCGCGCTCGAGGCGTGGCCAAAGCTCGAGTTGAGGATCGCTTAGCTGGGCCTTGAGGTTGTTGAGGAAGTCGTCGCGAAGCCCGTGCTTTCGCGTTTGCCACTTCTCCATCGGTCCTGTGATGAGATTCATGACGTCGTTGGCATCGACGCCAGCAACACGATCCTTCAGCCCAGCCATTTCGGTTCGCATGCCTTCAACGCCCGCGGTGAAACCGTTCGTGTAATCGTCGAGGAGCACTTCAAGCACGGGGCGCTGCCACTCTTCGAGACCGAGTGCGTCGATGAAGACGACGAGGTCGCGCGGAGAGAAATCAGGGACGAATGAATTCGCGAGCGAACTGCGTCCACCAAACTGCGCCTCCGCGCGCGGTGTGAAACCGAAGGCGAGAGCGACGGCGGTAAATCCGATGGCGAGTGTGGAGCGAAGTGGTTGAAGGCGATAGATCATGAGCAGGCTTCCTTAATGCAATCCGTGGTCGTGCGATCCGCAGCAGCGCGATCGAGTGTTTACCAGTGGAGTCGAAGAACGATGAACCCCACGTCAGAATGCGTAGAATTCAGTATCGGATAGAGAGAGACTCATTTGTAAGAGAACCTTGTGTGTTTGCGATCTATGACGCACCGAGTTTGTGTCGCGATCGCCGCATGGATCACGTCTTCGTAGCCCGATAACAAGCTCGCATCGGCTTTAACCAGGATTCGTCGTGCGCTGCTCAATGCGCTTCTCAGAAACCGTCTGCACGATCCTGTCCACGAAGATCCCAGGCGTGTGAATCTGATCGGGGTCAAGGCTGCCGAGTGGGACGATTTCCTCGACTTCAGCTACGCAAGCGCGTCCCGCAGTCGCGACCATCGGGTTGAAGTTGCGCGCGGTCTTCCGGAACACGAGGTTTCCAGATGGATCCGCCCGCCACGCTTTCACGAGCGAGAGGTCAGTTCGAATGCCGCGCTCAAACACATACGCCTCGCCATCAAACTCGCGAATCTCTTTGCCCTCAGCGACGATAGTTCCAACGCCAGTTTTCGTGAAGAACCCAGCGATTCCCGCGCCTCCTGCACGAAGTCGTTCAGCAAGCGTGCCTTGCGGATTGAATTCGAGTTCGAGCTCTCCAGCCATGTACTGCCGCTCAAACTCGGCGTTTTCACCGACGTAACTCGACACCATGCGTCGAATCTGGCGCGTCTTCAAGAGGAGTCCAAGTCCCCATTCATCGATGCCCGCATTGTTGCTGATCGCAGTTAAATTCTTCGTGCCCGAGTCGCGCAGCGCAATGATGAGTTGCTCAGGAATCCCGCAGAGCCCAAAGCCACCAACCGCGATGGTCATGCCATCGTGAAGGAGACCATTGAGTGCAGCGGCGGGCGAGTCGTAAATCTTCTTTGGCATAGTGAGTGCGCTCCAAGTGAGCGCAGAATTGTAAGGGAGTCAGCAAAGGCGGTACTCAAAGGGATCGCGCTTCGCGGCTTCGTGGTTTCGCGGCTTCGTGGTTTGTAAATCGAACAACCCCTGATCTACGGACAGAAGTGTGTGCGACCCCACTCAAAAGTTCGAAGCCACAAAGAGATGAACCCAGCGCGAGGGCTGAGTTCATCGATTGGGCTTTGAGGAATGTGCTCAGTTCTGATTCGGGATCGATGCAGGCGCCAGCGTTGGGCGATTCTCGAACGCGAGGCGCAACTTCTCGAGCCCACGATTCTGAATCTGGCGGACGCGCTCCTTTGTCAGACCGATCTCGCGACCGACTTGCTCAAGGGTCGCCTGTGGGGTGCCAGGCGCCTTGTTGAGACCGAAGCGAGCGGTGATCACGAGCTTCTCGAGGTCACTCAGATCAGCGCAGTTGGTCTCGACAAGATGTCGAACCTCACGCGCCGAGTCCTTCTCACTCTGCGCACGCACGGTTTCAAGGTGATTCGAGCGCTCCATGGTTGGATCAAACTCAGCCACGATCTTCGAGCGATCCTTCTGCACCTTCATCGAGTAACGGCTGAAGGCCTTCAGAATCGCTCGGCATGCGTAGGTGCTGAACTTGAACCCGCGCATGCAATCGAACTTGTCCACGCTGCGCATGAGCGCCATGTTGCCTTCGCCGATGAGATCAGAAAGATCGACATCGATGTTGCGAACACGCTTCGCCATTGCGAGCACAAGCGCGAGATTTGTTTCAGCGATCTGCTCGCGGAAACCCTCCGCAAGGTCAAAGAACTTGATCATTTCACGCGCTTGATCGGTCGTCGGCTTGTTGTCGACGAGCGCGTCCTGCACGAGTCGCACGCGCTTGCGCGAGTAGTTGTACTTGAGGAACAGCACGCGCTCTTGTGCGCCGGTGAGCAGTACAGAACTCTGCGAATTCCCAGCGCGCGCGCGTCGATGCCGTGCGCTGATGAAGTCATCCATCAGTGGTCGGTACCAGGTGACATCAGGCCGCGCGATGGTTGGCGCGTTGGCGAGAATCCGCTGCTCTGCGTCTTCGAGATCAAACTCTGCGCTCGCCATGAAGTCCATCGGCTTCACGTTGATTTGGGTGAAGATCTTGGCGAGACGGGTCTTCTCGCCGAGCGACAATCCACGCGCGTTCTTCACGCTCGCGCTTCGTGCACGGGTCGGAACGATTGTCTTGGTTGCCGGACCCTTACTGATCACACCCTTGCGGCTCGCTGCCTTGCGGAGCGAGCCTTCGCGAGCGCGCGAGGCGTTCGGCGCGTGCATCGAATCAGCGACCGAGGAAGCCTTAAGTGTGGCGGCTTTTTTGGCGATGCTCACTGAGGATTTTGGCGTCGCTGCTGGTTGTGATGGAGTTGGTCGTGCCATGGGGAGAGCCTCCAAAGGTAAGGGGTGAGGAAGGATAGATTCGCAGAACTGCGGAGAAAGTTCCAGTTAAACGATCAAAACGTTCAGGCAAAAGTCTTTAGGGGTCTTCAAATCCGGCGCAGATCCCTTTTTACCGCTCCTAAGAGTTGCGGTTGCCACCTGCGAGAGTGATGCAGAGCCGCGGACTCGTATTTCGCACATCCGCGCGGTGAAGCGCAAAAAGCTCGAGAGACACGAATACCGCCAACAACCATCGACGCCCAGTCAAATTATTCACGCGGGCAGGAGAAACAGAGGGTTCCCTGCACGTCTTCACGCTGTCGCAAAAAGCCTGCGGCGCGGTCAGAAAGGTGTATCGAAGCGGCCTCGTTCTGCGATCAAAACGATGTCCTTCCATATACACCGTCGAAAATGGCAAAAACACAAGTTATACGGACTAAGAACGGTAAAAAATGAGAAAAAGAAGCCAGTTTTTTCAAACTGGCTCCTAAGACTTCGATTTTATCAGTCAAGTGCGGAAAGCGTCACTCAGGCTTGCCGGAGCTGCTGTCGTAAACCCAGCGATCGCCAGCGCGTGTGTACTCAAGCACCTCGCCAGCGCCGAAGAAGATTCCGAGTTCGCGAGCAGCTGCCTCTGGGCTATCGGAACCATGGATCAGGTTGAACGAGTTCGAGACCCCGAAGTCGCCACGGATCGTGCCGGCGGCTGCCTTCGAACCGAAGGTTGCGCCCATGAGGTTGCGGCAGATGGTGATGGCGCCGATTCCGCGCACCGCGAGGATGAGCACGGGCGCGCTGGTCATGAACCCGACAAGGCCAGGGTAGAAGCCCTTGCCCGCGTGATCCATGTAGTGCGTCGCAGCGGTCTCCGGCGAAATCATGGTGAGCTTGGCTCCCACGATCTGCAGGCCCTTCTCTTCGAAGCGAGTAATGATGCGACCC
This sequence comes from Planctomycetota bacterium, assembly GCA_003671055.1. Lineage (GTDB taxonomy): Bacteria > Planctomycetota > Phycisphaerae > Phycisphaerales > SM1A02 > F1-140-MAGs142. The sequence continues at coordinate 71,514 of QWPV01000005.1, forward strand.
ATGAGGCCGCGTTGAACAGCGTCTGGCTTGAGGATGAGAAGTGTTGTTTCCATAGTGATCTCGTTTGCGAGGGGGAGGAGTATAGCCCATGCCACTCCGTCAAATCGATTGCTCGGCTATGTTCCCGTTTGGCGATGGAGCGCCACATACGACATGAGCAGTGCAGCCAAGGAAGTCAAACGACGAGGTTCGAACGCAGAAGAGATGGGTGCGCGACAGCGCGACATCTCCGTGAGCGAGTTCTTCGCCAAGAATCGCCATCTTCTCGGATTCGACAATCCGCGCAAAGCGCTCCTGACCACCGTCAAGGAGGCGGTCGACAATTCTCTCGATGCATGCGAGGAGGGGGGCATCCTTCCGGAGATCGCGGTGGTGATCGAGGATCTTCAACCAGATCGCGCCGCAACAGTGAAGAGTTCGCGCTATCGCGTGACAATCGTGGACAACGGTCCTGGCATCGTGCGCAAGCAAGTCGAAAACATCTTCGGACGATTGCTCTACGGCTCGAAGTTCCATCGATTGAAGATGTCGCGCGGACAACAAGGCATCGGCATTTCCGCAGCGGGCATGTACGGACTGATCACGACTGGTCGTCCCATGACCATCGTCACGCGACCGAAGGCAACAGCGAAAGCGCATCGCATTGAACTTGCGATGAACACGAAGACGAATCGCGCGGAAGTCATCGCTGATGATGAGACGAATGATTTCCCGCCAGAACGATTGCGCGCAGTCACTCTGGGTGCTCGTGCACTTGCGAGCGAGAAGGGATTTCTCGATGCGATTGAGTTCCCCACAGGGACGAGCGTGTCGATCGAGCTTGAAGGTCGTTACCAGCGCGGGCGTGGATCTGTGGATGAGTTTCTCGAACTCACCGCGATTGCGAATCCACACGCGAAGTTCGTCTTCGTTCCACCGTCGCGTGAGAGCGCGAACGAAGAAGATGATGTGCCACTCGTCACGCAGGGCGCAGCGAGCGCAGCAAGTAGTGCGAAGCGAACGAGCGAAACGCATGGCGTGTTGATTTATCCGCGCGGGGTGGAAGAGCTTCCGCGCGAGACGCAAGAGATTCAACCGCACCCGAAGGGAATTGAACTCGGCATCTTGCTGCAGATGATCAAGGACTATGAAGCGACGGAGAAGGGTTCGCTCTATTCGTTTTTGCAAGAGCGTTTTTGCCGTGTTTCACCCGTAACTGCGGCGGCGATGTGCAAGAAAATCGGCGTGACGACGCGCACGCGCGCCGCGGATATTGAACCGAGCGTGGCGGAAAAACTCTTCAAAGAATTTGAAGTCGCGAAGCTCGCGCCTCCACCCACTGATTGCCTCGCGCCCATCGGCGTGCGGCAGATGCTCGCGGGAATGTTGAAGGGCGTTCGTGCAGAGTTTTATGCAGCCTCGAGTCGTGAAGCAGCGGTGTATCGCGGTCGACCGTTTCAGATCGAAGCAGCGATTGCATTTGGCGGTGATCTTCCATGTGAAGAATCTGCACGCGTTATTCGATTTGCCAATCGCGTGCCACTGCTCTTTCAACAATCAGCGTGCAGCTCCTTCAAAGCGATCGCTGAGACCGCGTGGAAAAACTACGGGCTCCAGCAACCGCGCGGCAATGTGCCAACTGGACCGCTCGTGGTGATGATCCACATGGCAAGCGTCTGGGTTCCATTCACGAGTGAATCGAAGGAAGCGATTGCTGACTACGACGAGATTCGCAAAGAGATGAAGCTCGCGCTGATGGAATGCGGTCGTAAGCTCGGGACGTATCTGCGCAAGCGCATGAAGATGAAGCGCGAGAACGATCGCCGCGACGTCTTCGAGCGCTACATCGGTGAGATCGCGAAAGCACTGCATCAGATCACAGGTCACAGCCCGAAACCGATCTATGACTCACTTCTCATTCAAGCGCGCACAAAGACTGCGATCGCGGATGTGGAACTTGATGAAGATGGCAAGGTGCGCAAGGCGATTGCGCCGGATCCTGATGATGACGATGACGGCGTGATCATCATCGAGGGCGCGATCCCGAGTCTTCCGACGCAGCCAGTGCGCACGAGCGCGCCGATGGAGTTTGAAGAAGTCGCGCCGATGAAGAAGCCAGCGGCGCCGCGCAAGAAATCGCCAGCAGATGCAGTGCACACTAAGTCAGCGCCGAAGCCCAAGACTGATGCGCCGCGAACTTCTGCAAAGCCGCAGAAGCGTAGTGTCGCGGACACCCCAAGTTTGTTTTGAGTTGAGAACGCTATGGCCAAGAAGAACACGACAACAGATTCCACGCCGAGCATCAGCACTCGCTTAAAAGAGCGTGATGCGCGCACGTCCAAGAAAATTCTCGACCTTGCGGAAGAGATGGTGAAGCGCATTCTCGGCGGAGACGATCCGATCATTCAGATCCCTACGCGTGCAAAGTCCAACACGCTGTGGAATAAGAAGCGTGGCATTCTCGAGATGGGCTCCGCAACTGCAGCGCGGCCGCTCTTCGATCTCAAGACTGCCAAGCAGTTCATGCAGACGATGTTGCACTCCAACACGATCAGTGAGTTGATCGCGGCTGGAAAGACCAGCAGCCTCCGCGGTGTGTTCTACAAAGCAAAGCACACTGTTGCAGGGACGCGCGAGAACACCTTCGATGGGCAAGACGAGTCGGATCCGATTCTCGAAGACCTCGAAGTTGCACTCGGCGCATTGCGCGAGGAACTCCATGTTTTCGCGGAGAATCGCGGTTCGATGGTCGGCAATATCACGATTGTCGATCGCGGTGATGAGATCAATTGTCGCAAGATGGGATCCGGCGGTTACGCGCTTCCCTCGATCGTTGAACCAGACATCATTCAGTTCAAGAAGTGCGAAGCGAAGTTCATTCTCCATGTCGAGAAGGGCACCGTGTGGAATCGCTTCAACGAAGATCGCTTTTGGGAGAAGCACAACTGCATCCTCACGCACGGTGCAGGACAACCACCGCGCGGATGTCGCCGATTACTGCAACGCATGACCGAGGAATTGAAACTCCCGCTCATTTGTGTGCTCGATTGCGATCCGTGGGGGCACTACATCTACAGCGTCATCAAGCAAGGATCGATCTCACTCGCATTCGAAAGTTCACGCCTCGCGATTCCGCAAGCAAAGTTCCTCGGTATTCGCGCGAAAGATTTCCGAGAGTGCAATCTCGATGATGCAGTGAAAATCGATCTCACCGAAAACGACATCAAACGCGCAGGCGAAATCGCCGCCTACCCCTGGTTCGAACACCACAAAGGTTGGCAGCGCGAAATCGGCGGACTCCTCAAAAATGGCTTCAAGATGGAAGTCGAGTCCCTCATCACGAAGGACATCTCCTATGTCACCGACACCTACGTCCCCGAACGCTTGAAGGCGCGCGATTGGATTGATTGAGATCGCCGCGGCAGCCCTCGGAGACGACTTCGTTCCTTGGTCTATGCCTGTCCTCGATTGCCCGAAGCGGAGTAAGGGTGACGCATGAGGCGCCGCGGAGTAGGATGCCACAGCGATGCGCACACTGCCAATCACTCGCAAGCAAGCAATTGAGTGTCTCGTTGCTGCCGAACCACACATGCGACTGCTTGGCGTCGAGCGGTTGGCACTATTTGGATCAGTTCTTCGCGATGAAGCAAGGATTGATAGTGATGTTGATCTTCTTGTCACTTTTCAACCCGGTATGAAGACGTTTGATCGCTTCTGGGCACTCTGTGAATTGTTGGAGGAGTGCCTTGGGTGCCGTGTTGAGATCGTCACGATCGAGTCCCTCTCGCCGTTCTTTGGGCCTCGCATCTTGGCGGAGGCGCACGATGTCCTTCGAGCTGCATGACTACGTGCGGCACATGCTGGTTGAAGTCGACTTTCTCATTCATAGTTCGGCAGCGGTGAATCGCGAGGAGTTCCTTCAGAGCGAAGTGCTTCAACGGGCATTCGTTCGAAGCATTGAAGTCATTGGCGAAGCAGCCAAGCAAATCCCAGAGGATTTTCGCGCGCTGCATTCAAAGATCGAGTGGCGTGCAATGGCTGGAATGCGAGATCATTTGATCCACGGCTACTTTGGAGTGGACTACGAAATCGTGTGGGATGTTGCCAAAGAAAAAGCTCCTGAATTGCGTAGGCAACTCGAACGCATTCTTGGAAGTGAGCCGCGATAGGACCCCCCGATTCGTCGTCGCGGGGCGAATCGAGGAAGGGGCGCAATCTCGCATGTTCCCGAACGCTTGAAGGCGCGCGATTGGATTGATTGAGATCCTTTCACGACTCACTCGCGCTTCTGTGGCGGGGCAGGTTCTGCGCGGCGCAGAAGAGTGT